>JBASWX010000807.1:0-19914 GCA_049276695.1 Planctomycetota bacterium
GCGCCGAGGAACTGGCCCTGCGCGGCCTCGAGGTCGCGGTGGCCCGGGCCCGCGCGATCCTGCAGGAGCGCGCCGAGCAGCGCCGCTTGCACGAGAGCCGCGAGGCGCCGTCGCTGGATGCCGCCGAAGCGCAGCACGCGCTCGACGATGCGCGGCGCAGCGCCGACGTGGTCGAGCAGAAGCTGGTCGACGCGGGCTCGCAGCTCGGTATGGACGACCTGATCCGCAAGCAGCGCGCCGAACTCGCACCGCGCCTCGCTGCTGCGCAGGCGGCGTGCGCGACCTGGCAAGCACTCGACGAACTGATCGGCAGCAGCACTGGCGACGCGTTTGCGGTGTTCGCGCAGGAACTGACGCTCGACCTGCTGCTGCTCGAGGCGAACCGGCGGCTCGCCGAGCTGGCGCGGCGCTACCAGTTGCGCAAGAACCCCGGCGGCGCGCTCGACTTCGTCGTCGTCGACCTCGACCTCGGCGGCACCGCGCGCAGCCTGATGACCTTGTCGGGCGGCGAGACGTTCCTGGTGTCGCTGGCGTTGGCCTTGGCGCTGGCGACGCTGGCGGCGCCGCGCTCACGGGTCGAGACGCTGTTCCTCGACGAAGGCTTCGGCACGTTGGACGCAGCGAGCCTCGAGGTTGCGCTGGGCGCGCTCGACTCGCTGCAGGCGACCGGCTGCCAGGTGGGGGTGATCTCGCACGTCGACGGGCTCGGCGAACGCATCGGCGCGCAGGTCGTCGTGCAGCCGGAAGGCGGCGGGCGCAGCCGGGTCTCGGCTTCGGCGCGGTGAGGTTCTGGCGGCGCGAGCGACGAACCGTGTTGGGGCTTCAGGCGGACTTCGGTGTTTCTGCTGCGGAGAGCAGGCCGGCGCGGCGCCAGCCGATTCGCAGCAGCCACGATCGGGCGTCCGCGAGCGGACGCTCGATCGTGTCCAGGCCCCGCACGGTGATGCGTTCACGGAAGCCGTCGAACCAGGGTGCGGACGTGTAGGTGTCGATGGCCTGCGGCACCGCGAGCATGCGGCCTTCGGCCGCGTGCTTGCGGGCGTTGCCGAACAGGTACACGAGCGCATTCCTGACCTCGCGCGGCGAGGTCAGGATGCGGTCGTGGTAGCGGTCGGCGACGACGCTGCCCTTCCTGCCCCACAGCTTGTTGAGGCGCCTGGCGATGCGCACGGCGAGGCCCTTCATGCCGCGGTGCAGCGCCGTCCTGTCGGCTGCCTCGACGAGCAAATGCAGGTGGTCGTTGAGTACCGCGTAGTGCACGAGCCGGAAGCCGAAGCGATCCTTGCTGGCGACGAACGCACCGCGCAGCACGACGTAAACGTCGCGCTGGCGCAGGCGGGGGAGGTGCTGGCGCAGCTTGACGGTGACGTGCACCGGAAAACGCGGCGCGAGCGGAGCTCGCGGCGCGTGCCGAACGCCGGCGACCTGGCCGGCGGGCTTGCGACCCGCACCCTTGCGGGGGCCGCCGTGCTGCGCCGGGAACGGCAGCAACTGCGCTCGCGGCTTGCGCGGGGTCGTCTTCGCCGGTGTCGCTGTCATCTTGATTCGGCGGACATCGCATCGTCGAGAGCGTCGACATGCAAGCCTCGGGGGGGGTCAGACGGTCCAACCCGGGTACATCCCTGACAGTTCGGCCCAGTGACAAGGCTGACAGTTCTTCTTCTCAGACCGGGAACATGGTTGACAGCTCTGCTGGAGCTGGGCCGACGCTTCTCGGATGCCATGGAACGAGACGAACACGAGGACGGCCCTGACGGTTTGCCGAGGGAAACCGCGCGTCGCGGCGAGAACCGATCGACCCTGCGGCACGAGTTCCAGTGAGATGCAGTGGGCGGGTGTTTCCGCGATCCTGATGCGGGGCGGTGCGGGCGGGCCGCTAACGTTCGCCGCGCCATGGAAACCGGAGCACCGCGCAAGGGCCTGTCGCTGCCGACCAAGATCCTGCTGGGCCTCGTGCTCGGCGCCGTCGTCGGGGTCAGTTGCAACGTCGCGCTGTCGCCGGCGACCGGGGAGTCTCCGAGCCAGGGCTACCAGGAACTCGTGTGGTGGGCCGACAAGGTCGTTCAGCCGATCGGCCAGCTGTTCCTGCGCCTGCTGTTCATGGTGGTGGTGCCGGTCGTGTTCTGCTCGCTGTTCCTCGGCGTCGCCGGGCTCGGCAGTGTGCAGACGCTCGGCCGGCTCGGTGGGCGCGCGGCGGCGTGGTTCCTGATCACCACGTCGGCGGCGGCGGTGCTGGGCATGACGCTGGTCACCGTGATCGCGCCGGGCAAGCAGGTCAGTGCCGAGGTCGCGGCGAAGGTGCAAGCCGAATACAGCACCAAGGCTGCCGAGAAGATCAGCGAGGGCCAGAAGGGCAGCGGCTTCTCGCTGAACACGATCGTCGAGATCGTGCCCGACAACGTCGTCGGTGCCGCGTCGGACAACAAGAAGGTGCTCGGGCTGATCTTCTTCGCGCTCATCCTCGGCGCCGCCGCGATGCGCTTCCCGGGCGAACGCACCCGCGTGCTGCGCGAGACGCTGGAGACGATCTACGAGCTGTGCGTGAAGGTGCTCGGCTGGGCGATGCAACTGGCGCCGCTCGGCGTCGCCTGCCTGATCTTCACCGCGACGGCCAAGCTCGGCTTCGACGTGATGAAGCTGGTCGGCTGGTACTTCCTGACCGCGATGGGCGGTCTGCTGTTCTTCCAGTTCGTGGTGCTCACCGCGCTGGCGAAGGTGTTCGCCGGCATCGGCCCGCTGCGCTTCCTGCGCGGCTGCAAGACGCTGCTGCTGACCGCGTTCTCGACCTCGTCGTCGAACGCGACGATGCCGACGACGATCCGCACCGCGGTCGACGAGTTCGGCGCGCCGAAGGAGATCGCGGGGTTCGTGATGCCGCTCGGCGCGACGATGAACATGAACGGCACCGCGCTGTTCGAGGGCGTGTCGGTGCTGTTCCTGGCCCAGGTGTCGGGGCTCGCGCTCGGGCCCGGGGAGCAGTTGCTGGTGATCGGCCTCGCGGTGCTGACCGCGATCGGCGCCGCCGGGGTGCCGGGCGGTTCGCTGCCGCTGCTGGCGGTGGTGCTGACGCAGGTCGGCATCAAGCCCGAGATGCTGGCCCTGATCCTCGGCGTCGACCGGCTGGTCGACATGACGCGCACGATGCCCAACGTGACCAGCGACCTGGTCTGCAGCCTGTGGCTGTCGAAGCGCGAAGGGCACGCGCTCAAGACGTGACCGGGCAGGCGATCTCGTCGCGATCGAGCACGTAGCCCATCACGGTGATGCGGACCGGCACGACCGGCACCAGCAGGAAGCCGGTGCAGCGGTACGCGACCAGCAGGCGCGAGCGCGCAGTGGCGTCGCCGGGGTTGAAGCCCGGGTGCGGGGCCGGTGCGCGATGGGCCGGCGTGAACAGGTGCCACTGCGGCCAGCCGGGGCTGGCTGCGCAGCCGAGCAGCAGCGGGCCCGGCTCGATGCTGGCCGCGACTGGAACGGAGCCCTGGCCCCAGCAGGTCTGCGCCGGCAACGGGGCGAGCGCCGCCGCGAACGTGCATGCCGCGGCGACGGCAAGGAAGGAGGGAAGGGGACGGAACGGACCGCGATGGATGGTGAGGTTCATGCCAACAGTGGCATCGGCCCCCGCAATCCTGACCAGAATCCGCGCCGGCCAGCGCCGGCGCGGTCCGTTCACGGCGCCAGCTTCCGGTGCGAGCCGTCGCAGAACGGCTTGGTGCAGGTCTGCTTGCAGCCGCACCAGGCCACCCTCCGGGCGGTGGCGATCACCTCGATCTTGGGCACCAAGCCGGAGCCCGCGTGCGAGCCGTCGCAGAACGGCTGCTTCTTGCTCTGGCCGCACGCGCACCACGCGTAAGTGCCCGGCGGGGCGTCGAGCACGTACGGCGTGCGCGCGGCGACCTTCGGCTCCGGCACGGCGTCACTTCGCCTTGGCGACCGCGGCCTTCTTCGCCGCATCGTCCATGTCGTTCCACTTGGCCACGCAGTCCTTGCAGCAGAAGCCGACCTTGCCGCCCATGTAGGCAACGGTGGGGCTCTTGGCGTCCAACGCTTCGCCGGACACCACGCACTTGCTGTTCAGCGTGGCGGCTGCGTCGCTCATGCCGCGGCCGGTGTTGTCGGTGGCCGACGGGCCGGCGCAACCGGCGAACAGGAACAGGGAGGAGACGAGCACGATTCGCGCGAGGTTCTTCATGCCGGGATTCTCGGTCGCCGTGCGCGGCCGGGGAAGCGCGGCGTTGCCTTTTGCCCCGAACGGGCGCCGGGGCTTGCCGGTGCCGTTGCGTCGACGTCCACTGCCGCGATGCGCCATCCGCTCGCCCTCTGCGCGTTCACGTTCTCCTCCTCGCTGCTCGCCCAGGTCGGTTCGATCCCCGGCACCGACATCCGCATCTTCGAGATCGGCTCGCCGACCGTGTACGGCCGCCGCGGCCTGCCGTACCCGAACGGCGAGATGGGAATGATGATCGGCCACTCGATGTGCAACACCGGCACCACGCACCTGACCTGGCTCGGCTGGGTCGGCGGCAGCTCGAGCGGCGTGATGCTCGACACCTACCCGAAGATCGCGTTCCTGATCGCGCGCGAGAGCGGCGGCCGCATGGTGCAGGTCAGCAACAAGGGGCACCTCAAGCACTCGCGCGTCGCTTTCAACTTCTCGGGCGGGCCGTGCGGCACCTGCCAGTCGGGCCCGTCGCAGACGTTCCGGATCGGCTGCTACGACGTCTACAGCACCGGCTTCAACGGCAACCAGGGCAACCTCGGTCCGACCGACGAGATCAACCCGTGGCAGGGCAGCTGGAACCCGCAGGGCAGCTACTTCGACCGCGGCGATCCACCGGTCAGCGGTGCCGCGGCGAGCGACAGCATCCAGTCATTGTCGACGGCCGGCTGGGACGTGTTCAAGAACCGCATCCTCGTGCAGGAGCCAGAACTCGCGGTGCCGGGGGCGACATTCTTCGGCCAGGCGCAGGTGGTCGCGAAGGGTGAGCCGGGCACCAACCGCGGCAACAACTTCGCGTCGCGGCAACTGAACATCACCTGGAACGGCACCGCGTGGACGTCGGCGCTGGTCGCGGGTGCGGCGCTGCAGGGCTCGGTGCTGCAGCGGTGGAACGGGGCGACGATCAACACGGCCAGCAACGGCACCGACGACGGCCACTTCGTCGTCGGCGTCAAGGTCACCGGGCCGGTGAACGGGCTGTGGCACTACGAGTACGCGGTGCACAACCAGGACAACCACCGCGGCGGTGCCGCGATCCGGATCCCGGTGTGCCCGACGGCCAACGTGGTCAACACCGGCTTCCGCGACGTCGACCAGAACGCGCTGAACCAGTGGACGGTCACGCGGGTCGGCGGCGAGCTCGCGTTCAACGCGGCGGCCAGCAACCCGCTCGACTGGAACACGATCTACAACGTGTGGTTCGACAGCGACGCGGCGCCGGTCGCCGGCAGCATGACGATCGACCAGGCGCGCGTCGGTCCCGGGGCGCTGTCGCTGACCGTGGCCACGCAGGTGCCGGGGCTGTACGGCAACGAGTTGCTCGGTGCGGGCTGCGGCACGCCGGCGCCGGCGCTGTTCGGCAACGGCACGCCGTCGTCGCCGAACCCCGGCTACGCGCTGCAGGCGCAGGTCGCGCCGTCGGGCTTCGTGGTGTTCGGCTTCGCGGGGCTCGCCGCGAACGTGCCGCTCGGCGGCGGTTGCACGCTGTTCCTCGACCAGGCGCAGTCGATCGCGACGCACCTGGTGCAGGCGAACGGTTCGGGGCTCGCGACCTTCGCGCTGCCGATCCCGGCGGCGCTGTCGCCGACCGACGTCGCGTGCCAGGCGTTCGAGGTGGTGGCGGGCGGGCCGGTGCTGGGCTTCCTCGCGGTCAGCAACGGCCTGCGCCTGCGCGCCGCGGGCACCGGCTGCCCGTGATCCGGGCGGCGACCGCGACGGCGACGTGGCGCGCGCGCGGCAGCAGTGCTCCACTGCCACCATGAACATGACTCCCGCCGAACGCATGAACCTGCTGCGGTTCGTGTGCTCGTTCGTGTGGACCGACCTCAAGGTCGCGCAGCAGGAACGCGACCTGGTGATGCGCATCGCTGGCCGGCTGGCGTTGAGCGACGCCGACCTTGAACAGGTGAAGCGCTGGCTGCAAGTGCCGCCGAACGTCGAGGAGGTCGACCCGTCGGCAGTGCCGGCTGCGCACCGGCAGCTGTTCCTGCAGGTCGCCGAGCTGGCGATCAAGGCCGACGGCCGCATCGTTCCCGCCGAACGCGACTCGCTGGCGCTGTTCCGCGACCTGCTGCAGGGTTGAGAGGGAGTCGGATGCAGACAACGGATCGACCGCAGCGGAGCAGGGCGCGGAAGGCGCTCGTGTTCGCGGCCTTGCTGGCGTGGGGCGCCTGCGTCTGGATCGCGCTGTCGAGTTCGTCGACCATCGATGCGCCCGGAGATCCCCGGGTCGACGGGCAGCCGACCCGACCGGCTGCCGGGCTCGGGCCGACGCTGTCACCGGGAACGGCAACGACCCTGCCGCGGACCGCCGCCGGCGCGCCATTCGACTTCGCGGTGGTGCCGACGCAGGCGCAACCGGTGCGCGCGATGCTGGAGGCGGTTCGACGGCGCGACGTCGCCGCGCTCGCAGCCCTCTACTCACCAGCCATCCAGCAGCGCATCGAGAAGCGTGGATGGAGAGAGTACGCCGAGGCAGTGGATTCGGTGATGACGCTGCACTTCGGGGGCGTGGCCCCGACGGCTTGGGGCTACAGCTATCGCGGCACTGCCGAACGTGGCGCCGTCAGGCTGCACTGGCCCGACGATGGTTCGGAGGCCAACCTCGTCGTCGGCGAGCGACGCGCGCCAGTCGAGATGCGGGTCGTGCACGACGGGGATCGCTGGCTGCTGGACGAACTGTAGCCGCTGCCGGTCAGAACTTCGCCCGGTGCGCGTCCCACATGCGCTCGGCGAATGGGTTCCACGAACGCGTCCAGCTGCCCTTCGGCTCGATCTGCATGTAGCGGTCGATGTAGTCGAACAGCGCGTCGTGCCCCCACGCCTCCTTCAGGCCCATGATGCGCGCGGCGAGCACGAAGCCGTGCCAGGCGTTGGCGGTGCAGCAGCGGCGGTACGGATCACCTGTCCACGACTTGCTGTCGTGCTGCGGGTCGTCGTGGTGGCGGTTGCCCCATTCGGGCAGGCCGACGTCGTCGGCGCCGTAGCCGCCGTGGCCGCCGTTCCAGGTGTCGCCGGTCGCCGCGATGACGAACGTCTGCGCATCTTCGCCGAACGCGAACTTGCGCTCGCGGGCGAGGGTCAGCAGTTCGTCGTCGCCGAGCAAGGCACCGGCGAACAGCACCGGGAACTTGCGGCCGCTGCCGCTGCCGCCGTCGGCGAGGAAGCGGCCGCCGCTGCGCACGATGCCGGCGCAGTCGATGCCGAGCTGCACCAGCTGGATCGCGAGCGGGCGCTTCGCCACCGGCTTCTGGTCGAGCTGCAGCACCAGCGCGGCCTGGCCGACGAGGTCGGCGAGGTCGCGGCCGTAGTCGGGCATGTTGCGGCTCGGGTGCAGGTAGCGTCCGGTCCAGCCCTGCACGTGGTCGAGCCAGGTGCGTTCGAAGCGTTCGACCAGTTCGGGGATCGTCGGCGCACCGGGCACGGCGTCGAGCTGTGCCAGCTTCGTGAGGTCGAGCCGGTCGGCGCTCCAGCGGCAGGTCTTGTCGGTGCCGGCGTACGGCGGCCGGAACGAGTTCGGTGGCGGCGGCGCATCGAGGCAGGTCAGCACCGCGCAGGTCTCCAGCTGCGGCAGGTTGCCGGCGAGCGCGTGGCTGGTCGCGCTGACCAGGCTCTGCCCGGGGAAGAGGCGCAGCGGCTGCGCGGCGCTGACACCGAGGCCGACGTTGGCGACGGGGTCGAAGCGGCCGGCGGCGCCGTCGCCGAACATCGCGCTGTCGTAGCCCTGCGTGTGCGCCTTCGGATCCGGGTTGATCATCGAGCCGTGGCGGACGCGGGCGCCATCGGCGACCGAGCGCGGCGTGATCGCGACGATCGCGACCGGGCCGACGACCCACCAGTCGCCGTTGACGAAGCGCCCGCACTGCACGGGGCGGTCGAACGCCCACGACGTGCCGGCACGATCGAGCTCGGCGAGGTGGCCGACGGGCAGCGCTGCCTGCGGATCGTTGGTCAGCGTCGGCGTGCGCGCGATGCGTTCGCCGATCACGACGCCGTCGCTGGTCGAAGTCGCGCTGCGGTGGCCGTTGAGGTCGCGGGCGCGGACGCTGACGTAGAGGGCCACGCCGAGCGGCAGCTCGATGCCGCTGATCGAGGCGCGCGACGCCCCGCCGACGTCGGTCCACGGCACCACCTCGTCGCCGCCGGCAGTGGTGCCGACGCTCCACTCGTAGACGACGGGCTGGCCTTCGGGGTCGACGAACGCGTCCCAGTTCGCGAACAGCGAGCTGCGAACGTCCTGACTGTCGACATCGGCGCCGAGACCGTCGCGCACTCCGGCAATCGCGGGTGGCCCATCCTGGGACGCGGGGCGTGGATCCGGCGACGACGAGCAGGCGGCCAGCAGCGCGGTCGCGGCGAACGCCCCGACCCGCGCCGCTTCCTTCCGACCAACGACCCGGCGACCGACCATCGTCGGCGAGCCTATCGGCCGGGCACTGGCCAAGCTCGCGCTGTTCGGCCGTTGGCGGCGCGCTGGTGGCAGTTCGGCAAAGGCGGATGGCCCCGTGCTGCCGAAAGGAAGGCTGGTCCGGCGGCGTGTCGACGTCGCCTGGCCTCGCTAGGATTCCCGGTCCCTCGCTGCCGAGCCAGGCACCATCGAGCGGGCCGGGGAACGAACGCACCGCGATGACCAAGAACCTCGCCGACGAACTGCAGCGCAGCGCGCGCGCCGCCCTGACCAGCCTGCAGCCAGCGCCGCAGGGCGAGGAGGCCGGCGGGCTGTCGTTCCAGCGGCTGCTGGCGGCGGCGTTCCGCGCCCGCTACCTGCTGTTCGGCACCACGCTGTTCGGCCTGCTGGTCGGCACCTTCCTCGCGATCACCACCGCCAACAGCTACCTCAGCACCGGCACCTTCGTGTTGACCGGTTCGGGCGCCGAGAAGCTCGGCGCCGACCCGACGCGCACCGCGGAGATGAGCCAGGAGACGATCGCGACCAGCGCGACCTACATCCTCGCCACCGACGACCTGCTGAAGAAGGTCATCAACCGCCTCGGTCCGGCGCGCATCCTCGAGCCGTACAACCCCGGTGGCGACGACTCGTCGGCGTGGAAGGCGCTGTTCTTCCGGATCCAGCGCGACTGGAACAAGACCCGCGAGGAGGACCGCACCGCCGACGAGGCGTTGAAGCACCTGAAGCGCACGATCCACGTCGAACGGCCGAAGTACACCGACGTGCTGCTCGCGACCTGCACCGCCAACAGCCCGGGCCTCGCCAAGGAGATCCTCGCCACCTACATGGCCGAGGGCATCAAGACGCACATCGAGAAGTACGACAGCACGCGTGCCTACGAGGAGTCGCAGCGGGCGTTCGAGGATGCGCAGTCCAAGCACACGCTGGCGCGCAACGCGATGCGCGAGTTCCTCGAACGCAAGGCGCAGGTCGACGACTTCGACATGGAGAAGAAGCGGCTGCAGCTCGACGCCGGCGAGGGCGCGGTCCAGGTCACCAAGCTCGAGGCCGACGTGCAGGTCAAGGGCAAGCTGATCGAGGAGCTGAAGCGCAAGCTGACCGGCCCGGACGCGGTGCCGCAGTACGTGACCGAGAAGATCAAGCCCGGCCTCAACAGCGAGGCGATCACCAAGAAGGAAACGGAGCTGATCGACCTCTACCAGCAGCTGGCGACGCTGCAGCAGCAGCTCGCCGACCCGAACGACAACCAGATCGGCGCCAAGCGCGGCCAGATCGACGCCGCGAAGATGGCGATCGAGCAGATGCGCAAGACCGCGCGCGAGGCCGAGCCGGTCGAGGTCTCGGTGCTCAATCCCATCTACAAGGGCATGCAGGAGGACCTTGGCAAGTACGAGGCGCAGATGGCGACCGCGGCGACCGAGCTGACGCTGATGCAGCAGCAGCAGACCAGGCGCTCGGCGCGGCTGCGGCAGCTGCTCGTGCTCGAGCCCGAGTACGAAGCGCTGCGCGCCACCAAGCTGCACGCCGAGACCAGCGAGACCGCGGCGCGCTTCAACAAGGAACAGATGGAGCAGAAGCGCCTGCTCGGCGCCGGCAACTTCAGCGCGCTGAAGGAAGTCGAGCCGGCGACGCTGCCGCTGGAGAAGGAAGGCCCCAACCGCGGCAAGCTGCTGCTCGGCGGCCTGCTGGTCGGCCTGTTCTTCGGCCTCGGCATCATCGTGCTGCGCGCGCTGCCCGACACCGTGGTGCGCACCCGCAACGACCTCGAGCAGATCGAGGGCCTCGCGGTGATCGGCATGATGCCGCGGCTCGACAACAAGAACCTGCGCCGCCACGAAGTGCTGCGCGAGCAGGGCTGGTGAGCGCCATGGCGACCGTCATCCAGAAGCACGATCCGAAGAGCCGGCGCAGCGAGGTCATCGCGACCGAACTCGGCCACCTGTGGTCGGCGCTGCTGCAGCGCGGCGTCGGCGACACCCACCGCACCGTCGGCTTCTGCGCGATCGGCGACGACGAAGGCTCCAACACGCTGGCCGCCAACCTCGCCCTGTTCCTCGGCAGCAAGGGCAAGCGCATCGCCCTGGTCGAGGCGACGCTGCGCGAACAGGCGCTGGCGGCGGTGTTCTCGGCGACGTCGTCGCCGGGCCTCGCCGAACTGCTGGCCGGGCAGGCGACGCTGCGCGACGCGGTGCGGCCGAACGTCGCCGCCGGCGTCGACCTGATCCCGGCCGGCAAGTCCAGCGATCCGTTCTGGGCGTTCACCGGCGACAAGCTGCGCACGATCCTCGGCCAGGCGATGGTGGAGCGGGACCTGTGCCTGGTCGACGTGCCGGGGCTGAACCGCGCGCCGGAAGCGAGCTTCGTGGTGCGCTCGATCGACGCGGTGGTGCTGGTCGTCGAAGCGAACCGGCATCGCGCCGCGGTAGTGCGGCGCAACCTGACGTATCTGCGGTCGCTTGGCACGCCGGTGCTGGGCTCGGTGGTCAACGAGCTGGTCCACGAAGTGCCGGTGCTGGTGCAGAAGATCCTGTAGGCGATCGCGCTCGCCTCGCTGCTGTGTTCCTGGATGCCGCGCGAACCCAGGGCCGCCGCGGCGGGCCACCATGGCCCCATGGCAGCACCTTGACCTCCTTCCGACCCCGGGCGATGCTGGCCGCCATGTCGAGCGCCCTCGACCTGCCCTTCGACCTCTTCCGAGCGGCTCGCCTCTCCCCGGACGAGGTGCGCCGTGAACTGGCAGTCCACCTCTATCGCCAGGGCCACCTGTCGTTTGGCAAGGCCCGTGAACTCGCAGGCACGACCGCAACGGCCTTCCTCCACGTTCTCGGCGCGCTCGGCGTGGCGATCCACTACGAAGTCGAAGACTACGAGGCCGACGTGGCCACGATGCGGTCCCTCGGCAGATTGTGATCGTCGTTTCGGATGCATCGCCGCTGATCGCGTTGCACGGAATCGGCCGCCTCGATCTGCTTTCTGCCCTCTACTAGCGGGTTGCGGTTCCCGAACGCGTCTGGCAGGAGATCGAAACCGGAGCCACCGCCGCGCAGCGGAACGAACTCGCGAAGGCCGACTGGATCGAGCGCCGTGCCGTGGCCGAGTCCCGCGTGGTCGAGGAACTCCAGACGAGCCTCGATCGTGGAGAAGCCGAGGCGATCGCGTTGGCGCTGGAACTCCACGCTGATCTGCTGCTCATGGACGAGAGGGCCGGACGGGGCGTCGCGACCAGGCTCGGACTGCACGTGGTCGGCGTGATCGGTGTGCTGGTCGAGGCAAAGCACCGCCGGCTGCTGGTTGCGCTCGCACCGCTCATCGCACGGCTGCGCGATGAAGTCGGTTTCCGGCTTGCTCCGGCCGTCGTCGAGCGCGTGCTCCACGACGTGGGCGAAACCCCGTCCAGCTGAGCCGCCGGGCGCGTGTGGGAACGTTCGCGCGCCGCTGGCGCCGCGTGCCCTGAGATCTCCGTGCCGGCGCGTCTCCCTGCATCACGGTCGCCCGACGACACCCTCGGCGGCGTTGCTGACAACCGCTCCAAACGGGTTGCCGGCTGCCGGGTCCAGCACCAGCGCCTGCTGGTAGAAGTGGATGCCCACGAGCACTTGGCTGTAGGGAATCGCCAACTCGAAACGCGCCTGGTTGTCCTGGCCCATGAAGAGGGCAACCGCGTCTGGCGGCACGTGCCAGGCGCAGCCCGGCATGCCGAGCGTTCCCAGGTCCAGCGGCGGCCGCAGGAGCTGGAGCGACATCGCCAGCATCGCGGTGTTCACCGGCAGATCGAACATCGTCATCGTGAACGCCTGGCCGATCTTCGGGGTGTTGCGCGGTACGAGGCGACTGGCCTGCATGGAGCCAGCACAACCGGGGGCGATCGCGACGAACGTGCTGGTCGGGCCGACGCGACCGCTGACCTTGTAGGGGCCACACGCAACCTGCACGTAGGACTCGCCGGGATACAGAGCCGGCACGAGATGCTGCAGCCAATTGCAGACACCGTACGTGACGATGCGGCCGTCGGACCGCAGCGCGCTGACGTGCATGGAGCCACAATCGACGTCGACGTAGCTCGTCCCCCACGGCAACGGTGGTTGCGGTTGCCATTGTCCACTGGGGGCCGTGTCGCCCCAGCGGACGACATTCCCGTCCGACCGCAGTGCTGCTGTCGTACCTAGACCCGTCGCAACCTTGGTGTACACGATCCCCGCTGGGAGCGGCAACTGAGTGTGTTGACCGAAGAAGGTCAGGTAGCCCCAACTCTCGATCTGTCCATCCGATCGCAGCAGCGCCGAGCGGCGACTCTCGGCGTCGGCCTGCACGTAGCGCACGCCCGGCGGCAGCGGCGGCACGTTGAGCATTCCCCAGGTGTTGTCACCGAATCCGACCGCGGTGCCGTCCGACCGCACGGCCAATGTGTGCGTTTGCCCAATCGCGAAGTCGACGTAGGTCGTGCCCGGCGGCAATGCCGGCACGCTGCACTGACCAAGCGAGTTGTTGCCCCACATGACCAGTTGCCCACTGGCCAACATGGCTCCACTGTGGAATGAATGCGTCGCCACCTTGGCTGGCACGATGCCCAGCAGCGATGGCGGTACGGCGCATTGGCCATCAAGGTTGTTACCCCATGCCTGCACTTCGCCTGAGGACACCACGGCCAGGTGGTGCTCGTAGCCCACGGCGATGTCGACGTAACTCGGACCCGGGGTGCTCGGCGTCGGTTGTGGCAGCCCCCGGTGATCCAGATCCTGCTGATTAGAGCCCCAGTACAAGACTCGCCCGCTCGATAGCAGCGCCGCACCGAAGCTGTAACCTGCGCAGAGTTGCGTCACCGTGGTTCCAGGTGGAATCTGTGGGGGGTTCATCACGCCATAACTAGACGGTGCCCCCACACTCACGAGTATGCCATCGGAGCGGTATGCATGCGTATGCACCTGGCCTACGGCAGCCAGCAGGTACGAGGTTCCCGCAGGTCGCGGTGGCACGTTGAGCTGCCCGTATTGGTTTGAGCCCCAGAGCACCAACTCACCGTCGGACCGCACTGCCACTGCGTGGTTGGGCCCCACGTCGAGATCCAGATAAGTCGTGCCTGGCGCCAACGGCGGCACCGCAGTTTGCCCGAACGTGTTCTGCCCCCACGCGATGATCGATCCGTCCAACATCAGCGCGTAGCTTGTCGCTCGTTTCGCACGCACGGCCCTCACTACGGCTCCCGGAGAAAAGGCGGGAACGTTGCATTGACCGTATGGGTTGTCTCCCCAGGCTACTACCACCCCATCCGACCGAAGAGCAAGCGCGTGATTCGAGACATCGACATCGACATAGGTCACCCCCGGAGGGAGTGGCGGGGCAGAGGGGATCGTTGGTGGCTGCCCGCCACCGTAGGCCCAGTTGCTCCACACTCGCACCGTGCCGTCCGACACGAGGCCAATGCCGCCCTTGGCTACGCCGAAGTCGATGTAGGACAAGCCGGATGGCAGCGTCGGGACAGCGGCAATTCCAAAAGCGTTCTCCCCGCGGGGGAAGATCCGGCCGTCGACCCGCCGTACCCCCATTTCCAGATAGCTCGCACAGATCTGGACGATCTGATCCTGCGCGCCTTCGGTGTCGAACGTCGTGTAGCCCCAGCCGCGCACCGAGCTCTGCGCCACCACGACATCGAGCTGCAGTGCCACGACGAAGAAGAAGACGATCCGGTCGATCATGGCGAATCCTGTTGCGACAGCGACTCTGGTGTGCCGCCCGGCGGAACCGGGCGGCGGGAAACTCACAGACCGAAGGACAAGACAGGGCTCGCAGTCCAAACGGACGCGCAGCCGGGGAATGCGCCGACGACGGGCGCGAAGTGCAGGCAGACCACCTGCGCGGAGATCACCCCAGTGCCGCCCGGGATCGGGGCCAGAGCCAGCCGGAAGGCTTGATTCGCGGCGAGAGCGGGGAACACCGCAGACACCCCGCCGCCAAGCCAGATCTCACAGCCGGTCGGCAGCGCATTCGGGAACGCTGGCGGGAACCCGAACTGCAGCACTCCTGCAGCGATGTTGACCGCCCCGCTGCTCGGCCGGCTCACCAGGATGGCGGCGTCCGTCGTCCCGGGCGTCAGGGCGCCCTCGAAGTCGATCAACATGCGCGGGAGCGCCGGAGCCGGCAGCCCGATCTGGATGCCAAACGGCGACAGGGCACAGAACGGCGTCGTGCCGCCCGTGAGCGGAGCGGCTGGCGGAAACCCGGGAGGCGGGAAGCCGGTCCCATCCGACCGACCGACGTTGGCGCTCGTCGGCAGCGGGTTCACCACCAACGCGGTGAGATCCAACTCGGTCCGGACCGCGTCGAACAGCAAGTCCTGGAGGCGAGCTCCGACCCCGAATACCGGGTACCCGCCACCGGTCAGCGTACGCCCCACGACGTTGATGCGACCATCCTCCGCGACGCCAACGCCACCACCTGACTCCTGACCGAGCACCGAAACCCATGCCAGGCCCTGCGTGAACGCCGTGTTGGCACCCATCGCGGCCGGCACATCCGCATTGGTGCCGCCAATCGCCGTCTGGCGGATGCGAAGCAGGTTGAAGTCTCCGGTGTTGATCTGGTGCGTCGATGGGGGCTGAGGTGGGTTGGCTACGCCAACCGTGTTGTTCAGCCAGTAGTTGGCGAGCGTGATGTCGCCGCCGTTGGCGTCCGTGAACCCAACGGTGGAGACGTGCTCGCTGAACTCGCTCCAGCAACTGACACCCGTGAGACCGTCATTCCCCGGACCTCCTTCGAAAGCACCGGTCCACAGCACGAACTGCGGTGGGGCTGGCGGCTGGTCAGCCAGCAGGAGAGCCGCTACGAAACCATCGGTTGGCCCGTTGAGCGCGGCTTGCGCGGGCAACGGCGGCAGGGCAGCCAGTGCAAACACCAGAGGAGCATTCGTCGAACCGACGACGTAGAGGGTGTTCCCGGTGCCTCCGTTGGCGCCGAGCGCCGATCGCCCGAACGTCACGTCACGCGCCGCGGTCTCGAACCCGGCTCCGACATTCCCGAGGGACGTCGCCGTTTCCAGGACCATGACCCCAACGCCAAGCACGGGCGCGTTGAACACCATCGCCCCGCCGAGCGCGTACGGACCTGCCTGCCCGCACGCCCCGATCATCGGCGAGCCACCGGGGCCCGGCCCCGGGAAGGCGGAAGATCCGACCACGGCAAACCGATCGGCGTCGAGTTCGACGAGACCGAACAGTCCGTCCTGGCCCAGCCCGCCGACGATGGAATGGCAATCGCGTGCGGCCACTGCGGCCCCGACAGGAAACACGACGCGGCCGACGATGCCATCCCATTGTCCCGCGGGCAGGCCCGTGCCGATTCCACCGATGCACGGAGCGGCAGCCGCGAACTGGCGCAA
Source organism: Planctomycetota bacterium (assembly GCA_049276695.1). Lineage (GTDB taxonomy): Bacteria > Planctomycetota > UBA1135 > UBA1135 > UBA2386 > UBA2386. The sequence continues at coordinate 16,003 of JBASWX010000807.1, forward strand.
CGGCAACAGCTCACCGCCAGCCGCGGCACCGTGCGAGGACACGCCGCAGTAGGTGACGATCTCGTTGCCGGCGGCGTCCACGCGAATGCTGACGTCGGTGATTGCGCAGCTGTCCGTGCCGGGGTTGTTGGCGTCGAAGAAGTGGTAGGCCCACTGCAGAGCTCCGTTGCCATCGAAGACCGCGATGAAGCCCGTCGATGCGTTGACGTTGCCGTTCGCCCAGCCGCCGGCGGCGGGGCCGTACTGAGCTCCAGGGATCGCATCGTCGAAGGTCTCGCCGCAAATCGCGATCCGGTCGGTCCCCGGTGCTGCGGTGCGCCAAACGGACACCGCGCGAGCATTCGTCGACCGGTCGATGACGATGTCGCCGTTCAGGTCCGTGCCATAGTAGTAGGCCTGGGCGAAGATCGGGTTCAGGAGCACGGTGTTCACCTGCAAGATCGCCACCTGCTTGTTCGGCTGCCCGGGCCCCTGGGTGAACACGACTCCGGGCGCAACGACCGTCTGCCCGGAGAAGAGAGCAGCTGGGCCCGTGTCGACGACCTCGATTGTGCCGGCCGCGTAAGTGAACCGGTTGTCGACCGTGGGCGGGAACCCGATCGGGAAACCGAGCGGAGGCAGGCCGACGTTCGTCGTGGGGAAGCCGCCCGGCGACTTCACATCCGCCCAGGTCTCGTTGAACTGATCGCGCGGTGGGTTGGAGAGGGTCTGGTCGTGCGTGGAGAACACGATGTTCTGGGCCGATAGCGCAGCGCTAGCGGCGACCAGAACGGCCGCAGTCAGCGGAGCCCGACGGCTCGACGCGAGGAGAGCGGAGAGCGGAGAGCGGAGAGCGGAGAGCGGAGAGCGGAGCAGCCAATGAGGATCTCATGCTTGCACCTGTCTCGCGAGCACGCCCCTGGTTCGGTCCTGCCGGGCGACGTGTCTGGCTCGGGACTCTACCTGCTCGTGGCCGCGAGTTACAGGAGGGTGCCAAGCTACGACGCGACCGTCAAGGGCGACGAGCCGGAAAGTCGCTGCCATGGCTGATTTCCCCACGCGGTGAGGCATGGTGGCGGAAGCGCGTCGCACGACTCAGCCAGTACTTGACGGCCTCGCCGAGCACCACAGGATTCATGGTCGATACGCAATGGGTTGTGTTGACGCGCACCTTGGTCCGGTGGCGTCAGCGAAGCGATCCGCGTGAACGTGCAGTGACGCGCGTGGCGCGGTCGCTACAACCGCGCCGGTGAGCGGTGTTCCCCGAGCGCTCGCCATCGACGGAGCCGCGTGGTTCCAGGATCTCCTGCTGCGCGAACACGTGTCGCCGCGCCATTGGCGGCGGTTGCCGGCGCGGTTCGACGTGGCGCTCGGCGCGGCGCTTGCCCATTGCCAGCGGCTCGGTGCAACGGCGACATGGTTCGTTCCTGGCGACGTGGCGTGGCTGCACGGCGCCCTGCTGTCGCAACTCGCCGAGGCCGGGCACGAGGTCGCGCTGCTCGGCACCTCGCCGGCGCCACTCTGGGCGATGTCGGTGGCGGAACGCGAACGCGCTTCGCACCGATGGGCGGAGGACCGTGCAGTGATCGAAGCGGCGATCGGAGCCGCGGTGGTCGGGTTCCGTGCCCTCTGGCACAGCGCCGAGCCCGATCCCGAGTCGGAGCCGGAGCCGCACCGCTGGTTGCTCGACTGGCTGCGCGCCCACGACTTCGCCTACGACGCGACGGCAGTGTGCGGGGACGGTGAAGGCGAAGGCGTCGTGCCGCTGCGCGGCGAACAGAGGGTCGAGTGCGTTGGCTTCGCGGCGGCACTGCTCGATGCCGGACAGCCGGCCCTGACTGGTCTGCCGCCAGCACTCGCCGCGGTGCATCGGAATGCGCTGCGGAACGCAGCCGACGAGCTTCTGGTCATCATCCGCGGCGGCGCGCGCACGTCGGTGGCGGCAGCACTCGGGCTGGAACGCCGCCCGCCACCCGGGCGCCCGCCGGTCGCCGTCGAGTTCCAGCCCCGGCCGCGAACGCGCGCCGAGCGGCTCGCGATCGTGGTGCCGCTGAAGGACGAGGAAGCCGGCATCCCCTCGCTCGCGGTCGAACTGCAGGCCGTCGAGCGCGACCTCGCCGACGTCGCTGCGTGCGAGTTCGTGCTGGTCGACGACGGCAGCACCGACCGCACCTGGGAACTGCTGCGCCACCACTTCGCGAAACGGCCCGGGTGTACGCTCGTGCAGCATCCGCAGAATCGCGGCATCGCGGCGGCGATCCAGACCGGTATCCGCGCCACCGATGCGGAACTCGTAGCCTCGATCGACGGCGACCTCAGCTACGACCCGCTCGAGCTGCGCGCGATGCTGGCGCTCGCGCGCGACGCCGACGTCGTCACGGCTTCGCCGTACCATCCGCGCGGCGGCGTGCGCAACGTGCCGCGCTGGCGGCTCGGCCTGTCGCGCACGCTGTCGGCTGCGTACCGCTGCCTGCTCCGTTCGCCGGTGCGCACGTGGACGTCGTGCTTCCGCGTCTACCGCCGCAGTGCCGTCGCCGACCTCCCGCTCGCGAACGAGGGCTTCCTCGGCACTGCCGAGTTGCTGGTCCGCGTGCTGCGCCGCGGCGGCCGCGTCGCCGAGCATCCGTGCGTGCTCGAAGCCCGGCTGTTCGGCGTCAGCAAGCTGCGCGTGCTGCGCACGATCCGTGGCCACCTCGGCCTGCTGTTGCAGGTGCTGTGGCGGAAGATCAAGTGACCGGCGCCGGCAGACGCGGCACCTGCCGCGGTCGCGCGCACAGCCGGGCGACGCAGCTGGGCGTGGCGAGCGCGCGCAGCCCCGCAGCGTAGAGCCGCACGCGGTGCGGCCGACCGAGCAGCGCGAGCAGGCACCACGCGACGAGGCGCAGTACCATGCCGAGGCACAGGCAGGCGCGCACCCACTCGGTGGCGAGGCGCCCGTGCCACGCGGCGTGGTAGAGCAGGCAGCTCTCGCGGAAGGCGACGAACGTGCGCACGGCCGACTGCTGCGCGCTGAGTCCGCCGGCGTGCACGAAGCTGGCGTCGGGCAGCCAGCGCACCCGGTGCCCGCCCTGGCGGACCCGTTCGCAGAAATCGGCCTCTTCGAAGTACATGAAGAAGCGTTCGTCGAAGCCGCCGACCCCCGCCAGCACGCTGGCGCGGATCAGGAACACGCAGCCGCTGACGCAGTCGACGTCGGCCGCGGCCTCCGGCTCGCGATCGGCGACGAGCCGGCCGAGGAACAGCGCCTGCGGCAGGTGGTCGCGCACCAGGTGCCGGCGCCAGGTGCTGCGTTGCCGCACGCCGCGTTCGTCGACGATGCGCGGCCCGAACACCGCGGCGTCCGGTTCGCGTTCGGCGGCGGCGACGAAGCGCGCGAGCTCCGGCCAGTCCGCGCCGGCATCGGTGTTGAGCAGCAGGATCCAGCGGCCGCGCGCGCGCTCGAGACCGCGGTTGACGCCGTAGGCGAAGCCGCCGTTCCTCGGCTGCGGCAGCACGGTCGCCGCCGGGAACGCCTTGCGCGCAGCGTCGGCGCTGCCGTCGCTGCTGTCGTTGTCGACGACGAGCACCTCGCACGGCAGCGCGGGCGTGGCGAACAGGCGGCCGAGCAGCGCGAGCAGCAGCTCGCGGGTGTTCCAGTTGACGATGACGATCGACAGGACGGGATCGGAACTCATCGTCGGGTGCCGGCGGCGCTGCCATGATGCATCGGCCGGCCGGCGAAGTCGCCTGCGCGGTGGCAGCGTCGCCGGGAAGCGCGGCGCCGGTCTCGCGATGGCATCGGAGGCTGCGCGGCACGACGGCGTGTGCGTCTGGCCATGGGATACCCTGGTCGCGGAGAGCGATGCCGCTGCCCCACGTCCATGCCGTCGCCGCGCTGCTCGCCGCCGCGGCCGCAGCCCAGATCGGGCCGGTCGCCAGCGCCGTCGGCGCCAC
>JBASWX010000808.1:0-7179 GCA_049276695.1 Planctomycetota bacterium
GCGCCGGCGCGACCGCGATGACCGCGCGCAGCACGGCCATGAAGGCCATTCGACCCTCGGCTCCGCCCTGCATCACCTCGTCGGCAGCGGCGATGATCGCGACCCGGCGACCACCGCCGGCATCGACGAACGCGAGCCGCAGCTTCTCGCCCTTGGCCGCTGCCGGCGGGACTGGCGTCGCCGGCGCCGCTCCCGGCTGCTGGGCGACGAGGAGACCGGAGACGAACAACGGCAACACGAAGCAGGCGAGCGACCGAGTCATGGCGACCCTCAGGAGACGGTTCGGGATGCCGCGGCGGCCGGTGGCGCCGGTCCGGCACGGCGGAGCGATCGAACCGCGCCACGCCAGCGCTGGCAACGGGGTGACCGCATTTCCCGCCGGTGCCGGCCATCGCAACCCGGGCAACGCTGGATAGTCTCCTCGCCCCCACATGGTCGACCTCGCTGCCGAGATCCAGCGCCGCCGCACGTTCGCGATCATCTCGCATCCCGACGCCGGCAAGACGACGCTGACCGAGAAGCTGCTGCTGTACGGCGGCGCGATCCGCGAAGCCGGCTCGGTGAAGGCGCGCCGCGGCGGGGCTTCGGCGACCTCGGACTGGATGGAACTGGAGAAGCAGCGCGGCATCTCGATCACCAGCTCGGCGCTGCAGTTCGAGTACCAGGGCCACTGCATCAACCTGCTCGACACGCCGGGCCACCAGGACTTCAGCGAGGACACCTTCCGCACGCTGGTCGCCGCCGACGCCGCGCTGATGCTGATCGACGGCGCCAAGGGCGTCGAACCGCAGACGATCAAGCTGTTCAAGGTCTGCCGCGACCGCGGCATCCCGATCGTCACCGTCGTCAACAAGATGGACCGGCCGGCGCGCGCTCCACTCGACCTGATGGACGAGGTCGAGAAGGTGCTCGGCATCACGATCGTGCCGGCGACCTGGCCGATCGGCTCCGGCGACTCGTTCCGCGGCGTCTACTCGCTGCGCGACAAGCAGGTGTTCCTGTTCGAGCGCACCGCGCACAACGCGCAGAAGGCGCTGGTGCAGGCGACCGGCCCCGACGATCCGGAACTGGCGCACGAACTCGGTCCGAAGGCGCACGCCCGGCTGCTCGAGGACATGGCGATGGTCGAGACCTGCGTGCAGCCGTTCACGATGGAAGCGTTCCTGCAGCAGAAGATCTCGCCGATGTTCTTCTGCAGCGCCTTGGTGAACTTCGGCGTCGAGAACATCCTGCAGCGCTTCCTCGAGATCGCGCCGCCGCCCGGCCCGCTGCCGACGCTGGATGGCAAGGTGCCGCCCGACGCGTCGTTCTTCTCCGGCTTCGTCTACAAGGTCGCCGCGAACATGGACAAGATGCACCGCGACCGCATCGCGTTCCTGCGCGTGACGTCCGGCCGCTTCGAACGCGGCATGACGGCCAGGCACTTGCGGCTGTCGCGCGAGGTGCGGCTGTCCCACCCGCACCGCTTCTTCGGCCAGGAGCGCATCTCGATCGAGGAGGCGTTCCCCGGCGACGTGATCGGGCTCATCAATCCGGGCATGTTCCGCGTCGGCGACGTGCTGAGCTCGGGGCCGAGCTTCGAGGTGCGCAACTTCCCGCGCTTCCCGCCGGAGATCTTCGCGCAGGTGGCGCCGCGCGAGCCATCGATGGCCAAGGGCTTCGGCAAGGGCCTGACGCAGCTCGGCGAGGAGGGCGTCGTGCAGGTGTTCTGGCCGCGCGTCGGCGTCCGCGAACCGATCCTCGGCGCGGTCGGCGAACTGCAGCTCGAGGTGTTCCAGTGGCGGCTCGAGAACGAGTACGGCGTCGAGCTGCGGCTCGACCGCAAGCAGTGGACGCGGGCCCGCTGGATCCTGAACGTCACCGACGAACTGCTCGAGGTGCTGCCGATGGTGGTCAAGGACGAGGCCGGCCGCTTCGTCGCGCTGTTCCACTCCGACTTCGAGGTCGACTACGCGAAGTCGCGCTACCAGGGCCTCGAACTGCTCGAGACGCCGCCGGCCGAGGAAGACCGCGGCTGACGCACAACGCGGCGCGGCTCACCGGCGGCGCGGCTCACCGGCGACTGGGCCGGACCTCGGGCTTCTCGTCCTTCGCCGCCGGGTCCTTCGCCTGCTTCGCCTCCAGTTCGCGCAGGCGCTTTGCTTCGGCCTGTCGCAGCGTCTGCTCGATCGTGTCCGCCAACGCCTGGTGCTGCGCGACCGGCTTCAACGCGGCGCCGCGGCCGTCGACCTCGAACGCCTCGGGACCGAACGCAGGATCGATGTGCACCGCTTCGACGATCATCTGCTGCACGACCTTGTCGGCCTGCAGGTGGCGCACTTCCAGCAGCACCTGGTCCTTCGCGCGGACGAACAGCTTGATCGCGTCGGCGACCGGCAGCTCGGGGTCCTCGACGTCGAGCCCCTTCTTGCGCGGGCCGTCGAGCCAGGTGCCAGCCTCGCCGGCGCGTTCGCCGGCGGTCGCGGCGAGCTGGAAGTGGGCGTGGGCGTGGGCGAGCAAGGCGCTGCCGAGCGGAGCGCTGGTGCGCCGGTCGCGCATGCCGGGCAGATCGTCGCGGCCGAGCACCTCGCCGGCCCAGTCGAGGTCGGCGACCAGCTTGCTGTCGATCTGGACGAACGTCGGCCCGAACGCGGGATCCTCCGCGAACCACAGGATCCCGCTGGCGGTCTGCGCCGACTCGGACGAGCCGCGGATGCCGTCGTCGAACGTGAACTCGAACCGCTGGTGCAGTGCCGCCTGTGTCCCGCGCAGTACACGGAGCCGGCCCTTGGTGCTGACGAACGCACCGCCGCCGAGCGTGCCGCTGGTCGCGAGGTGCAGCTCGACGCTCTTCAGCGCCTTCTCGGCGGCGACCATCCTGGCCACAAGCTCGTCGACAAGTTCGGCTTGCGCCTTGGCAGCGGGCGCTGCCGGCACCCCCTGCGCCGGCCCGGGCACGACCACGCAGACGGTGCAGACGGCGGCGGCGATGGCGGTACGGTTCATGCTGGCGCGCGTCGATCCTACGATCGCGGGCGCGCCCTCGCCCGCGCCCTCCGCCCGAAATCCTGCCGCCTTCCGCCATGAACGTCGCCGCCCGCCGCCGTCTGTCCCCGCTGCTCCCGTTCGCGATCCTGTTCGCCGCCACCACCGTCAGCGCCGACGAGGTCCGTTTGCACGACGGCCGGGTGCTGGTCGGCACGGTGGTCAAGAAGCAGAAGGACGGCGTGGTGGAGAGCCTGGAGATCACGACCCGCGATGGCGTGGTGTCGGTCCGGGCCAGCGAGGTGCTGCAGCACCTCACCGACGACGAGCTGCGCAAGAAGCTGGCCGAGACCGCGCGCGGCGCCGAGGACAGCACGTTCGCCCACCTGCAGCTGGCCCTGCAGGCGCGGGCCTGGGGCCTGTTGCCCGAGCTGTGGAAGCACCTCGATCGCGCCGTGACCCTGGAGCCCGCGACCACGGCCAACGCCGGCCTGCAGCGCCGCCTGCACGACTTCCTCGGCAGCCTCGAACCCGAACTGCTGCCGCGCAAGTGGCGGAGTGCCACCACCAAGGCCCGCGTGCACCAGCTGCTCGACGGCGTGCACGGCTCGACCAGCCCCGGCCGCGCCGCCGCGATCGAGGAACTGCTGGTCCGCGAGGACGGCGCCGACCAGGAACTGCGCCTGCATGCCCGGCGCAACACCTCGGTGCGGCAGCGCATCACGGTGCTGGCCGCGCTGCAGCGGCGCGGCGTCGCTGGCAACGACCGCTTCGTGCTGCGCACCGCGATCCTCGACGGCAACGAGCAGGTGCGCACCGCCGCGGTCGAGATCAGCCGCGACCACGTCGCGGCCGACGACATCGCCTACCTCGCGGCCGGCCTCGCGCACGAGAACGCGAAGGTGCGCGTGCGCACCGCCGATGCGCTCGGTGGCCTCGGGCACGCCGACGCGATCGACCTGCTGGTGCGCGCCGCGCCGCACGCCGCGACCGGGCTGGCCGCCGGCGCCAACGACGGCCAGCGCGGCCACATCGCGATCCTGCAGCAGACCTCCTACATCCGCGACTTCGACGTCGAAGTCGCGCAGGCGGCGATCATCGCCGACCCGAAGGTCGACGTGCTGACCAGCGGTTCGGTGCTCGACGTGACGGTCGCCGGCACCATCGAGGTGCGCACGATCCTGCGTTCCTACCGCACCGCACTGAAACGGCTGACGCAGAGCGATCCGGGCGACGACGTGCGGTCGTGGCCGCAGTGGCTCGGCCAGATCCGGCCGGAGCCGGCGCAAGCTCCCGCTCCGACGACGCCGAAGCGCTGACGCCCGCCACGGCCGCGGCGCCACCGACAAAGACCTCGGGAGAACGGAACGCCGCGGCTACATTGCGGGCAGTCGTCGAACCCCGCATGCAAGCCACCTCCCAGATCGCTGTCGTCGGTCTCGCCACGATGGGCCAGAACCTGGCCCTCAACATCGCCCGCAACGGCTTCCCGGTCACCGTCTACAACCGGTCGTTCGACAAGACCGCGGCGACGCTGGCCCGTTGCGGTCCCGGCCAGAAGATGTTCGGCGCCAAGACGCCCGCCGAGGCCGCGGCCTCCTTGGTGCGGCCGCGCAAGCTGATCCTGCTGGTCAAGGCCGGCCAGCCGGTCGACGACACCATCGCGACGTTCCTGCCGGTGCTGCAGCCCGGCGACCTGCTGGTCGACACCGGCAACAGCCACCCCGACGACACCGAGCGGCGCAGCCGCGAGCTGACCGCCAAGGGCTTCCGCTTCGTCGGCATGGGCGTCTCGGGCGGCGAGGAGGGCGCGCTCAACGGCCCGAGCCTGATGCCCGGCGGCGACCGTTCCTCGTACGACGAACTCGCGCCCATCCTGAAGAAGATCGCCGCGCAGGTCGACGACGGCCCGTGCGTCACGCACATCGGTACCGGCAGCGCCGGGCACTTCGTCAAGATGGTGCACAACGGCATCGAGTACGGCGACATGCAGTTGATCGCCGAGTGCTACGACCTGATGCAGCACGTGCTCGGCATGAAGCCGGCCCAGATGGCGGACGCGTTCGCCGCGTGGAACAAGACGTTCCTGGAGAGCTTCCTGATCGAGATCACCGCCCGCATCCTGCGCGCGACCGACCCGCAGACGAAGAAGCCGATGGTCGACGTGATCGTCGACCGCGCCGGCCAGAAGGGCACCGGCAAGTGGACCAGCGAGATGGCGCTGCGCTACGGCATCCCGGCGCCGACGATGCACGCGGCGGTCGAAGCGCGCTGCCTGTCGGCGATGAAGGAGCAGCGCGTCGCCGCCAGCAAGGCGCTGCCCGGACCCGCCGCCGGCGCGCCGCAGCCAGCACTGCTCGACGCGGTGCGCGACGCGCTCTACTGCAGCAAGATCTGCTCGTACGCGCAGGGCCTCGACCTGCTCGCGACCGCCGATGCCGACAAGAAGTGGGGCCTCGACCTCGGCGAGATCGCGCGCATCTGGAAGGGCGGCTGCATCATCCGCGCGAAGTTCCTGCGCAGCATCCAGCAGGCCTACGGCAAGCAGAAGCAGCTCGGCAACCTGCTGCTCGATCCCGAGCTCGGCGGCTTCCTGGTCAAGAACCAGGCGAACTGGCGCAAGGTCGTCGCCACCGCGGCCGAACGCGGCGTGCCGACGCTGGCGATGGGTGCATCCCTCTCCTACTTCGATTCGTACCGGCGCGCAGCGTTGCCGCAGAACCTGACGCAGGCGCAGCGCGACCTGTTCGGCGCGCACACCTTCGAGCGCGTCGACCACAAGCCCGGCGAGATGTTCCACCACGAGTGGCCGTAGCCGCGCGCGACGGGTGCTTGAGGCGCGTCGCAGCCGTTCACGGCAGCAAGCTCGACGCCGTGAGCTCGGTCGCTGCCTCGGCGCCAAGGTGGCGCTCGAGCACGAGACCGATGCCCGGCGCGTAGAACTTGTGCTCCACGGCAGCGGGCGCGAGCGGGTTCCAGTCGAGCGTCTGCACGCAGCCGCTCACCAGCTCGCCGTCGACCTCGACCGTGACGCCGGTCGCGACGACGAAGGCCAGGTCCTCGGCCGCGGTGCGGTAGTACTCCTGGTAGTACGAGGTCCCGGCCACCGGCACTGCCGGCATCAGGAACCCCGGCCGCGCGATCTGGCCGACCTGCGCGACGTCGAGCCCGGCCTGCCACGAGCCTTCGTGCGTGATGCCGGTCAGCACACCGTTCACGTAGTGGTAGTTGTCGACCTCCTCGCCCATGTACCAGACGTTGCCGGCGTCGTCCTGCGCGTACCAGTCGCGCGTGTCCTCGATCGTGAGCCCGTCGAGGCGTACGACGTCGCGCACGACGACGCACACGACGCCGGCGACGACGCGCGTGCCGGACAGCACTTCGACGTCGATCGTCTCGAGCCCCTCGTCGGTCGCCTGCTCGTAGTGCCACGTCGCACCCGCCGGCAGCGGCACGAACGGGTGGTCGATCAAGGTCGGGTTGGCGAACGTCGCCGCGGCGAAGTCGGGCACCGCGTCGGCGCCCTGCACGAACTCGCCGGCCTGCGCAACCGATTCGCCGTCGTGCAGCCCCTGCTCGAGCACGAGGCCGTGGCCCGGCGCGTAGAACTTGTACTCGACGCCGTCCGGGTCGAGCGGATTCCAGTCGAGGGTCTGCACGCAGTCCGCGAACGCACGGCCGTCCGGCAGCGTGACCTCGACCCCGGTCGCGACGACCAGCGCGATGTCGGTCGCTTCGCCCGGGTACCACTCCTGGTGGTACTGCTGGCCCGCGACCGGCGCCGCCGGCAGCTGCCAACCGGGTGCCGCGGGCACACCGATGCCGGCGATGTCGAGCCCCGCCTCCCACGAACCCTCGTGCGTGATGGCGACCAGGTTGCCCTGCTCGTCGTACTCGTGGTTGTCGACGGCTTCGCCCATGTACCAGACATTGCCGGCGTCGTCCTGCGCGTACCAGTCGCGCGTGTCCTCCACCAGCAGGCCATCGCGGAACACGCGGTCGCGCACCACCGCGCAGGCGATGCCCAGCACCGTCTTCGTTTCGTCGACGCGCTCGACGACGATCGTCTCGCCGCCGTCCGCGGTCGCGCCGAACAGCACCTGCGTGCGGCCCATCCGGTACGCGAACAGCGGGTTCGTCAGGTCCGTGGGCGCCGTGAACGTCGCCGCGGCGAACGGCGGCACCGAGCCGGGGCCCGGCTGCAAGCCCGCCACG
>JBASWX010000809.1:0-16165 GCA_049276695.1 Planctomycetota bacterium
CGCCACACCGTGCTGCCGGGGCCGGCGACCAGGGCCGTGCCCTGCAGTGCGGGTCCGGACGGGAGCGCCTGCCAGTCGCCGCCCGCCGCGAGGTCGAAGCGCTGGAACGTGCCGACGACGTTGGTGCGGCTGTGGTCGTGGGCGCGGCCGACGTGGCCGCCGAACACCCAGACGAAGCCGCCGGTGCTGCAGGCGCCGAAGCTGGCCACCGCCTGCGGCAGGGGCGTCGTCTGCCGCAGCGTCGTGAGGTCGGGGGTGCGACGCGGCTCGGCCGCCTGGGCTTGGCACGGTGGCGTAGCGAGCAGCACCGCGAGGGTGGTGGCGCCGGCGATGGTGAGTGCGGGGGCTCGTTTCATCTACCCACGCTACTGCAAGTGAGATTCAGTCGCAACAAAAGAAAACAAAAGAACGGGAGGCTCAGGCCAAACCCGTGGGTGTTCGCGATCAGCCGTCCCGCTCCGCCGGGGGCGCCGCCGGCACACCGCCATCGCCGGCGCGGCCGTTCGCCCGGCCCAGCAGCGAACGCAGCAACAGGCGGGTGGTCGCGGGATCGCCCACCTGGAACCGCGCCGCGCTGTTGCCCGGCCCGACGTGGATCGTCACCGCGTCGGCGGGTGCCGCGACGAACATGTCCTCGTCGGTGCGGTCGTCGCCGAACACGACGACGCCCGCTGGTTCGCGGCGCGCCGCCAGCACGCGCGCCACCACCTGCCCCTTGTGCACGCCCTGCGGCCGCACTTCGAGCACGCGGTTGCCCTCGACGACGGCGACGCCGACGTTGCTGAGCAGTTCGAGCAAGTGCAGCCGCAGCTCCTTGGCGACTGTCGTCGCGAACGCCGGCTCGACCTGGCGGAAGTGCCAGGCCACCGACTGTGCCTTGACCTCGAGGTGGGCGCCCGGGATGTGCGACGCGACGCGTTCGAGCAGCGCGATCACGCGCGGGCGCCAGTCGGGTTCGCCGCCGGGGGCGGCCGACCAGTCGGCTTCGCCAGGCCCACGCGAGATGAGGCCGTGTTCGGCGTGCAGGCCGATGCCGCAGGCGCCGAACCACTGCGCGAGGAACTCGCGGGCGCGGCCGCTGACCAGGTGCACGTCGAGACCCGGCACCTGCGACAGGCGCGTCAGCAGCTCGCACAGGTCCCGGTCGGGCGTCGCCAGTTCGGGCCGCGTGGTGAAGTCGACCAGCGTGCCGTCGTAGTCGACGAACACGACGAGCGGACCGGCGCCGCGCGCCTGCTGCAGCGCCTGCAGGATCACCGGCAGCGCCGACCGCCGCTGCGCAGCCGGGGCCTGGTCGGTGGCGAGCTCGGTCAGGAACGTGCGCACCCAGCCGTGCACGTCGTGGCGGACGACCGCCGGCCGCAGCGACGCCATGCGGCGCCGCCGTTCGTCGACCGGCATGTCGAGTGCCTTCGCCAGTGTGCGCGCGGCCCCTTCGGTGTCGTAGGGGTTGAACTGCAGCGCCTCGGGCAGCTCGGCGGCGACGCCGGCGAACTCGCTGAGCACCAGCACGCCATCGCCGTCCTGGCGCGCGGCGACGAACTCCTTGGCGACGAGGTTGAGCCCGTCACGCAGTGGCGTCACCAGCATCACGTCGGCGGCCAGGTACAGCGTCGTCACCTCGCGCGGCGACAGGCCGCGGTTGACGTAGTGGATCGGAGTGAAGTCCGGCGAGCCGAAGCGACCGTTGATGCGGCCGACCAGTTCGTCGACGCCGCGCTTGAAGCTCTGGTACTCCTTGACGTCGCTGCGCGAGGTGACGGCGACCTGGATCAGCTGCACCCTGGGCTGCTCCGGGGCGCGCTGTTCGAGCAGGCGTTCGAAGGCGAGCAGACGCCGGGGCAGGCCCTTGGTGTAGTCGAGCCGATCGATGCCGAGCACGATCTGCGCGCCCCGGGCGCGGTCGCGCGTCGCCCGGGCCTCCGCGACGACCTCTGGATCGTTGGCGAAGCCGGCGAAGGTCTCGACGTCGACGCCCATCGGCATCGCCGCCAGCCGCACGTCGCGACCGTCGTGGCTCAGCCGGTCGATCGCGACCTCGATGCCGAGGTGGCGCAGCAGCGACGCCGCGAAGTGGCGCAGATAGCTGAGCGTGTGGAAGCCGATCAGATCGGCGCCGAGCAGCCCGCGCAGCAGCTCTTCGCGCCACGGCAACACGCGGAACACTTCCGACGACGGGAACGGGATGTGCAGGAAGAAGCCGATGCGCGCGTCGGGCAGCCGTTCGCGCAGCAGGCGCGGCACCAGCATCAGGTGGAAGTCGTGCACCCAGATCACGTCGCCCGGGCGCCACTGCGCCGCGACCGCGTCGGCGAAGCGCTCGTTGACCGCGACGTAGTCGTTCCAATCCGGGCTCTGGTGCGGCAGCCGGTCGATCAGGTAGTGGAAGGTCGGCCACAGCACGCCGTTGCTGAAGTCGTTGTAGTAGCTCTCGACTTCGTCGCGACTGAGTTCGATCGGCACGAAGCGCTGGTTGCGCAGTTGCTGCAGCGCCTCCTGCTTGCGCTTCTTGCCCATGCCGGTCAGGCTGCCCGGCCAGCCGAACCAGAGCCCGGCGCCGGACTCGTGCGGGCCGCGCAGGCCGGTCGCGAGTCCGCCCGTGCTGTGTACGATCCGCGGGCCGTCGGGGCTGGTGGCAACCGTCAGCGGCAGCCGGTTGGCGACGACCAGCAGGCGGTTCCCGTTCACACCCATGCCCTCACTACGCCGTCGCGGGCGGCCAGCAGGTCGCCAATCGTCGCCGCGGCGTTGATCAGGCCGACGTGCGTGTAGGCCTGCGGAAAGTTGCCCAGCAACGCGCCGGTCGCTGGATCGACGTCCTCGGAGAACAGGCCGAGCGGATTCGCATGGCTGGCCATGCGATCGAAGATCGCGATCGCATCGTCGAGCCGCCCCGCCAGCGCCAGCGCCTCGGCCCACCAGAAGCTGCAGATCGTGAACGCGGTCGTGGTCTCGCCGAAGTCGTCCGGATTGCGGTACCGCAGCATGAAGCCGCGGTCGACCAGCAGCCGTTCGTACGCGGCCAGCGTGGCGACAAAACGTGGGTCGCGGGCGTCGATCAGGCCGATCGTCGGCAGCAGCAGATTGGCCGCGTCGGCATGGTTGCCGTCGAGACCCTGCGTGAAGTGGCCGAGCCGTCCGTTGTAGCCGCGGCGCAGCACCTCGTCGCGTTCGCGGGCCGCGATCGCGCTCCACGCCTCGGCCAGGTCGGCACGGCCGAGCCGGCGTGCCAGTCGGGCGCCGCGTTCGATCGCCGCCCAGCACATCGCGCGCGAGAACGTGTGGTTCTTCAGGATCGTCCGGTACTCCCAGATCCCGGTGTCGGGGGTCGGCGCCGCGGCGATCGCCTCGCGGACCAACCGTTCGACCAGCGGCAGGTACTGCTCCGGGTGCTCGTGCACCAGGCGCGGATCGGCCAGCAGCGAATCGAGGCAGAGCATCAGTTCGCCCATCAGGTCGTTCTGGCGCTGCGCGAACGCGGCGTTGCCGATGCGCACATGCCCGTTGCCGCCGAAGCCGGCGAGGTGCGGCAGCATCTGCTCGGCGAGGTCGCGGCGGCCGTCGAGGCCGTAGACCGGCTGCAAGGGACCCGACTCGGCGACGTTGCGCAGGAAGCGCAGGAACGCTTCGCCCTCGGTCAGGTGGCTCAGGCGGCGCAGCGCTTCGACCACGAACGCGGCGTCGCGCAGCCAGCAGTAGCGGTAGTCCCAGGTCCGCTGCGTGCCCATCGCCTCCGGGATGCTGGTCGTCGTCGCCGCGATGATCGCGCCGGTGTCCTGGTGCGCGTGCAGCTTCAGGCACAGCGCCGAGCGCAGCACCTGCTGCTGGCGGAACGGCGGCAAGGCACAGCTGCGCGCCCACGCCCGCCAGCCGGCGGTGGTCAGGTGCAGGCTGCGCAGCACCGAGGCGAGGTCGGGGCGCGCGTCCGTTCCGGCGAGACCCAGTGCCATGAAGACCGGCTCGTGCAGCACGAACGGCTGGCCCGACAGCACGAACGGCACCGGCGCGTTGGTCGTGAGCCGCAACCGCAGGTCTGCAGTGACCACGTCGACACCGTGACCGTCCGGGCACAGTTCGGCGCGCGCGCGGCCGTAGTCGGGGCGCGGGTCGAAGTGCACGGCGAGACGGACTTCGCCCCGCAGCGGCCGCACCAGGCGCACGATCTCGGACGGTGCGTGCACGTCGAGTCCGGCCGGGATGCGCGGTGCGAAGTCGACGACCTCCCAGGCGACGTCGCCGCGGGTGAACGTGTTGCGCAGCACGTTGGTGTTGACGTCGTACTGCAGCGCCCCCTGCACCGGGCCCTCGGGTGGCTGCACGCGCCAGGTGCCGCCGCGCTCGGCGTCGAGCAGGCGGCCGAACACCGACGGCGAGTCCCAGTTCGGCAGGCACAGCCATTCGATCGCACTGTCGGGGGCGACCAGCGCGAGCACGCGGCCATTGCCGTTGACGCCGTGATCCAGCCGGGGATGGGCGAGGGTCGTCATGTGCGGCCGCGGTCAGTGCCCGCGCTCGGCCGGCGGCGGCGAGCCGCCGGCGCCGGCCCTACGCAGCTCGTGCACTTCGAAGCCGGAGAACATCGCGATCGCCAGGAACCCCAGCACGTAGCCGACCGCGACGTGCCAACCGTGGCGCAACCAGGCCGTGACCGACTTCGCTTCATGGAACACGCCGGCGATCGCGACGCCAGCCGACGAACCGAACCACAGCATCGAGCCGCCGTAGCCGACCGCGAACGCGAGCAGGCCCCAATCGTAGCCGCCCTGCTCGATCGCCAGCTTGGTCAGCGGGATGTTGTCGAAGATCGCCGACACGAAGCCCAGCCCCAGCGTCGTCCACGTCGTTGGCTCCGGCAGCTTCTCGACCGGCATCATCGACGCGGCGAGCACCAGCGACAGCAGGAAGCCCGTTCCGGGGATCGCGCTGCGCGCCGCGCGCCAATCAGCCGGCCGCAGCAGGCAGCCGAACAGGATCGCCGCCCACACGCCGATCGCCGGGAAGTCGAGACACAGGTTGGTCGCGATCGTGCCGGCGAGGATCAGCAACACGATGCCGAGGCGAGCGAGGTCGACCGGCGGTGCCGCGGCCGCCGGCGGCGCCAGCGGCTGCAACGCGTGCTGTTGGCGGCTCGCGAAGGCGCCGAAGAACAACACCGCGACCGCGGCCCCGATGCCGGCCTTCACCAGCCACAGCGGCGACGCGCCCTCGATCCACAGCATCGTCGTCGTGGTGTCGCCGATCACCGAGCCGGCGCCGCCGGCGTTGGCGGCGGCGACGATCGCGGCGAGGTAGCCGACGTGCACACGCCGTCGGAACAACGTCAGTGCCGCCGAGCCGCCGATCAGCGCCGCGGCGATGTTGTCGAGGATCGCCGACAACACCGCGACCAGCACCAGCAGCGCGAACGCGCCGAGCCGACCGGCGGGCAGGATTCCGGTGAGGCGGTCGGCGAGGTGGCTGTGTTCGAAGTGCGCGGCGAGCACGGCGAAGCCGAGCAGCAGTCCGGCGAGGTTGGCGAGGATGCGCCATTCGTGCAGCAGGTGAGCGACTGCGTCGAAATCGGTCAGCAGCAGGCGCGCGAGCAGCACGCAGCACAGTCCGCCGAGGGCGATCGGCAGTGCCTTGGCGTGGAAGCGGGCGATGCCCAGTAGCGTCAGCGCGAACAGGGCGAACAGCAGGAAGTCGGTCATCGACCCGGTCGGTGGTGGCGAGCGCGCCGGCAGTGCCGCGTTCGTCCTGGCGGCCCGACCAGGACATGACCTGCCCGGCCGCGTGGCCGGGCACCCTTGCTGCGCCCTGCTTAGCGGGCCGTCCGGTGGCCGGCAAGCGCCGTCAGCCGAGGATCGCGCGCGCCGCCGCGACCGGGTCGCTCGCGTGCACCAGCGAGCGGAACACCTGGTCGAGGTGCGTGTCGGTGCTGGCCCCGACCTGGGCGCGCAGTTCCGCGGCGGTTCCGCAGGCGAGCAGGCGACCGCGGTCGAGCACCGCGATGCGGTGCGCGGTCGACTCGACGACGTCGAGCAGGTGGCTGCAGTGCAGCACCGCGCCGCCAGCCCGCGCGAACTCGCGCATCAGTTCCTTGACCACCAGCGTCGTCGTGACGTCGAGCCCGGACAGCGGCTCGTCGAACACCAGCAGCTTCGGCCCGGTGATCAGCGCCGCCGCGATCGACACCTTCTGCACCATGCCCTTGCTGAAGCCGATCATCGGTTCGTCGCCGCGTTCGAGCAGGCCGAAGCCGCCCAGCAGCCGTTCGCCGCGCGCCCGGATCTCGGCGTCCGGAACGTCGAACAGCCGCCCCTTCAGCCGCAGGAACTCCCACGGGGTGAGCACCTCGTGCAGGCGCGCGACCTCGGGCAGGTAGCCGAGCAGCCGCCGCGCCTGCACCGGGTCGGCGAGCGCGTCGATGCCGGCGACGTGCACGCTGCCGGCATCGGGTCGCAGCAGGCCGACCACGCACTTCACCGTCGTCGACTTGCCGGCCCCGTTCGGGCCGAGCAGCGCCAGGATCTGGCCGGCTTCGATCGTCAGGTCGAGGCCGTGCAGGCCGACCAGCGAGCCGTAGGTCTTGCGCAGCCCGGCGAGTCGCAGCATCGCCGCATCTTGGCGAACGGTGCGCCGCGGGGCCAGCACGCAGCGAGCTGCGCCAGCGACCGCCGTGGATCGCGCGGCCGGTGCTTGTGCGACGGCGGTGCTGGCGCCGTAATCAGCGCCCCACATGCCTCGCATCCTGACGTTCGTCGCTGCCGCCTGTCTCGTCGTTGCCGCCAGTGCCCAGGACGAGGGTCCCGAAGAGCCCAGCCTGCCCGCTGGTCCGGCGATCGCGTACGTCGACGCGTTTCCGGCACAGCCGGGCTTCGATCGGCCGCTGTTCGTCGCGTTCCACGACAGCGACTCGGGCAACGCGTACGTCGTGACCCAGCCCGGGCACGTGATCGTGGTCGCGCGCGATGGCAAGCAGGCGGCGCGGCGCGTGTTCCTCGATCTGAGCAAGCGCGTGTTCCTCGACAACTGGGAGGAAGGGCTGCTCGGGTTCGCGTTCGACCCGGCCTACGGCGACAACGGCCACGTCTTCGCCTACTGGTCGGAGAAGATCGCGGTGCGCGAAGGCGAGATGGGCAATGGCAAGACGGCGAAGAGCAACCGGCAGTCGGTGATCTCCCGCTTCAGCACACGCGACGACGACGGTGGACGCGTCGTCGACCTGGCCAGCGAACTGCGCGTGCTCGAGGTGTTCCAGCCGTACGGCAACCACAACGGCGGCACCATCGTGTTCGGGCCGGACGGCATGCTGTACGTGGCGCTCGGCGACGGCGGCGCCGCCTACGATCCGTTCGGCAACGGCCAGGCGAAGTCGACCCTGCTCGGCAAGGTGCTGCGCATCGACGTGCGCGCGGCGAGCAAGGAGCAGCCGTATGCGATCCCGAAGGACAACCCGTTCGTCGGCGAAGCGGGCACGCGCGGCGAGATCTGGTGCTGGGGCATGCGCAATCCGTGGCGCATCGCGTTCGACCGCGCGAATGGCGACCTGTGGTGCGGCGACGTCGGCCAGAACCGGATCGAGGAGGTCGACCGGCTGGTGAAGGGCGGCAACTACGGCTGGAACGCGATGGAGGGCACCGAGGTGTTCACCAAGGGGCGGGCCGTGCCAGGCGGCGTGATCGCGCCGATCGCCGAGTATCCGCACAGCGAGGGCCTGTCGATCACCGGCGGCCACGTCTATCGCGGCAAGGCGATTCCCGGGCTCGTCGGCTGGTACGTGTACGGTGACTTCATGACGCTGAAGATGTGGGCGTGCAAGGAGGACCGGAAGGGCGGCAAGCACCAGGTCGTGACGCTGGCGCGGGCGCCGCAGCAGGTGGCGAGCTTCGCCGAACAACCCGATGGCGAACTGCTGCTGACTGGTTTCGATGGCAAGCAGGGCCGGGTGTGGCGGCTCATGCCGAGCCAGGACAAGTAGCCGTCACCGCTGGCGAGGCTCAGCGCACCGCGTCGCCGGGGCCGCGGTAACGGCCGCTGCGGTCCTCGTTGACGGGGCTCTGTTCGATGAACACGGTCTCCCGCCCGGACACCAGGATGCCCCCCCGTTGGTCGAGCGCCAGCTTGGGCTGCACGGCGACGGCTTGCCCCAGGCAGCCGATCCCGCTTCCCGGTTGCGGCACGCGCACGGTGAGCTCGGTTGGCTTGGTGCCGTTGGCGACTGCGAAGCCGGTGATCAGGTCGGGCCGGACCCCGAGGATCTGGCCACCCGGCAGCTTCAGGTTGGCGACGTCCAGGCCGAGGATCAGCACGACCAGGGCGCCTTCCGGGGCGCCGTGGACGCGGGCCTGCAGCACGCCGGGTTGGGTCGTGGTGGCGAGCAGCAGGTCCTGCCCGGAGGCCGAAGCGACGAGGAAGGGGAAGAGCACGGCGGCGCAGTAGTTGGGGTTCATGCCCGGCTCAGGGGAGAGCCCGCTGGATGCGCACTCAAAGGGTGGCAGGTTGGGGGGGGCGTTCGCGCGGGTGGCCCTGGCCGGCGGCGGAACCCGGTGGCCGGCGGTCAGCGCGGAAAGGTGACGCCGAGCTGGCGGAGCAGGTCGTCGCAGCGGGCCAGCACCTGCGACCAGCGCCAGTGTTCGCGGACCCAGGCCGCCGACGCGGCGCCGGCTGCGCGGGCGCGGGCCGGATCGGCGAACAGATCGCCCACCGCGGCGATCGTCGCCGCGTCGCCGTCCGCCACCGCGAGCGTGCCGGGTGGTACTTCGCCGAGACCCTGCGAGGCTTGCGGCGAAGCGACGACCGGCAGGCCCATGCTCATCGCTTCGAGCACCTTGTTCTGGACCCCGCGCGCCAGCCGCAGCGGCGCGATCGCGACCGCGGCGCGATCGAACCACGGCGGCGTCGTCTCGACGCGGCCGGTCACCGTGATGCCGGGTTGCTGCGCCAGCGCCAGCACTGCGGGGACCGGCTTGCTGCCGACGATCAGCAGCCGGGCGTCGGGGAAGCGCGCGCGCAGGGCAGGCCAGCACGCCGCCGCGAACCAGCACACGCCGTCGACGTTCGGCTCGTAGTCCATCACGCCGGTGAAGATCGCGGTGTGCGGGTGGCGTTCGGGGTTGGCGCCGGCGGTGAAGTGCTCGACGTCGACGCCGTTCGGCAGCACCACCGGCTCGACGTCGTGGATGCGTTCGCGGAACAGCGAACGCTCGACGTTGCTGACGACCAGCGAGCGCGCGAACGTGCGCGCGACCCGATCTTCGTACGCCAGCAGCGTCCTGGCCTCGCGGCCGAAGATCCAGCGGCCGAGGGGGCCCGCGACCGCCGCGTACTGCCGCCACTTGTCGGAGTCGAGCTCGGCGAACTGCATCACCCTGGCGGGGCAGGGCACGTCCAGCGCGTACTGTGCCATCGACGACGAGTAGACCCAGACCAGGTCCGGCGGCGGCGTGCACCAGCGGGCGACCGCCGCGGCCAGCGCACGGTGGCGGAAGAACGGCAGCGTCAACGCCTCACCGGTCAGCAGACCCCGCAGCGCCGCGAGCTTGCGCCACCGGCGTGACAGCTGCGGCGCCGCGACCTCCACGCACGATCTGGCGAGAAACGCGACACCCTCGGCGTCGCGCGCTTCCTCCTGGAAGCAGCCGACCCGCACTTCGGCGCCACGGGCCAGCAGGTGCTGCAGCACGTGCCAGGTGGTGATGCGGTCGCCGCGGTCCGGCGGCCATGGCACGCGCTGGCACAGGAACACGACGCGGGGCGGGTGGGAAGCGGCCACGGGAACGGCGTCAAGCTGGCTGCGGGCCTTCCCCGATACAAGCGCGAGGCACGCGATGGCACCGGTCGGCGCGAAGAACATCGCGGGACCGGCCAGCCGCCGTACAACCGGCCCGCACCTTGCCGCGGGATCCGGGCGCCGATCCTCGCTACCATCTTCCCCCCTGAACGCGGCCCCTCCCATCGCCCGCCGTCACCCTTGCTCCGCCCCGCAGCTCGCGGGCGCCGCGGACCGCCCTGTGCACGCCATGCCCCTGCCGCGCGCATGAACTTCCGGCGGTGGGTGGTCTTCACGTTCCTGATCCACGTGCTCGTGGTGATGGTCGACAAGGGCGGCGGGCTGGTGCTGTACCTGCTGACCGCCAACCAGCCAGCACAGCACGGCAAGTCGGGCATTGCCGCGTCGGTGCCGTTCATCCTCGGCGCGCTCGCGAACCTCGGTCTCGCGACGGCACTGGTCTACTTCGTGCGGCGCAAGCGCTTCAGCGCCCAGGCCTGCTTCGAGACCGGCATGGCGGTGGCGCTGTTGTGGGGTGGGTTCGTCGCCGTCGCTGCCGCTGCCGTGCTGATCTGGGTGCTGCCGCTGCTCGACACCAGGCTGACGTCGGATCCGTGGCTGGTCGTGCCAGTGTGCGCGGCAGTTCCGCTGTTGCTGATCGCCAGCTACGCGAACAGCACCCAGCTCGCGACCGACCGCGTGCGCGACTACGGCGTCGTGCACCTGGTGACGTCGTTGACGTTCCTGCCGGCGTTCTTCGGTTGCTTCTTCCTGTTCGGCGGCAGCGTCGCCAAGGAGCACGTGCCGCTCGGCGTCGCCTGGGGCCGGCTCGCGTCGACGCTGATCGTGGCGCTGCTGGCGCTGTGGTTGGTGCGCAGCGTCGTGCGGCTACGCGTCGCGGTCCACCGCGACTTCCTCGGCGACGCGCTGCGCTACGGCTGGAAGGCCAACCTGACCTCGACGTTGACCTACCTGAACCACCGCCTCGACCTGGTGGTGCTGTTCTTCGTCGTCTTCGCCACCGAGGCCAGCGCCGGTGCGCCGGACAAGCTGGCCGAGGATCGTGCCAGCACGCAGGTCGCCTTCTACTCGATGGCGGTGACATGGGCCGAGCTGGTCTGGCACTTCCCGGAGGCGATGCGCGACCTGTTCTTCAGCAAGGTCGCCAGCAGCACGCACAGCGAGGCACGCGAGATGACGCCGGTGCTGTCGCGGCTTGGCTTCACGATTTCGCTGCTCGGCGCCGCCGCGATCCTGCTGCTGATGGATCCGGCGATGGGGCTGGTCACGTCGCTGGCCCGCGGCGACGACTGCGTGTGGTTCGCGGGCTGGAGCCAACCGGTCGGCTCGGCGCTGTTGCTGCTGGTGCCCGGCACGGTGGCGTTCACGGTCTCCAAGATCCTGCAGGCCGACCTCGCCGCCCGCGACCAGCTGCAGACCTGCGTCAACTCGCAGTTCGTGGTGTTCGGTTCGATGTTGGCGCTCGACCTGCTGTGGATCCCCGAACACGGGGCCTTGGGTGCCGCCGCCGCGTCGAGCGTCGCCTACCTGCTCGGCACGGTGTGGACGGTCGTCGCCTACGCGCGCCAGACCGGCACGCCGGCGTGGCGGTGCCTGGTCGTGCAGCCGTCCGACTTCCGCTACATTCGCGAGATCAACGCCGCGATCCTCGGCAAGCTGCGCCGCAACCGGACATGAATCGGGCCCCCGTCACCGTCGTGATCCCCGCGTTCAACGCGGCCCCGTTCCTGCGGGTCACGCTCGACTCGGTCCAGCAGCAGACCGCGCTGCCCGAAGCAGTGATCGTCGTCGACGATGGTTCGACCGATGACACCGCGGCGGTCGCGGCGCAGTGCGGCGCCACGGTACTGCGGCAGCAGCAGCAGGGCCCAGGTGCGGCGCGCAACCGCGGCGTGCAGGCGGCGACCACCGAGTTCGTCGCCTTCCTCGACGCCGACGACTGGTACACGCCGGACAAGCTCGAGCGCGCGGTCAAGCTGCTGACCGAGCTCGACGCCGCCGCCGTCGCGACCGACGCCTGGATCGTGCGGGGCGACCGCATCGAGGGCCGCAAGAACCAGCGGCGCGTGGTGCCGAGCGTGTTGACGCTCGAGCGGCTGCTGCAGGGCAACCCGGTGGTCTGCAGCACCGTCGTCGCGCGCACCGCAGTCGTGCGCGAACTGGGCGGCTTCAACGAACACCCCGACCTGGTCGCGACCGAGGACTTCGATCTGTGGCTGCGCCTGGCCCAGCGCGAGCCGATCGCCTACGCGCCCGAGCCGCTGACCTTCTACCGCGTGCACGTCGGCAGCCTGTCGGCGAACACGCGCTTCGTGCGCGGCATCGACCGCATCCTCGGCGATCTGGCGCGGCAGTACGCGGGCGAGGCGCACTTCCTCAACCTGTTCCGTCGGCGCCGCGCCGACGTGCGGCTCGACCTCGCCTGGGACCTGATCGCCGCCGGGAGGCGGAGCGAGGCGCGCGCGCTGATCGACGAGGCGTCGCAACTCGCGCGCACCTGGAAGGGCATGCGCATGAAGCTGCGCAGCCTGCTGCCGGTGTGAAGTGGCGATGACGCGGCCGCTGCTCGGCGTCGTGCACCTGCTGCCGCTGCCGTCGTCGGCCGGGCATCGCGGCATGGACGAAGTGCTCGCGCGTGCCGTCGACGACGCACAGGCCTACGCGGCGGGTGGATTCGACGGCGTCTTCGTCGAGAACTTCGGTGACGCGCCGTTCCACAAGGGCACCAGCGACGATCCGGTGCCGCCCGACGTGCCGGCGGCGCTGGCGGTGGTCGCATCGCGAGTAGCGGAAGCCACGGGACTGCGGGTCGGCATCAACTGCCTGCGCAACGATGGCATCGCGGCGCTCGGCGTCGCTGCGGTGGTGGGCGCGTCGTGGGTGCGAGTCAACGTACTGGCCGGCGCCTACCTGACCGACCAGGGCGTCATCGAAGGCGAAGCGGCGCGGCTCGCTGCGTGGCGCAAGCGGCTCGGGTGCCGGGTGTCGCTGCTCGCCGACTTCCTGGTCAAGCACGCCTCCCCGCTGGCGCCGATCGACGTCGTCGCCGGGGCGCGCGATCTCGCCGAACGTTCGGGCGCCGACGGCATCGTGCTGTCGGGCGCGCGCACCGGCAGCGCCGTCGACGAGCAGTTGGTGGAGCAGGTGCGCGGCGCGGTGGGTGCGTTCCCGATCTGGCTCGGTTCCGGTCTGTCGGTCGACAACGCCGCGCGGCTGTGGCCACGCTGCGATGGCGCGATCGTCGGCACCTCGTGCAAGCGCGACGGCCGCGTGCGCGAACCGGTCCACGTCGCGCGGGTCCGGGCGCTGCGCGGGCTGTGCCGGCCCTGAGTGCAGGTGAAGTGGCGGGGTGGCAGGTGCCGAAAACCCCGGCATGAAGATCCTGCTGCTGACGCCGTCGCCGACGCGCATGCACATGGGCGGCATCGCGACGGTGACGCGCTACCGCGACGGCTTGCAGGCACGCGGCCACCTGTGCGAACTGTTCGGCAGCACCGAGGACGGTGGCTTGAAGCAGTCGCTCGAGGGCACCTTGGGCCGCTTCCGTCCGGACATCGTGCACGCGCACGACGCCTGCCGCACCGGCGTGCAGCTGCTCGGGCTGCGCGCGCCGTGGGTGGTGTCGGTCGGCGGCGAGGACCTGTGGCAGGACATGGTCGACGACGAACGGGGACCGCTGGTCTGCGAAGTGATGAAGCGGGCCGGCCGCGTGCTGGTGCCGACGCCGGCGGCCGGCACCGCGGTCGAGGAGCGGGTGCCCGACGCGGTCGGCAAGATCGACGTCGTGCCGCGCACCGCGCGGCGGCTCGACACCAAGGGCACCGACCTGCGCCGCTCGCTCGGCATCCCGCGCCAGCGCTTCGTGATCTTCCTGCCCGGCGGCATCCGCCCGATCAAGGGCCAGCACCGCGCAGTGGCGGTCGTCGGGCTGTTGCGCGCTGCGGGCGCCGATGTCGAACTGATCATCGCGGGACCCGAGCAGGACGCCGGCTACGCCGAACAGCTGCGCACGGCCTGCCAGCGCCAGCCCGGCATCCGGCTGCTGCCGCCGCTGGCGGCCGATCGCATGGGGGCCGCCTACTGCGACGCCGACGTGGTGCTCAACACGTCGCTGAGCGAGGGCGCCTCGCCGACGATCCTGGAGGCCGGCATGCTCGGGCGCGCGATCGTCGCCGCCGACGTACCGGGCAATCGCGAACTGCTGCGCCACAACGAGACCGGGTTGCTGTTCGCGACCGAGGACGACATGGCGCGCCAGATCCTGGCCCTGTACCGCAACCGTTCGGCGGCCGGCGCCCTGGGCGTACGCGTGCGCGAGGACTTCCAGCGCCGCTTCGACGCCGACCGCGAGATCAGTGCCCTGCTGTCCGCCTACGCGGCGGCCTGACCTCTACTCGGGCTCGGGCAGCGGTTTCGGCAGCGACTTCGTGGCCGGCCGCGCGACCGCGACCTTCGGCTTCTGCGGCGCCGCGTCGGCGCCGGCCTGCGCGGTGAACAGCTGCTGCAGCTGTTCGACGGTCCAGGTCAGCGTCGCCAGGATCTCGGCGCCGATCTTCTCCTTGGTGGTGGCGCGAACGCGCGGCGCCTGGGCCTTCTGCAGGGCGGCGAGGATCGCGTCTTCGCCCCAGACCGTCAGGTCCTTGCCGCTGGCGTCGCCGAGCAGCGCCTGCACCGACGCCCGCAGGTCGGCGTGCGAACGCAGCGCGGGGTGGAACACGCCGGCGTCGAACAGCTGCATCAGGTCGATGTGCTGTTGGCCAACTAGGCCGCGCACCGCGGCCTTCGCCGCCGGCAGGTCGTCGAGCAGCGTGCGCAGCTCCTCGAGGTTCTCGTCGTTCCAGACGAGCAGCGTGCCGCCGACCTCGAGGTGCTTGTGCAGCGCCTCGGCGAACGCCGGCCGCGGGTCGGAGCGCTCGACGTGCACGAACGACGCCCGCTCGATGCGCCCGTCCTCGTGCAGCGTGTTCGCCGCCCACGCCCAGGGCACCAGCCGCCACGGCCGCTGCCCGTCGAAGCGCGGCAGCGGGTCGGTGACCGACGCGATCGCCAGGAAGTGCAGTGGCTTGCCGCACTGCCGCAGTTCCTCGCGCACGAACGGTTCGACGCTCGGCGTGCCCTGCTGCACACAGGTGAGCACGCGCCGCTGGCGGAAGGTCAGGCCCGGTCGCGCCGCGTCGACGCCGGCCAGGTCCTCGATGCCCTCCTTGTGCAGTTCGACCTCCTGCTGCCGCGTCAGCTCGGGCAGTTCGCGCAGCGGCAGCTTCGGCGCCTCCTTGCCGCAGCGCGCGAGGTGCGGGCACGGGAACGGGTTGGTGCAGAACGTTCCCATCGGCAACTGCAGCGCCGCCTCGTCGCCGAGCGTCTGCCGGTACTGCTGCAGCCGCCGCCGCACCGCGTCGACCTGGCGCGTGACCTTGGCGGTGACGTCGCTGCTGCGCAGCAGCTGCATCGGCGGGAAGTCGGCGCCTTCCTTGTGCACGTAGCGCGGGTTGACGTGCAGCAGGTAGGCGGCACGCATCTTCAGGCCCGAGAGCGCGAGCACGTGCGCCTGCAGCGCGAGGTCGTTCACGTAGCGGTGTTTGACCTTGGTGCCCGACTTGATCTCGAACAGGTCGCACTGGCCGTCCTTGTGCAGCACCAGGATGTCGCTGCGCACCTCGACGCCGTCGGCGACGAACGCGGCGTCGAACAGCACCGGGCTGCCCGCGGCGATGCGTTCCTTGGTCTCGGCCGCCGCGGCCGTGTAGTCCTTCGCCGCGATCGCGACTCCCTTCGGGAACGCGGTGCGGGCCAACGTGCGCAGCTGGTCGCCCGCGGCCGACATCGCCTGCCGCAGCGGTGAGGGTTCCTCTTCGACGGGCTCGTGGTAGTCGAGCCAGAGCCGCTTCTGGCACTGCTGCCCGGCCTCGAACAGGTGCTTGTCGAGATTGCGGGCGCCCTGCGGCGGGGTTTTCTTCTTCAAGGCGGTTGGTCGGAGGAGCGGACGCGGGCGGACGCGGCCGGGCGAGTGGGCCTTTCGGCCCGGGGACCAACCGCGCGACCGCAGTGTATCCGGCCGGGGCCGGGGCTCAACGCCGGCCGCGGTTGTGCTTGTACAGCAGCAGCAGGATCAGCCCGACGCCGGCCCCGGTCAGCA
The DNA here is from genome assembly GCA_049276695.1 of Planctomycetota bacterium. Classification (GTDB taxonomy): domain Bacteria; phylum Planctomycetota; class UBA1135; order UBA1135; family UBA2386; genus UBA2386. The sequence continues at coordinate 15,909 of JBASWX010000809.1, forward strand.
CCGGCGTCCACAGCCGGTCGCCCAGCGACGCTTGCCCCTTCCTGACGCGGGCGAACGTCAGCGTTGCGAGCCATTGCCGGAACTCCGGCTCGCGGGCCGCGAACTCGTCGGGGGCGCAGCAGAACGACAGCGTCAGCTGGCTGCCTCCCGCCGGCACGTGTACGTCCAGGCTCTGGACCGCCGCCTTGCCGCCGGCCGGCGTGGTGGTGCGCACCGCCAGCACCGCACCGACCTGCTGCGCGCCGACGTCGGCGCGC
>JBASWX010000810.1:0-6079 GCA_049276695.1 Planctomycetota bacterium
GGCAGCGGCTGCGCGAGCTGGCCGACGGCGAACGCGAACGCACGCAGCGGCGCGAGTTCCTGCGCTTCCAGCAGCAGGCGATGCGCGAGCTGGCGCTCGGCGACGGCGAACTCGAAGCGCTCGAACAGGAGCACCAGGTGCTCGGCAACCTCGACGCGCTGCGGCGTCGGCTCGACGAAGCACTGGACCTGCTGCAGGAACGCGACGACAACGCGGCCGGCCAGGTGGGGCGCGCGCTGCGCGTGCTGCAGGAGGCGGCGGCGATCGACCGGCGGCTCGGCGACGCGGCCGAGTCGCTGGCGCAGGTGGAGGAGCTGCTGGCGGACGTGTGCCGGCAAGTGCAGTCGGGGCAGGCGCGGCTCGATCTGGATCCGGGGCGGCTCGCCGCCGTTCGCGAACGGCTCGACGAGATCCACGCCGGGTTGAAGCGGTTCGGGCCGACAGCGGCGGATCTGCGGGGGAACCTGGAACGGGTGACCGCGGAACTGGGCGCGATCGAGGCGGGCGGCGACAGCGAGGCACTCGCGGCGGAGTTGCGGGCGGCGACGTCGCATGCGGCGACGCTCGGGCGCAAGCTGCTGCGCGCGCGGGGCAAGGCCGGCAAACCGTTCGCGGCGGCGATCGTCGCCGAGCTGCGCGACCTCGGCATGGCGCACACCGAGGTGCGGGTCGCGATGAGCACCGACTTCGCCGACGAACGGCTGCTCGACGATGCGACGGAGCACGGGCCTGGACCGGTCGACCTCGAAGTGCGCATCAACCCCGGCGAGCCGTTCCACTCGATGCGCGACACCGCGTCGGGCGGCGAGCTGGCGCGCATCGTGCTCGCGGTCAAGAAGACGCTGGCCGACCAGGACCGCGTGCCGCTGCTGGTGTTCGACGAGATCGACGCCGAGATCGGTGGCCGGCTCGGCCTGCCGGTCGGTCGCAAGCTGCACGAGGTCGCGCGCCACCACCAGGTCGTGATCGTCACCCACCTGGCCCCGGTCGCCGCGTTCGCGCAGCACCACCTGCTGGTCGGCAAGGAAGTCGGCGGCAAGGCCGGCGAGGCCCGCACGCGCTCGGAGGTGCGGCTGCTGCGCGGCGCCGAGATCGAGCAGGAACTGGCGGCGATGACGATGGGGGAAGGTGCCGACGCGGCGTCGTTGCAGCAGGCGCGGCGGCTGGTGCAGCAGGCGAAGCTGCAGGCGGGTGGGGCGTAGGCAGTCTGCCTGGCACCCCAGCGGGATGACGGTCCCGCCATCGCGGCGGGGCGCCGGGGCGGGCGGTGGCGGTCTCGAAGTAGTCCTGGATCCCAGGACGAATCACGACGGTATCGTCCTGGAAAGCAGGACAAGTGGACCGAGGCGCTGGCCAGAGTGGAGCCGATGGCCTCCAAACCGCCGATTGTCCCGCGTTCTTGGATTATACGCAGAGTCATGGTAATCTGCGTATAATGTTCATCCGCCACGGCCAGGACACGCAGACCCTGCACGCCGAACTGCTGGCGCTGCTGATGGCGGAGGAGGCGGAGCGGGACTGGGCGCTGCTGGCGGGATCGTTCGCGACCAAGACCGTCAACGGCACGGACTACGTCTACTTCCAGTACTCCGACGCGGGCGGTGGCAAGCGGCAGTTCTCGATCGGGGCGGACTCGCCGGCGCTGCGGCGCATCGTCGCCGGGTATCGCAAGGAACGGGCGGCGCGCGAGGCCGACCGCGAACGCATCACGCGGCTCGGGCGGTTGCTGGCGACGTCAGGCCAGACCACGGTGCCAGCACCGGTGGCGCGCGTGCTGCGCAGCCTGGCCGACGCCGGCGTGTTCAAGGTCGGCGGCATCCTGGTCGGCACGCATGCGTTCGCGCTGCTCGGCAACATGCTCGGCGTCGCCTGGCCGGGGGCCGCCTGGCGCACGGAGGACGTCGACGTCGCCGCGCATCTCGAGATCGCGACGCCGCAGCTCACGGCCGACGTTCCCGCGGCGCTCGAGAGCCTGCAGATGGGGTTCGTGCCCGTGCCGTCGTTCGATCCGCGGCATCCGTCGACGTCGTTCAAGGTGCGCGGCAAGCAGCTGCGCGTCGACCTGGTGACGCCCGGTTCGGAGCGGGACACCGAGCCGATCGTGATCCCGCGGCTGCGCGCCGCGGCGGCGCCCATCAAGTACCTGTCGTTGCTGATGGCGGAGCCGCAGCCGGCGCCAGCGGTCAATGGCGGCGCCGTGCTCGTCGTGGTGCCGGATCCGGCGCGCTACGCGTTGCACAAGCTGCTGATCAGCCAGACGCGCTCGGTCGTGCAGCAGACGAAGGTCGGCAAGGACCTGCACCAGGCGGCGTTGCTGCTGGAAGTGCTCGCCGAGGATCGCCCCGACGACGTGGAGCAGGCGTGCGCCGCGTTCCGGAAGTCGGGGCCGGCGGTGACCAAGAAGGTGATCCGCGCGGCGCGCGCTGCGGTGAAGCAGTCCCCGGATGCGGCGGCGGGAATCGATCTCGTCAGCAAGCACCTGGCGTGAGGCAATGACGTACGACCACACCGCCGCGATCGAGGCCCTGTGCGCCGACCTGGAGCGGGCGGGCGGGGCGAACTCGCCACGCGGTTGCGCGACGCGGTCGCAGGTGCTGCGACCGGCACCGAGCTGGTGATGGCGGTGCGCTGGCACCTGCGCGCGGCGTTGAAGGTTGAGCCGCGCGGCAGTGCGTTCATCCCGACCATGCGCACACTCGTGCGCGAACTCGGCCGGCTGCTGCGCTGACGTTTGCGACGTCGCCGCGGTTGGCGCAGCGCGCGCTGGACTCCGGGCACGGGAACGCGGACTGTGCCGCCCTCTCCCGGCTCGAGCTCCCACGCATGACCCAGACGCCCGCTCCGCATCGTCCCGTCGTCGGCCCGGAACGCAGCCTGCCCGAGATCACCATGAAGGCGGTGCTGCTCGGCGTCGTGCTGTCGATGCTGATGGCGGCGGCGAACGCGTATCTCGGACTGCGCGTCGGCATGACGGTCGCCGCGTCGATCCCGGCGTCGGCGATCGCGCTCGGCGTGCTGCGCGCGTTCCGCTCGAGCAACATCCTGGAGAACAACCAGGTGCAGACGATCGCGTCGGCGGGCGCGTCGACGGTATCGGGCATCATCTTCACCGTGCCGGCCCTGGTGATGATGGGGGCGTGGGCGAACTACGACTACTGGCCGATGTTCCTGATGGTGTGCGTCGGCGGCATCATGGGCGTCGTCTTCACCACGCCACTGCGGCGCGCGCTGATCGTCGACGCGGGGCTGCTGTTCCCGGAAGGGCTGGCGACGTCGCAGGTGCTGAAGACCGGTGGCGTGGCGCGCGGGGACGATGCGTCGCCGGAGGACAATGCGTCGCAGGCAGCGACCAGCGGGCTCGGTTTCAAGCTGCTGCTCGAGGCGAGCGTGCTCGGTGCGCTGTTCCGGGTGCTCGAGGGTGGGTTCAAGGTGCTGGCCGCGGAAGTCGCGACGGTGAAGTCGCTGCTCGGCGGCAAGTGGCTGTTCAGCGCCGATGCGACGCTGCAACCGAGCCTGCTCGGCATCGGCTTCATCGTCGGCCCGAACATCGGGACCCTGATGATGTCGGGTGCGATCATCGGCACGATCCTCGGCGTGCCGATCAACTGGTGGCTCAACGAGCCGCGCCTGATGGGCGCCGCCGGCATCGCCGCCGGAACGCCCTGGTCGGCGTTCACCGAGGACCAGTGGGGGGCGCTGGCGGGGGCGTCGTGGCAGGAGTGCCGCCGCATCGGCATCGGCTGCATGCTGGTCGGTGGCGTCTGGTCGCTGATCTCGCTGATCGGCCCGATCAAGAACGGGATCAAGGCGAGCCTGGCCGCGTTCCGGGCCCAGCGCAGCGGCGGCACCGCTGGCGCGCCGCGCACCGAGCTCGACACGCCGATCAACTTCCTCGCCTTCACCGCGGCGCTGATGACCGTGCCGATGTTCTTCGCGTTCCACTCGGCACTCGGCGCCTACGAAGGCAAGGTGCTGGTCAGCCTGGTGCTGACGGTGCTGATGCTCGGCTTCGGCTTCCTGTTCGCGAGCGTCGCCGGCTACATGGCGGGGCTCGTCGGCAGTTCGAACAACCCGGTATCCGGCGTCACGATGGCGACCGTCGTCGTGTCGTCGCTGCTGCTGGTGCAGCTGATGGGCACCGACTCGTTGGCGGCGAAGGTCGGCCCCGCGGCGGTGATCTACCTGGCCGCGTTCATCTGCACCGGCGCCTGCATCGCCGGCGACAACCTGCAGGACCTGAAGTGCGGCCACGTCGTCGGCGCGACGCCGTGGAAGCAGCAGGTGTGCCTGGTGATCGGCACGATCGCATCGGCGGCGGTGATCCCGCTGGTGCTGGGCCTGCTCGACAGCGACGCCGGCATTGGCCGCGCGGTCAAGGAAGGCGTGAAGCCGCTGGCGGCGCCGCAGGCGACGCTGATGAAGGAGCTGTCGACCGGCATCTTCGGCGCCGGCATCAACTGGAACTTCATCATGTTCGGTTGTGGCCTCGCGGTGCTGATCATCGCGCTCGACAACTACCTCAAGAAGATCAAGGCCTCGTTCCGGACGCCGATCCTCGGCGTCGCCGTCGGCATCTACCTGCCGTTCGGCTTGTCGGTGCTGATCTTCCTCGGCGGCATGCTGGCCTGGATCGTGAAGCGCAAGTTCGCGCCGAAGACCGAGCACGAGGGCGTGCAGCTCGAGAACGCGGGCATGCTGCTCGCCTCGGGCCTGATCACCGGCGAGGCGATCATGGGTGTCGCGATCGCTGCGGTCGCGGCGGGGTTGCCGACGCTGATTCCGACTGCGCACGGCAGTTGGGGCGGCTTGCTCGCGCTGCTCGCGAGCGGGTTGCTGATCGTCTACCTGTACGTGCGCACGCTCGGGGCTGCGCGCCGCATGTGAACGGCAGCGCTGGCAGCACCGGCGCCACCGGCGCGACGTCGCCGTTGGCGCGCTCGCCGCGGGGCGGATAGAACTACGGGCTTCGCCCGCCGGACCCCGCTCGCCGCATGCTGCCGCTGGAACCCTTCCTCGTCGAACGCATCACCCTGCCCAAGGTCTGGGGCGGCCGGGCGTTGGCGACGGTGCTCGGCATCGAGCTGCCCGCCGACCAGCAGATCGGCGAGACCTGGGAACTGTACGACCGCGCCGAGGGCTCGAGCCGGCTGCGCGGGCGCACCACGACGCTCGCCGAGCTGATGGTGGAGCCGGAGGCGCTGGTGGGGCGCGGCGTGCCGCTCGGCTTCGGTGCGCGCTTCCCGCTGCTGCTGAAGTTCCTCGATGCGCGCGACCACCTGTCGCTGCAGGTGCACCCCGACGACAGCCAGGCCCACAGCGACAGCGGCAAGAACGAAGCGTGCGTGGTGCTGCAGGCTGGGCCGAAGGGGGCGATCACGTACGGCTTCCAGCCGGGCGTCACGCGCGAACGCTTCGCGCAAGCACTGGCGGCGGGCGACGTCGATGGCCTGATGGCGACGTTCCGGCCCGAGGTCGGCGACACGATCCACATCCCGCCCGGCACCGTGCACGCGATCGGCCCCGACGTCGTGGTGTTCGAGGTGCAGCAGAACAGCGACCTGACCTACCGGCTGTTCGACTTCGGTCGCGGCCGTGAAGTGCACATTCCCGAGGCCATGGCGGTGATGCGGGTCGAGGCGTCGCCGGGGCGGCCGGTGGTGGCGCCGAGCGTGCTGGCCGACGGCGGCGTGCAGCTGGTCGCGACGCCGCAGTTCCGGTTGCGGCGGTATTCGCTGCGCCAACGGCTCGACCTGCACACCGGCGGCCGGTTCGTCACCGTCACCGCGATTGCGGGACGCGGCACGTTGAAGTGGCCCGGCCGGCGCGTTCACGGCACACTGGACATCGCCACCGGGGACACTGTTGTCGTGCCCGCGTGCACGGCGCGCTTCACCTTGATCCCCAACGAACATCTGAACGTGATCCTCTGCGACCCCGGAGAGCGCTGATGGCGCGCCGCCACGAGGACCGCATGCCGGGGCAGCGTTTCCAGCGCGGCAGCGGCGGGCGCGGCCCGAACCGTGGGCCGGAGCGCGGCCCCGACCGAGGGCCCGATCGTGGGCCCGGGCGCGGCGAACGC
>JBASWX010000811.1:0-4223 GCA_049276695.1 Planctomycetota bacterium
GCACGGCGTCGCGACAGGTCGCGTGCAACAGCGCCTCGTCGGCGGTGACCAGGCCGCGGCTCAGCAGCGAGCGCAGCGCCAGGTCCGTCGTCTGCATGCCGAGACCCCGGCAACGGGTCATGATCGCTGGCAGGTCCTGCAGGTTGCCGCGCCGGATCGCGGCGCGCACCGCCTGGCTGCCAACCAGGATCTCGATCGCCGGGATGCGGCCATCAACCTGCGCCCGCTGCAGCAGGCTCTGGGCGGTGCAGGCGCGCAGCACGCGCGCCAGCCGCGTGCGCAAGCGCGGCCGTTGTTCGGGTCCGACCAGGCCGGCGCAGGCGCCGATCGCGCCGGCGATCGAGCCGGCTTCGACGCCGGCGAAGACCAGGCAGCCGGACTCGGCGGCGGTGACCGCCGCCTCCAGCGCCTCGGCGTCGCGCACTTCGTCGATGACGATCACGTCGGCCCCGACCACCATCGCCTGCCGGATGCCGGCGGCAGCCGTGGCGACGTGCGTGCCGACTTCGCGTTGGTGCAGCAGCGCGGCGGCAACCGGGTGCAGGAACGCGATCGGCTCCTCGATCGTGACCAGGTGGCGGCCGGGGTCCTGGTTCATCTCGGCGACCAACGCCGCGAGCGTCGTGCTCTTGCCGGCGCCGAAGAAGCCGGCGACCACCACGAAACCGCTGCGCACGCGGGTCAGCGCCGAGAGTTGCTCCGGCAACCCCGCAGCCGCCAGGCCGAGCGGCACCGCCGGCACCGGCCGCAGCACGAGCGCATGGTTGCCGTCGGCCTCGACGACGGTGACGCGGTGCCGAACGCCGCCGCGGGCCACGTACAGCACTTCGACGTGGCCACACCGGGCCAGCTGCTCCCGGTGGTCGGCGAACAGCAGATCGCGGGTCAGTTCGTCGACGTCGGCAGCCTGCAGCACCGTGTCGTCGCCGTCGACGAAGCGGCGCTGCACACGCAGCGCCGGCCGCCGGCCGGGAACGAGGTGCAGCGCCGAAGCCGCGGTCTTCGCCACCGCCGCCAGCAGCAGATCGAGTCGCCTGGCTTCCATGGTCATTCCTCCCGCGACTGCACCGTGCGGGTGCGTTCCAGCAGCCATGCCTTCTCCTCGGCCCGCACGAACACGTCGTCGAGCCGGACCAGGCCGCGCTGGAACAGCGCCAGCATCGACTGGTCGAGCGAGTGCCCGGCGTTGCCATCGGCCGCCCGCAGCAGCAGCGCGGCATCGGCCAGGTCGCCGCGACGAACGATGTCGCGCATCGCGTCGTCGACCACCAGCAGCTCGGTCGCGACCACCGAGCCGGTGTGGTTGGCATCCGGCAGGCGCAGGCGCACCAGCACGGTGCGCAGCACCGCGGCCAGCGATGCCCGCACGCGCGGCAGGTCGTGCTGCGGATAGAAGTCGAGCACGCGCGTCAGCGCGGCGACCGCATTCGCCGCCTCGAGCCACGCGATCACCAGGCGACCACCCTCGGCGGCGCGCAACGCCACTTCGAACGTCGCTGCGTCACCGACGTCCGCGACGACCAGCACGTCGGGATCCTCGCGCAGCACGCTGCGCAGCGCCGCGGCGCGGTCGACCGGCAGGAAGCCGAAGCGGCGACGCACCATCGCCTTGCCGGTTGCGGCCGGCGACCACGGCTCGTCGTCGACCACGACCACGTGGCGGGCCGGGTCGGTGGCGGCGGTCTGCGCGAGGCAGGCGAGGGTTTCGGAGCGGCCGATGCCGCGTTCGCCGACGATCAGCACCAGGCCCCTGCCCGTGCGCACGGCATCGACGACGGCGGCAGGAATCGCCAACGCCTCCGGTTCCAGGGCCGCGGCTGCAGCGAAGGTCACCCGAACCGCGACGCCATCGAACTGACGGAAGGCGGCCGCGAGCCCACGGCCGATGCCGTCGGCAGCCCACGGTCGCACCACGAAGTGCTGATCGGCCAACGACTCCAGCACGTCGATCCCCATCGTCTCGCGGACGAAGTCCCAGACCTCGGGGCCGCCGAGCGCATCCTCGGTCAGCTGGTTCCACGACGGCCCGACGCGGATGCGCACCGGCCGCCCCTCGCTGACCACCATCTCGTCCGCGCCGTTGGCGACCGCCGCCTGCAGCAGCGCGGACGATGCCAGGTCGGTCGCCGGGGCCTCGGCGCGGGCGACGTCGGCGCGTTCCCGCTGCAGTTCCAGCAGGCCGCGCAAGGTTGCGGCATCGAGATGCCCCTGTTCGACCAGGATCTGGCCGAGCGGGCGCGCGTGCCCGGTCAGTTCCTGGATCTGGAGGCAGCGCTTCAGCGCCGCTTCGTCGACAGTGCCGCCTGCCACCAGCAGCGTCCCCAAACGAATGTCGTCCATGCTCGCCGACCCTTGAACTCCCTGACCGGCATCGACCGGGGCCCGAACACGGCTTGAGCAGGCGTAGAACTGATGACTTGAGTGGACCGGGCATCGCCACTCGGCGAACCCGAGGCCACCTCCCGGCCTCACGCCGGCACGGCTTCGCGCACGGTGTGCGCGCCGTTCGAACTCATCGGATGGATGCTGTGGTCGCCCCAGTCCTGCCGCCAGGCCAGCACTTCCTGCCGGTCGAGGTTGCGCGGCACCAGGCCGAGCAGCACTGCCGGGGTTTGCCTCTTCTGGTCACGGTTGAACCGCCGCCGCACGTAGTTGCGGTAGGCAATGAAGATCGCGAGGTGGTTCTGCAGCCGTTCCGCCTTCTTGGTCACCAGCCATGACCGCCGGCGCAACCGGCCACAGTTGTCTCGGGTCATCGCCAGCGTCACGTTGATCGGGAACAGCGGATTGTTGGCGTTCCGGAGCAGTCTGCTCGAGGTCTGCTCGTGCACCAGGCGGCCGGGGAACACGCCGCTGGCGATCGGACCGTAGGTCTTCTTCTGGTCGGTGCGCAGCAGGATGTTGCCGGTGGGTACCCTGCGCGCGAGTTCCTCCAGGACCTTGCGCACGCACTCGCTGCTCTGGTCGGGGCGCGGCCCCCGGCGTTGTTCATCCTTGTCCTGACGCTCACGCCGCGCGGAGCCCACGGCCGCCAGCCGCCGGATCGAACCGACGGCGGTGGCCACCACGAACCACGTCTGCTTCTCGATCAAGACCGGCATCGTCAGGGGCCGGATCGAAGCGGCTTCGTAGGTTTCCTCTTCGTCGAGCACGAAGCCGTCGTGCCTGGCGAGCGTCGGGCAGAGGTTGCTGTGCAGCAAGGCCAGCATCCTGGCCATCTTGGACTTCTTCTGCTGGACCGCCCGTGGGTCCATGTCGAGGAAACGACCGCATTGGCGCAGGCCAACGCCGCTGGCGAGCAGCATGAACAGCGGCACGTTGTCCGCCGGCCGGCGGTCCCCGTAGTCGTGGCGGAAGGTCTGGCGGGAGAACCCGCGGCCACAGCTGAGGCAGCGGAAGCGGGGTACGCCCTCCCGGCGGCAGGCCGGGTAGTAGAACCCGCGGCGCCGGAAGAACCCCGGTGTTGGTTTCCGGTGCTGCTCGCAGTCGGTGTTGGGGCATCGAGGCGGCACAAAGTGCATCGCAGTCTCCTTGCCGGGCACCATCGCGGCTCCGGCACTGCTTAGTGCCCCGATTCCGCCAGCGGTTACACCGATCCGCTGGATTGTCCACTCAAGTCATCAGTTCACAGGCGGTGCAGCGCTGCGGTCGCCAGTTCGCGGGCAAACACGTGCGCGGTCAACCTGGCCTGCATCTGGACCGACGTCCACTGCGCCCGAGCCGTTGCCAGGTCGCCACCGACTTCCGCCGTCACCGCGGCCAGCACGGCAGCCAGCAGCGGGTCGCCGAGGTCGAGGAACAGGCACTCGGCCGGCGCCGGCACTTCGCTCGGGCGATCGCCGCCGCCCAGGGCCCGCAGCCGTTCCTGGTAGGCGTCGCGATCGGCCAATGCGATCGCCGCCAGCCAGCCAGCCCATCGGCCGGCCAGTGTCGGCGCCGTTGCGGCCTGCGCGAGTACGCGGCGCAGCATCCGCGTGCGCTCGGCACCGTCGAGATCGCCGTCGGCGAGCAGGCGCACGCCGCCCAAGAGGTCGGGGCGCGGGTCGCGCTGCCACCAACCGACCACCACCAGCCCGAGCGCGCCGCTAAGGAACAGCAGCAACGGCAGCGTGAGGACCCGCGGCGACGGGGGCGCGTCCAGCGGCTCGGGGCAGCCTTCGGTTCGCACGGTCATGGCGGCGGTCGCGAGTGTGGCGCCGGCGCCAGCGTTGAGCAACGAAGGC
>JBASWX010000812.1:0-4210 GCA_049276695.1 Planctomycetota bacterium
ACGGTGACGTCGCCGGTCGCGTCGCGCACCTTGGCGCGCAGCGCCTTGCGCACCGCGGCGAGCTGGTTGTCGGTGGCCATGACCGCCACGACTACGGTCTTCCCCCGGCGCGCGCCAGTTCGCATGCTGCGTTCATGGCGACGAACGGCCTGGCCGATCGCGTTGCGGCAGCCATCGCGGCACGGACCGGCCTGCTGGACCGCTGCCACCGCGAGCACACCGACTGCTACCGGCTGCTGCACGGCATCGCCGAGGATGCGCCCGGCATCACCGTCGACCGCTACGGGCCCCTGCTGCTGGTGCAGACGTTCCGCGAAGCGCTGCCCGCCCCCGACGTCGCGGCCGTGCACGACCGCGTCGCCCGCGAACTCGGCATCGAGCTAGCCGTGGTCTGCAACCACCGCGGGGCACCGCTGCCGGCCGACTTCCCCGCGCACGTCCCCACCCCAGCCGCCGCCGGCTAGCACGTCGCCCACGAACGCGGCGCCTCGTTGCTGGTCGCCGGCCGCCACCGCGGCCAGGACCCGTGGCTGTTCCTCGACCTGCGCGCCGGCCGCGCCCGGCTGCAGGCTGCCGCCGCCGGCCAGCGCGTGCTCAACCTGTTCGCCTACACCTGCGGTGCCGGCATCGCCGCCGCGCTGGGCGGTGCGGCCACGGTGCGCAACGTCGACTTCGCCGCGAGCGCACTCGCGGTCGGCGAACGCAACCTCGCGCTCAACGCCATCGACCCGGAGCGCTGCACGTTCCTGCACGCCGACTGCCTGCCGGTGCTGCGCCAGCTCGCCGGCCAACCAGTGCAGCGGCGCGGCAAGCACGTGCCGTTCGCGCGCGTCGACCGCGAACCGTTCGACTGGATCGTGCTCGACCCGCCACGGCGCGCGAAAACCCCGTTCGGCACCATCGACGTCGTCGCCGACTACGGCTCGCTGTTCAAGCCGGCGCTGCTCGCGCTCGCACCCGGTGGGTCGATCCTGGCGACCAACCACGTGCCCGAAGTCGACGCCACCGTGTGGCACGACCAGCTGCGCCGCTGCGCGCAGAAGGCCGGCCGGCCGCTGCGCACGCTCGAACCGATCGCGGTCGACGCCGACTTCCCGTCCTTCGATGCGCGGCCACCGCTCAAGATGGTGGTCGCGTCGCTCTGATCGCTTCGCCTGTCGCCGTTGAGCCGCGCCCGCGTCAGCGGGCGGCTCCAACGCAGGCGGTCTTTGCCGGCTGATTCCTCAATACACTTTTGCACCTGCGCGGCCGAGCACCTCGTCGCCGCAGGCGCCGAACGCCGCCAGCAGCGAGCCGAACGTGAACGTGCCACGGCTCTGCACCGTGACGCCGGCATCGTCGACCGTCCACACCCAGCTCGACGTGCCGAGTGCCTTCGCCATCGTCTCGCTGTCGGGCAGCGCGTCGCTGCCGAAGCCGACTTCGTCCTGGTGCGCGTCGAGCTGCGGATACGCCATCGTCTCGACCGTGCGCCAGCCGATCTCGGCGGCGCGGAACAGGCGCAGGTGCATCACGCCCGAGGCGCCCTTGCTCTGCGTCGCGAGGGCCTGGAAGTCGGGTTGCGCGGCGAGGCTCGCCGCCGGATCCTGGCGCAGCGCGCGCACCAGCGCCTGCGCGTCCGAGCCGAGCCACAACGAGTCCTTGGTCACCACGTAGCACGGGCTCAGCTGCAGCTTCGCCTCGGGCAGCGGCAGGTTGACGAAGCGCACCTCGTGGTCGTCGGCCTTGCGGGTCTTCCACTCGAGGCCGCTCTGCTCGCTGACCTTGCCTTCCAGCTGCTGCAGCAGCGCCGCCACCACCTGCGGATCGCGCACCGCGATGCGCACCAGCATCTCGGGCTTCGGCACCGCACCCTTCTCGAGCGCCAGCGCCATGCCGAGCTGCGTGCCGAACGCCGCCATCAGCTTGTGCGCCTCGTCCGGCGAGCTGCCGAACTCGGCCAGCGCTTCGCCGATGCCGCGTTCCAACTCCTCCATCATCTCGCCGCGCGCGGCTGCCGGCAGCAGTTCGGCGAAGCGGTGGAATGCGCCGGCGAACGCACCGACGTCGAACGAGCCGGCGCCGAACGCCACGGTGTTGGCCGAGCACGACTGCGCGAACGCGAGGTCGACCGGGGCGGCGACCAACGCCTTCAGCAGGCCGCGTTCGCTGCCGCCGACGCCGAGGTGCCACAGGTCGGAGCCGCCGTCGGCGCCCGCCGTCGTCGCCGCGTAGAGCGCGTCGACCGCGCCGAGCCCGAGCGCCGCCGACCACTGCTCGGCCTCGTACGGCAGGTGCGGAGCGAACGCCGAGCACACGCGGTCGGCATTGACGAACAACGCCGCCAGCGCCGGCGCCGGCAACTGCCCCTGCAGTTGCACGAGGCGCGTGCTCTGGCCGAGCCCCGCGGTGCGACCGTTGGCGACGTCGACCAGGTCGCGCAGGTAGCCGCGGCTGTTGCTGGCGACGTAGTAGCGGCCGATGGCGCCGGCGAACAACACCGGGCCCTCGTTCATGGTCATCGAGTGGAAGCGTGCATCGCCGATCGCGACCTCGCCGCCTTCCGCCCCACCCGCCAGCTCACCGAGCCGCTGCGCGCACCACTGCACGACCCGGTTGATCGCCGCCTTCTTGTCGCCGATCTCGACCAGCAGCGCGACCGACGGGCCCATGCCTTCGATCGACATGCGGCCGATCGCCAAGGTCATCGGCTGGCCGAGGAACGCCCGGACGTCCGCCGGCCGCAGCCCCGCCTGCCCGAGCGCTTCCTGCACGTGCCGGGTCGCCTGTTCGAGATGCTCGTCGAGGCGTTCGGCACGCACCTCCGCCGGCACCTTGGCCAGGAACGCGTGCACCGCCGCAGCGAGCGGCAGCGCGTCGGCTGCTGCATGGCAGCGCGCGAGACCGCCGAACGACACCGCGGCGTAGGTCGAAGCCGGCAGCGCGGCTTCGAGGCTCTGGGGCAGCGCGCGCGGGGCCTGCGCGGCGAGGTGGACACTGACGGTGAGAAGGACGAGGGAACGGAGTGCGATGGCTTGCATGACGATCTCGAGAGGCAATGCAGAACGGCCAGGAACGACGAGTATTCGTTGTGGCCGGTCGCACCGCCAGGGCTGTCGACGCGCCGCGAGACGCGCGCCCGGGCGTCAGCCGTCGTCGCCGTCCGCACCGGCACTGGCGACGACACCGGGCTCGTCGCCCGCCGGCGACAGGTCGCGGGCATACAGCACCGCGAGCAGGTAGAGCCCATGCGGCGGCGCGGTCGGGCCGGCGGCGCTCCGGTCGCGCGCGGCGAGCACTTCGGCAATCCAGCCCGGATCGCGGTTGCCGTAGCCGACCTCGAGCAGGCTGCCGGCCAGGTTGCGCACCATGTTGTACAGGAAGCCACCCCCTTGCACGACGAAGTCGAAGCCGCCCGTGCGTGGCAGCAGGTGCACGTGGTGCAGCGCCCGCACCGTGCCGCGCTTGCGCGGGTAGCCCGGGTTGCTGGCGAACGACGCGAAGTCGTGCCGGCCGCGCAGGCACTGCGCCGCCGCCCGCATCGCCAGCAGATCGACCGGCCGCCGCACCCAGTGGTACAGCTCGCGGCCGATCGCCGGTCGCACAGCCGCCTGCACGCAGCGGAAGGCATACCGCTTGCCACGGGCATGGAAGCGGGCGTGGAAGCCGTCGGGCGCCCGCACCACCCGCTGCACGGCGACGTCGTCCGGCAGGTTGGTGTTCAACGCGAGCAGCAGCCGTTCGGGCGCCCACTCGCGGGTGAGCACGACGTGTGCTCCCTGCCCCAGCGCGTGCACGCCGGCGTCGGTCCGCCCCGCGCCTTCGACGTGCACTCCCGGGCAGTCGATCGCCGCGAACGCATCGACCAGTTCCTGCTGCACGGTGCGGAAGCCGGCCTGCTGCTGCCAGCCGTGGAAGCGGTTGCCCTGGTAGGCGATCGTCAGCAGGAACGTCGGCACCGCGCCACGATACGGCCGGGGCACCGGCCGACCAGCGGCCCGCGCGTCAGGAGCGGATCGCGACGCGAGCCAGCGCGGCCCCGACCAGCGCCAAGGCGCCGAGGATGCCGGCCATCACGGGGTTGCCCTGGATGAACCAGCACCACGACACTGCCATGCCGCCCGCCGCCACCACCACCACCGGCACCAGGATGCCGAGGACCGGCGACCGGTGTCCGGCCAGCGCCGGCACCGCGGTGTGCGGCCGCGCCGCAGCCCTCGCGGACGCCGCC
>JBASWX010000813.1:0-15697 GCA_049276695.1 Planctomycetota bacterium
CCTGTGTACCCGCGGACGACGCCGTGTTCCTCCTTCCGCGACGTCGATGGCGACTCCATCGCTCAACTCACGCGATCACGCTGCCAGGTTGGGTTTCGGGCGAGGCGCAGCCGAGCCTGAGATGGGAACTCGTCCACTCCGAGACGTTGCCCCCGATGTCGGACAGACCGAACGAGTTGGGCCTGAACGAACCGACGGGCGCATGGGTCGGGTAGCCGTCGTTCCACGGCAGGGGGTCGGTGTATTCCGAGGTCGACTGGTCAAGGACGTTCTCCAGCGCTTCCAAGTCCTCGGGGAACTGTCCATCGAACCAGCGCAGGTTCTGGGCTCCCGCGCGCCCCGCGTATTCCAACTCCTCCTCGGTTGGCAGGCGCATGCCGATCCGAGTGGCGAAGCGAGCCGCCTCGAACCACGAGATGCTCTCGACTGGATGTCGGCCGTCGTATTGCACGCCGTGCATGGTCTCGCCTGCCCGCCGCCGCGAGGGGTTCGACGCCATGATCCGTTGCCACTGCGCCTGCGTCGCCTCATGCGATGACAGCAGGAACGGCGCCAGCTTGATGCTGCGTTCTTCGGTGTTGCCCTTCGCCTCGTCGCCGCCGACGGTCACGTCTCCCCCCGGCAGCAGCACCAGCACGACGCCGGTCTCAGGGAGCGGTTGGCTGCGATCGGCGGGTGACGGTTCGCCCGTGCCGAGCGCGAGAAACCGCCAGAACCCGGCGTCGTTCCTCGTCAACGGCAACAAGCCAACCTGCGGAACACGCGCGAGATCTCGCCACCGCGGCTCCTTGTCCAGGTCCGCGAAGACCTCCTCCCACTTCGCCTGCACGGCGGACGTTTGCGGCGCGGCCAGCTCATCCGCCGTTGCGAGATCGCGAGCCGCGCTGTCACACGCCGCTCGCAGCTCCACCAACAAGCCTTGGAACTGCACCAGCTCCGCCTGCGCCAACGGCGGCACGCCGCGCCCTGCAGCCAACGCAGCCTCGTAGCGCTGCCCGCGCATCACGACATCCCCGGCGCGGCCGAGCCAACGACGCGTGTCGTCCCGCGCCGCCGGCACTCGCGGAGTCAGCGTGTCCCGCGCCTCTTCGAGCAGAGCCTTCGTGGTCATGAAGTCGGCCAGGCACTGAGCGCGCTGGCGCGATTCGCCGAGCGACCACAGGAACCACACCCCCATGCCGAGCAACAGCAGCGAAGCACCAGCGAACGTCGTCGCCACGGCGCGATGCCGCGCAAACTGCAGCCCGATGGCGTGCAGCACGCCCGGCGGCTGCGCGCGCACCGGTCGCCGGTCGAGGAAGGCCTCCAGGTCCTCGGCGACCTCGCGCATGCCCTGGTAACGCCGCTTCGGCTCCCTCGCCATCGCCTTCTCGCACACCGCGACCAGGTCCGCGGGCGCCGAAGGGTTCGACTCGAACACCGGCCGTGGCGGCCCGTCGAGCACGCGCGCCAGCACCGTGCGGGGCGACAACGCAGCACCCGGCGGCACGTACGGCGCGTGTCCGGCCAGCATGTGGTACAGCAAGGCGCCGACCGCGTAGACATCGGTGCGCGCGTCGATGTTCATCAGCCGCCCCTCGGCCTGTTCCGGCGCCATGTACGACGGCGTGCCCATCACGCGACCGTCGGCAGTGATCAGCGGCGTGTCGGGCGTGGCGTCGTCGCGCAGCGTGTGCACGCTCGTGTGCGACACCGGTGCGACTGCCGGTGGCGCGACCCCGGCAGCCTTCGCCAGGCCCCAGTCCATCACGTAGGTCTCGCCGAACCGGCCGACCATCACGTTGCTCGGCTTCAGGTCGCGATGGATGACACCGCGGGCGTGGGCGAACGCCATCGCCTCACAGACCCTGAGCACCACCGACAGCACGCGCGTGAGCGACCAACCCTCGGTGCCCTGCCGCGCCAGTTCGAACACTTCGCCGAGCGTGCGGCCGCGCACCAGCTTCATGGTGAAGAACGGCCGCCCCGCCGCGTCGATGCCGAGTTCGTGCACCGGCACGATGCCCGGATGATCGAGCTGCCCGGTGATCTGCGCCTCGCCGACGAATCGCAGCAGGCGATCGCCCGGCGGCAGGGCACTGTCACCATCCCCCGCCATCAGCACCTTCATCGCGACGCGGCGCCGCAGATCGCGGTCCCGCGCCGAGTAGACGCAACCCATGCCGCCGCGGCCGATCTCGCCGGCTACGTCGTAGCGATCGCCGGCCCGCTGCCGCAGATGGCGCAGCACCTCCTCGGCGCTGCCAGCGTCGGAGCTGCCGTCGACGAACCCTGGTTCGCCTTCGGCATCCGACCCGGCGGCGTGGGGCAAGTCGTTCATCGCGACCTTCGACGGCGCTCGCAACGGTGTCAGTCGATCGCGCGAGCAGCGGCAATGTGCCGACCCGCTGCACGACGGTCAACTGCGGCAGCCGCGGGTGCCGGTGCGAGGAGTCCGCGCACCCGTCCACCCGCCGGCTACTTGCCGGCGCTCATCTTCTCGACCAGGCCCTTGGCGACCTTGGTCGCTTCGTCACCATCGTGGCCGCGGTAGTGGATCTTGAACTCCGCGTCGAGCACCACGATCGTCGGCCAGCCCTTCACCGCCCACGCCTTCGGGATCGGCCCGCGCGTCGCCTGCGGCCCGCAGTGGAAGCTGCGCCAGTTGAGGTTGTTGTCGGCGACCGACTTCTTGGCGCGCGCGACTTCCTTGTCCGAGTTGACCCCGATCAAGGCGAACGGCTTGTCCTTCATCTCTTCCACGAGCGACCGCTCGTGCGGGAACATGGCCCGGCAAGGGCCTCACCAATCGCCCCAGAAGTCGAGGAAGATGACCTTGCCCTTGTAGTCGGACAGCTTGAACGCCACGCCGTCGAGGTCCTCGCCTTCGATGTCCGGCGCCACGTTGCCGATGCCGAACTTCTCGCGGGTGACGATCGCGTCCTGGATCTCGCCCTTCAGCCGCTCGTCGCTGGCGAGCTCGGCGACCTTGGCCAGCTCCGCCTTCGCCGCCTTGTAGGCGTCCCCGGCGACATCGGCCTTCTCGATCGTCTCGCGGTGCCCGGCGAACAGGGCCCAGCCACGCA
This sequence comes from Planctomycetota bacterium, assembly GCA_049276695.1. Taxonomy (GTDB): domain Bacteria; phylum Planctomycetota; class UBA1135; order UBA1135; family UBA2386; genus UBA2386. Next base: position 3,066 of record JBASWX010000813.1, read on the forward strand.
CGTCGGCATTGGCGCTCTTCGCCAGCCGTTCGGCATAGACCTTCGCCCGTTCGGGCGAGGCCACCTGCGCCATGAACTGCAGCATCGGCGCCAGCTCGGCCACCGCGGCGTGGTCGACGTGCTTCTCGGTCAACGCGTCGAGCGCCTCGATGCGGTCCTCCTTCTTGCTGCTCGTCTGCACGACGAACACCAGGAACGGCGGCGCGTCGGCGGTGCCGGCGTACTCGGCCGCGGCGGCCTTGGCCTGCGCGACGACCTTGTCGAAGTCGGGGCGCATCGCGATCGCCGGCACGGCCTTGCCCGGCTCGGGTGCTTGCTTCGCCTGCTCCTTCCGCTGCTGCTGCCAGTCGGCGATCAGCTGTTTCTGCTCGGCCTGCAGCGCGGCGAGGCGCTCGGCCGGCGGCAGCTTGGGCGCTGCCGGATCGGGCGTGCCCTGCTGGGCGGCCAGCACGGCCGCGAACAGCAACGGGCTCGCCCACGACACGGATCTCTGCATGGTGGGGCTCCGGGAATGCGTGCACCCGAAGCGGGCGCACTCGCCCGGAGCATCGTCGGTCCGGCCGGGCGCAGCAACAGCCGAGCGATCGGCGCCCCGTGAACGGCGCGCTCGCGGCTCCCGGCCACCGGCTGCGCCGTGCCCTCGCGGGCTGCCGCACGCGCGCCTACTGTGCCCGCATGACTGCACGCACCTCGGTGCACGCCCTGCTCGAACGCGAACCCGCGACCGGCCCAGCGACCCTCGTGCGCCTCGCGATCGCGACGCTGATCGCCGCCAACATCGTCGCGATCGTGTTCGAGACGGTGCCCGCGGTGCGCGACGCCGGGGGGCCGGCCTTCGGCGTGCTCGAGACCGTCTCGGTGGCGGTGTTCGCGATCGAGTACCTGCTGCGTGGCTGGGCCGCACCCGAACAGGCCCGCTACGCCGGCCCCACCGGCCGCCTGCGCTGGGCCGTGTCGGCGCCGGCGCTGATCGACCTCGCCGCGATCCTGCCGAGCCTGCTGGCGCTCGCCGGCTTCGACCTGCGCGTGCTGCGCCTGCTCCGGCTGTCGCGCCTCGTGCGCATCGCCAAGCTCAGCCGCTACTCGCTCGCCGTGCAGACGCTGGCGCGCGTGTTGAAGGCGAAGGCCCCCGACCTGCTGTCGCTGCTGTTCCTGCTGGTCGTGCTGCTGGTGGTGTCGTCGACGCTGATGTTCCACCTCGAGAACGAGGCGCAGCCGAAGGGCTTCTCGTCGATCCCGGCGACGATGTGGTGGGGCATCGTGACGCTGACGACGATCGGCTACGGCGACCTGACGCCGGTCACCGCCGCCGGCAAGGTGCTCGGCGGGCTGATCGCGATCCTCGGCATCGGCATGTTCGCGCTGCCCGCCGGTCTGCTCGGCGCCGCGTTCGTCGACGAACTCGGCAAGGCGCGTTCGGCGAAGACGGGCAGCGCGAATGGCGGCGACCGCGCGGATGCCGCCGCATCGACCTGCCCGCACTGCGGCAGGGCTCTTGGTCCCTGAGGGCAGTCTGCCGATCCTCGATCGGATCGACGAGGCGAATGCTTCAGTTGTCCGCGAGCGCACGGGCGGCTCGGAGACCAACCCAGTTGCGCCGTGAGCCTGCTTCAAGCAGGAAGATGCTGGACGACGTGCAGTTGGGTCGGGATTGGGCGAAGCTGCCACCGGCGTGTTGAGGCTCGTCGCCAGCGAGCAGTTCGGCGACGTTGCCGTGCATGGCTAGCAGGCCAAAGGCGTTGGTCAGGAACGCTCCGACGGGAGCATGCACGTGGAAGCCGTCCGGATCGCTCGCACCATCGCTGGCGGCATTGCACGCGCGCAAGAGATCCGCTTCGGCGAAGGCGAAGGGGGTCAGCGTTCCGGCGCAGCACGCGTACACCCACTGTTCTGCCGTGGGCAGCGTCATGCCGTTGTCGGCGAGCACTGCCGTTGCTTGCGTCAGGTCGATGCTCTCGACCGGGTGTGCCAAGGTGAGGAACTCGTCGCCCTCCCATTTCCCTGCCGTGTACGTACTCGGAAAGCGGCCCTCGTAATCCCGTCGCCATAGTCGCGCCCATTGGCCTTGCGTCAGCTCATGGCGCGCGATGAGGAACGGTGAGACACGGACACCCACCCGGGAAGTACCGAAGGGCAGCAGCACGAAGACGATGCCGGTCGCTCCGGTCAACGCGATGTCGCCGGTCTCCTTGTCGTGACTCGGGATCACGATCTGCTCGATCGGCGACCGTCCGTCCCACGCACTGCGCATGTCATAGAACTCCCACAGGTTGGTGCGCGGGTTGCGTCCAAGCGGCACCAGATCGGCCATCACGGCATCGCCGAGTTCGATGGCCTGACCGCGATACCAGGCATTCGTCCGAAGATCCTCGCGCACTTGCTGCCACGAGGTCCAGCTGGCCGGACGCCGTTTGTTCGCACGCGAGACCTCTCGGGCCCAGTGCAATTCCTGTTCAACCTCGGCGCGGCGGAGCGCCAGTATCGGAAGCGCGGCCAGCAACCGCTGCATCGCGTCGTACAAGAACGCAACACGCGTGCTTTGCTCGTCGTCGGCGAATACTGCCTCCTGGCGTTCCAGATCAATCAGCTTCGCGTTGGCAATGCGCAATCGACTCTCTGCCTCCACCAGCCGCCGCGGAGCCATTTCGACCCAGATGGGCAATGCCCGCTCCGCGGCCTCGAGCTGCTCCAAGGCGCCCGCTGCGTCGCTGCTGCCACGTTCCGCCGCACTCCAACCGGAAGCCTGCATGCGCGCTCTCGCGAGCTCATCGAATGCCGGGGTGTCGAGTCCATTCGCCGCAAGCGCCCATGCGTGCCACGCCCGGAACCACGGTTCGAGCGTTCTCGCGTTCGGGGCTCTCGCCGCGATCTGAACCAATTGCTGGCTCGCCGCGAACGCGTCGCCGGCGTCCAGAGTTGGTTCGCCGTCGACGCTGTACCGACCGTCGTGTTGGACCGTGAACGACTGCACGACTCGCGCCAATCGATTGCACCAGTCACCCAGCGTCTCCCCGTTTCGCTGCGCCATCTCGGTTGGAAGCCGCGGTGCCTGGAACGAAACCTGACCGCGTCGGACTGCTTCGACGCGCCGCAACCCGGCAAGTTCAACCTCGAGCCGCTCACAGGCAATCCGCTGGTCCGCGATGGCTTTCGCAGTGCCCGGGTGGGCGCGGCGATCCTCAGCCGTGCGTCGCTCCACCGGCAGCGCGTCGCGCGCCAGCTCCAGACACTTGTCCACGAACTCGCTGCGCTTGGCCAGGATCCGATCCGCCCTGGCGAGCCATACTTCCATCTTCTCGACCCGAGCAGGTCGGGGAACATGAAGTTGCCGTGCGCCCGCCATGATCCGCTCGACCTCGACGGAAAGAACCACGTAGTCGAATTCGGCCAGTAGCTGCGTCGCTGCGTCCGTCGGGGTCAACTGCTCTCCAACCTGGTCAGCAGACGCACCGCCGGATGCCCGCGACGACGCCATGGGCCCAAGCTCGGGTCCCGTTGGCTTCTCAACGCCGCGCATCGACCACCATGTGGCCATCCCGACCACCAGCCCCGCCGCCAACACCGGCAGCACCGCAGGGTGCCGTCGATGCACGCGGCGAACACGCGCCCGCACGGCTGCGATCGCACCGATGCGCCGCGCTTGCACCGGTTCGCCCGCCACAAACCGCCGTAGGTCGTCCGCCAACTCCGCGCACGACTGGTAACGATCGCGCCGTTGCTTGGCAATCGCCTTCATCACCACGGCATCGAGGCCATTGCGCAGGCTGCGCGTCAGGTCCTGCAACCGGCAGCGCCGCAGCGCAGTGATCTGTTCGACGACCTCCTTCAGGCCGCCCAACCGCCGCGCCGGCGTCGGTGGTTCCTCTTCGCGGATGAACCGCTGGATCTCGAAGTAGCCCTTCGATCGCACGCTGTGGAAGTCGAAGGGCAGGGCACCGGCAATCAGCTCGTAGAGCACGACGCCGAGCGAGAACACGTCGGTGCGCGCATCGAGTTCGTGCTGCGAGGCGCCCGCCTGCTCCGGACTCATGTACTCCGGCGTGCCGATGATCCGCCCCTCCTCCGTGTAGAGCGTGCGCTCGGTCAACCGCTGGTTCGTCGCCTTCGCCAGACCGAAGTCGATCACCTTCACGACCGGCTTGCCGTCGATCTCGGCAACCAACAGGTTCGTCGGCTTCACGTCGCGGTGCAGGATGCCGCGCTCGTGTGCGTGATGCAGCGCCGCACACGCCTGCAGCACCAGTTCGATGCGCTCATGCACCGACAGCTTGTTGTCGTCGGCATGAACCGTGATCGAGCGCCCGCGCACCAGCTCCATCGCGAAGTACGGCCGCCCCTCGGCCGTCGCGCCCGCGTCGAGCACCTTGGCGATGTGCGGGTGGTCGAGCAGCGCCAACGCCTGGCGCTCGGCCTCGAACCGCGCCAACACGTCGCGCGTGTCCATGCCGATCTTGATGACCTTCAAGGCGACACGGCGATGGAACGGCTGTCGCTGCTCGGCCGCGTAGACGAGGCCCATGCCGCCTTCGCCCAGTAGCTCGAGCAGTCGGTACGGTCCGATGTTCCGAGGCTCCTCGTTTCCGTGCTCTTGCATGCCTGGCAGGCGCAGCCATGGCCTTGCAGCTGCGGTTGGTAGCCTACGAACGCTGGCACGGCGGCCGCAAAGGCCTGGCTGCGACGAGGTGGGCGCTGCCACGGACGTCCGGGTGCGATCCGAGGTGCGATTCGTGAGGAGCGGCGATCACGCCTTGCAACCTGCTTGCCGAAGCTCACTTGCAACTATGTCCTTGGAATCGGGACAATTCCTGACGATCATGTCCCGGAATGGAGGACAAACACCGCGCAGCCGTGACGGCCTACCTGGCCAACGCCGAGTTGGCCCCCGTGCCGACGCCGACGCCGCGCGACGAGCGACTGCGTGAGGTTCCTGGCAAGGCCGAGGCAGTCATCGGCATGCGGCGCGTCGGCAAGTCGTGGCTGCTGCGCGCGCGCCAGCGCGAGTTGCTGGACGCCGGGGTTCCGCGATCGCGCATGCTGCACGTCGAGTTCGAGGACGAACGGTTGGCGGACCTGCGCCTCGAACACCTGCAGCTGTTGGAGGAAGCGTTCTACCTGCGTCACCCCGAGAGCCACGCTGCCGAGTGCTGGTACTTCTTCGACGAGATCCAGAACGTGCCTGGCTGGGAGCGATTCGTGCGCCGCCTGCTCTCGGACCGGCGCCTGCACGTCGCCATCACCGGCTCGTCGGCGAAGCTGCTCAGCACCGAGATCGCGACGGCGATGCGAGGGCGCGCGCTGACCATCGAGCTGTGGCCGTTCTCGTTCCGTGAAACGCTGCGGCACCGCGGGGTCGAGGTACCCACGCAATGGCCGGTGCCGGCCACGATCGAATCGCGGTTGCGCAACGAGTTCGCGCGTTACCTCGAAGTCGGCGGCTTCCCCGAGATCCAGGACGTCGACGGCGACCTGCGCCGACCCATCCTGCGGGACTACCTCGACGTCGTGATCCTGCGCGACATCGTCGAACGCCACTCGGTGCGCAACGTGCCCTTGCTACGTGCAGTCGTGCGCCGACTGATCCGCAGTGTCGGCTGTCTCGCCAGCGTGCACGCGCTGGCGCGCGATCTGAAGTCCCAGGGCTTCACCTTCGGCAAGGACGCGGTCTACGAACTGATGGGGCACGTCGAGGACGCCTTCCTCGCGAAGCTGCTGTCGGTCGACACGCAATCGGAACGGCGCCGCCAGGTCAATCCGCGCAAGGTGTACGTGGTCGACCACGCCCTCGCCCGCGCCGCCTCGCCCACCGCGGAATCGGACGTCGGTCACGCCCTGGAGAACATCGTCTATCTCGAACTGCGGCGCCGCGGCGAGGTGCATGGGTACCACGTCTCGCCTTCGGGTCGTGAGGTCGACTTCGTGGCATCGGACGACCAGCAGCGCCGCACCCTGGTGCAGGTGTGCGCGACCATCGAGGAACCGCAGACGCGCGAGCGCGAGCTTACGGCGCTGGCTGAGGCGATCGAGCAGACCAACATCGAGCAAGCCGTGATCGTCACGCTCGCCACCGCCGGCGAAGAGCAGGTCGCAGGGCACCGCGTCCGGGTCGTTCCAGCATGGCGTTGGCTGCTCGAATGATCTTGGACTACCCGGTCCAACAGCAGTGATCGCACTGCCGCGGGCGAGCGTGGAACCGCGCCGACACGGGTCTACCATCCGCCGCGTGACCGCGACTCCGCCCTTGCTGCTGCCGAAGCGCCCCACGACCGCGACCGAAACGCTGGCGGAGTACCGGGCCCGCGGCGGCTACCAGGGCCTCGCCCGCGCCCAGCAGCAAGGTGCCGCGTGGCTGCGCGGCGAAGTGGCGACGGCACAACTGCGCGGCCGCGGCGGCGCGGCGTTCCCGACCGCGCGCAAGTGGGAACTGGCGGCGGCGGCGCCCGCGGAGCAGAAGTTCGTCGTCGCCAACGGCGGCGAACACGAACCAGGGAGCGACAAGGACCGCATGCTGGTCGAACGCCATCCGCACGCCGTGCTCGAGGGTCTGCTGCTGACCTGCCTCGCAACCGGAGCCACGAAGGGCTGGCTCTACCTGATCGAGGACATGCACGGTCCGCGCGCGGCCGCCGAGCACGCGCTCGCCGAGTTGCGCGCCGCCGACCTGCTGTCGTTCCCGATCGACATCCACCTCGGCCCCACCACCTACGTCGCCGGCGAGGAGACCGCGGCGATCAACGCGATCGAGGGCAAGCCGGCGAAGCCGCGCAAGAAGCCGCCGTTCCCCGGCGAGGCGGGCCTGTTCGGCAAGCCGACGACCGTCAACAACGTCGAGACGCTGGCGCACGTCAGTTGGATCGCGCGGCACGGCGGGGCGGCGTTCGCGGCGATCGGCACCGAACAGAGCAAGGGCACGCTGCTGTTCACGTTGCCGCCGGAGGTCCAGCGGCCTGGCGTGTACGAGCTGCCGTTCGGCGCCACGTACCGGCAACTGATCGAAGGCCAGGGCGGCGGGCTGCGCGCCGGCCGCCGGCTGCGCGCGCTGCTGCCGGCGATGTCGTGCGGCTTCCTGCTGGCCGAGCACGTCGACGTGCCGATCGGCTACGAGACGCTGCGCCCGCTCGGCAGCTCACCCGGCTGCGGCGGCGTGCGCATCGTCGACGACACCACCGACGTGGTCGCGATGACGATCGGCATCGCCGAGTTCTTCATGCGGGAACAGTGCGGCCAGTGCCCGCCGTGCCGGATGGAGACCAACCAGTTCGTGCACATCCTGAAGGCGGTGCAACAGCAGAAGGGCCCGGGCTACGACGACAAGCTGACCAAGCTCGCCGAGTTCACCCGCAGGAAGGGCTTCTGCTCGCTGATCGAGATGGCGGCGGCACCCGTGCTCAGTGCGGTGAAGCTGTTCGCGCTCGACTTCGCCGCCGCGGCGGGACCCGCTGCACCCGCCGGCTCCTGACGTGACGCTGCACTACTACTACGCCGCCTGCACGCTCGGGCTCGAGCCGGTGCTGGCCGACGAGCTGCGGGCGCTGGGTGCTGGCGACGTCGAGGCGCGTCGCGGCGCGTGCGCGTTCACCGGCGATCGCGCGATCGGCTACGCCGCGTGCCTGTGGCTGCGTTCGGCAGTGCGCGTCCAGGAGGAACTGGCGCGCGGCACGGTGAAGAACCGCGACGAGCTCTACGCGCTGGCCGGCACGGTCGACTGGTCGCAGAGCATCACGTACCTGCAGACGCTGGCGATCGACGGCGCGGTCAAGGACAGCTTCGCCAACGACACGCGCTTCCCATCGCTCGTGGTCAAGGACGCAATCTGCGACCAGTTCCGCAACCGCACCGGCAAGCGGCCCGACGTCGGCAAGGACCGGCCCGACCTGCCGGTCAAGCTGGTGCTGCACGGCGAGAACGCGATCCTCTACCGCGACCTCGGCGGCGAGCCGCTGCACAAGCGCGGCTACCGCGTGATCCAGCACAAGAGCCCGCTGAACGAGGCGACCGCGGCGGGCCTGCTGCTGCTGACCGGCTGGGACCGGCAGGCACCGCTGTGCGATCCGATGTGCGGCTCGGCGACGTTCCTGTGCGAGGCGGCGTGGCTGGCGACCGACCGCGCACCGGGGCTCGGCCGCGCGTTCGCGTTCGAACACTGGCGCGACACCGACCTCGACGCCTGGCGCCAGCTGTTCGACGATGCCGAAGCGCGCGCGGCGCGCGGCGTGGCGGCGCTGCCGCCACTGGCTGGCTGCGACCGGCATCCCGGCGCGTTGGCGTTGGCGCAGCAGGCGCTGGCGGCGGCGGGGCTCGCCGGCCGGGTACAGCTGCACCGCGGCGAGTGCGCCGAATGGCAGCCGCCGTTCCAGCCACGGCTCGTCGTCACCAACCCGCCGTACGGCGACCGGCTGTCGCCCGACGCCGAACAGCTCGCGGCGAGCTGGCGCGATCTCGGCCGCTTCCTGCACGCGCAGTGCGCGGGCGCGACCGCGTTCGTGCTGTGCGGCAACCCCGAACTGACCCAGCACCTCGGCCTGCGCGCGAGCCAGAAACACCCGGTGCGCAACGGGCCGATCGACTGCCGCTGGCTGCGCTACGAAGTCGACGCGCGCTGAACGTCAGGCAGCCGCCGAAGGTGCTTCGACCGGACGCACGGTGGTCTTCAGGATCTCGTTGTGGCGCAGCAGCCGCAGCTTCAGCTCGCTGCCGATCGCGCGGCGCGGCATGCCGGCCATCAGATCGCCGACGCCGCGGATCGTGCGGTCGTCGATCGCCAGCAGCAGGTCGCCCTGCTGCACGCCGCCCTTCGCCGCCGGTGAGTCGGGCGTCACCGCTATGACGGCAAGCGCGCGCGGCGACGGCAGACCCAGGCGGTGCGCGATGGTCGGCGCGATCTCGACGCCGTTCACGGCGACGCCGAGCCAGCCGCGCACGACGCGGCCGTGGTCGCGCAGTTCGGGCAACACGACGCGCGCGGTCGCCGATGGGATCGCGAAGCACAGCCCCTGCGCCAAGGGCACGATCGCGGTGGCGATGCCGACGACGCGGCCCTGCGTGTCGAGCAGGGGGCCGCCCGAGTTGCCGGGGTTGAGCGGGGCGTCGGTCTGGATCACGTCCTCGATGGTGCGGCCGCCGGGGCCCGGCAGGGCGCGGCCGAGCCCGCTCAGGATCCCGGCGCTGACCGAGTGCGACAGCCCGTGCGGGCAACCGACCGCCAGCACGAAGTCGCCGACGCGCAGTGCCTCCGAATCGGCGAGTGGCAGCGGCGGCACGTCGGCAGCCGGCACGCGCAGCAAGGCGAGGTCGGTGGTCGCATCGGTGCCGAGCACGTCGACGACCGCGGTGCGGCCATCGTGGAACGTCGCCTCGACCGCGGTAGCACCGTGCACGACGTGGCAGTTCGTCAGCGCGAGGCCATCGGGTCCGCACAGGAAGGCCGAGCCGGTGCCGCTGCTGGTCCGGCCGAGCGTGCGCAGGTGCAGGACCGCGGGGCGCACACGCTGCACGATCGCGGCGATCTCGTCGGAGAACGACTGCAGGATGCTCATGGCGCGGCGTTAGGCCGGCCCCGGCATCGGCGAAAGGGCCGGGGCGGACCGCCGCGCCGTGCCGTCACTGCACGATCGTCACGAACGCCGGCGTCGACTGCCACGGCGTCTGCAGAAGGTCGAGCCCGCGCCACCAGATCTGCAGGTGCCGCAGCGTCGGGTTGTTCGGCACCGTGAGCGGGACGTCGAACACACCCTGCGCGTTGGCGAACCCGGCACCGAGCACGGTCAGGCCCGCGAACGCGAGGGCCGGCTGTTCGACCAGCGGGATCCACATCACGCCCTGCGGCTCGCCGCCGGCGTACAGCAGCAGCGGATGGCCCGGCTCGCCGAGCATGCGGGTCGTGAACGTCGTGCCGATCTGGAAGTCGACGGGCGTGTGCACGCCGAGCACGTTGCCCAGTTCGAGCGCGCCGATCACGGGCCCCGTGGCCTGGCAGCGGTTCGCGCGGGCGCGCGGCACGGCGACGGACGGCACCGCCAGCGCCGGGCCCAGCATGCCGCCGGTCTGGTAGCCGCCGACGAAGAAGCAGTCGACCAGCCAGATGCGCGTCGCCGACGCGGTCGCGGTCGCCGCCAGCAGGCCGGTGCTCGGCCATGGGTGCGTCGCCGTGGCCGGCCACGCGCCGTACAGGCTGCACAGGGCGAGGTGGCACACCGACGTGCCCACGAGCTTCACGCCGGCCTGCTCGATCCACTCGACGCCGCCGGCCGCGGTGCTGAACGAACTGTCGCTGGCGTGCAGGTGGGCGTCCTGCAGGAAGACCCCGCTGCCCTGCGAGGCGCCGGCCGACGACCAGCGCATCGCCAGCGTGCTGCCGACGAGACGCACGCCGGTCTGCGTCTGCACCGTGCAGCGTTCCATCGAGATGATGCCGTCGCGCACGTTCACGGCGGCGGCCTGGATGTCGAGACCGGCGAAGTGCACGCGGTCGGCCGGGTGCAGGTGCAGGTCGATCGGCGAGGTCGTCACGACGCGCACGAGGGCCGACGGTTCGGCGGCGATGGTCAACGACTTTCCGACGCGGAACGACGGATAGACGCCGGCAGCGACCTCGATCTTGTCGCCGGGCGCCGCGACGTCGATCGCCGACTGGATCGTCGCGTGCTGGCCGGGCCCGACGCGGTGCACGGCCTGGGCGACGAGAACCGGGGCGAGCAGGGCGAACGTCGACGCGAACAGGTACTGGCGCATGGAATGTTGCGGTTGCCGGCTTGCACGATCCGTGCCACCCACGGCGGCGTCAAGGCGCCGGGCGCTGGCCCTGTTCCCGGCGCTGGCAGGCGCGCCCCAGCCAGGCGCCGATCGTCACCCAGACCAGCAGCAGCGGCGCCGAGCACAGCAGCAGCAGCGTGTTGCCGGCGTTCGCGCGCCGCAGCAGGTCGTTGGCGACTGCGCCGAGCAGATCGCCCAAGCGCAGCGCCGTCGTGTCGATGACCGCCTTCGACACGTACTTGGCTTCGATGTCGAGCGGCGTGTAGACGACTTCGCGCGCCGGTTTGTCGAACGCGAACTGCAGCATGCGGCGCACGACCTCGACCACCGCGGCGACGGCGACCAGCGGCCAGACCGACATCATCACCAGCCCGGCGAGACTGATCGCGGGCATCACGCAGAGGACCACGGCGACGCCGAACACCAGCAGCGCACGGCTGGTGAAGAACAGTTGCACGCCGAGGCACAAGCCACTCTGCCAGAGGTTGATGCTGGCTTCGAGCGTACGGCGCGCCTCGTCATCGACGAGTTGGGCGCTGACGATCTGGTTGCGCTGGTAGTAGAAGGTCGTCGCGGTCACCGCGGCGAGCAGCACGAACGCCGCCATCGCCCGCAGGTACGGATCGCGGACCACGCGCGCGAGCCCCGCGAAGTAGCTCGGACCATGCGCCAGGGCGTGCGGGCGGACCGTGCGCTCCATGCGCCGGCACGCGCGCAACGACAGCCACCAGCAGAGCACCGCCAGTTCGACGCCAGCGGCCGCCATGCCGAGCAGCACGCTGTAGCTCCAGTGCGCGAGGCGCAACGACACCCACGAGCCGGCGACCGCACCGAGGGTGCCGCCGACCGACACCAGCCCGAACAGCCGCTTGCCCTGCGCGGTCGTGAACCACTCGACCGCGTGCACCCACACCAGCGTGACACCGCACACGCTGAACGCGGTGACCCAGGAATAGAAGAGCGCGAGGCCGCGGCCCTGCCAGGTGCCCCACGACAACGCGCCGAGCCGGTTGTCGCCGCCGGCGAAGGCCAGCGCCAGCACCACGAAGCTGGCCGCGAACGCGTGCAGGCCGTACGGCAGGAAGCGGTGCGACGGCAAGCGCCGGACCAGCGCGACGTACGGCTGGTTGATCAGCGTGATCAGCACGAACGTCAGCGCGAACAGCCACAGCAGCTGTGACGTCCCGAAGGCGTAGCTGACGTTCTCGCGCAGCGGCCGCAGCAGGTAGTACGCGAACAGTACGCAGAAGAACGCGACCGCGGTCCACACCGTCGCCGCGCGTTCCGCCGGCGTGGCGTCGTCGAGGCGCAGCAGGCGGAGCACGAAGGCGGGCACGAAACGCATACGTCGGCGGTGCACGCGGCGTGGGTGGTGCGGTCGCAATGCCGCGGCGCGGGCCGGCGAGTCGTACGGGCCGGTGCCGGCGAAGGCCAGCGCGCCACCGGTTCTGCTGGCCCGGCGGCGGCCGGCCCCTATCGTGCCCGCCCCGATGACCGGACCCGCCGCCCGCTTCGCGCCGCATGCCGTGATGCTGGTGCTGATCGTGATCTGGGCGGCGTCGTACGCGACCTCGAAGATGGCGCTGCAGTCGCTGGATCCGTTCGCGCTGGTCGCAGTGCGCTTCTGGCTGGCGCTGCTGTGCGTCGCGCCGTTCCTCGGCCGCACCGCGTTCGCCGACCTGCGCACAGCCCTCGGCCCCGGCCTCGTGACCGGGCTCGCGCTCGGCACCGGCTACCTGCTGCAGATGGCTGGGCTCAACGAAACGTCGTCGGCGACCAGCGGGTTGATCGCGGGGCTGATCGTGCCACTGGTCGCCGTGGGTGGCTTCCTGTTCTTCGGTGCCCGCCTCGGCGCGCGTTCGCTGGCGGGGCTCGCGCTGGCG
>JBASWX010000814.1:0-24503 GCA_049276695.1 Planctomycetota bacterium
CTGCAGGTCGCTCGGTTCGGTCGCGGCGCTACGGCCGGCCGGCGGCGGCGGCACGGGCAGTCCGCGCGCGGCCGGCAGCAGGTCGCCGACATCGAGCACGACGACCTGGCGATCACTGCCATCGGTCAGCGCGACTTTCTGCGCGGGCAGCGGCGCGAGCAGGGCGCCGGCGGCGAGCGTGGCGGCGAGGCGGGTTCTCATGGCGCACTCCACTGCGTGAAGGTCTCCAGCCGGGCGGTCGGACCGGCGAGCAGCACGGTGCTGGCGCGCACGGTCGCCGCGGCCCCGAGCGTGGGCAGGATCGGTTGCAGCGACGCTGCCAGCACCCGGCCGGCGGGCACCACCGCAGCAGGCGCTGGCGTGCCGCGCCGCGCGAAGGCGGTGACTGCGGCGACGGCAGCAGCGGCCAGCAACCACGGCAACCGTCGCCGCAGTCCGGGCGGCGCAGCGAGCGGTGCCACCGCCGGCAACGCCGCGAGCCGTTCGTGGCCGCGCGCGAACGCCGCGAGCCGATCCGGGTGCTCGGCCAGGAACTGCACGCACGCGGCGTCGGCCAGCGGATCCTGCCGCGCGTCGAGGAGGTCGTGCAGCCGGTCCTCGAACTCAGCGGGCGTCATCGTGGCCCTCCCGGTGTTCCGCCAGCCGCGCGCGGGCACGGCGCAGATGCGACTTCACGGTGTTGAGCGGCAGGCGGTGCAGCGCTGCGAGTTCGCGCAGCGACCGGCCGTGGGCATGGAAGCCGACCAGCAGATCGCGCTCGAGTTGCGGCAACAGGCGCAGGCAGCGCGCCACTTCCTCGCGCACTTCGAGCGGGCTCGAGGTCGGCGGTGCCGCGGGCTCCGCGGTTGCGTCGCCGCCGCGGTGGCGCCGGACCTGGGCGCGGTGGTCGCACAGCGTGTGCAGCGCGGCGCGCACCAGCCAGCCTTCGCCGTTCCGGTCAGGATCGAAACCCGCCCGCAGCCGCCAGACCTTGGCCAGCGTCTCCTGCACGACGTCCTCGGCGTCGGCGCCGCACAGCCGCCGCAGCAGCGCGAGCAGCCGCGGCCGCTGTTCCTGCAGCAGGCGGGCGAACGCGGCGTCGTCGGTGCGGGTCGGCACGCTGGTGCTGGCCATGGACGCCGTTCTTACCGGTGCCGGCTCGCCGAGGTTGCAGCCTGGCGAGAATCCCGCGCCTTCACCCGCGCAGCGGCATCCACCACGGCAGCACCAGCACCGTGACCAGCCACGTCAGCACGGCGAACGGCAGCCCGAGCACGACGTAGTCGCGGAAGCGGTAGCGCCCCGGGCCCATCACCAGGATCGTCGATTCGTGCGCGATCGGGGTCACGAACGCCGCCGACACGCAGATCGCGACGCCGAGCAGGAACGGTTCCGGGCGGCAGCCGCCGGACCGCGCGACCTCGAACGCGATCGGCGCCAGGATCGCGGCGACCGCCGCGTTCTCGATCACCTGCGTCAGCAGCACCGCGAACGCCAGCAACGTCGCGAGCAGCAGCTGCGGGGAATCCTGCCCGCAGGCCGCGGCCGCGCCGTCGGCGAGCCACTGCGCGGTGCCGGTGCGTTGCAGAGCGTCGCCGAACGGGATCATCGCACCGACGATGACCAGCGGCTGCAGGTCGATCGCCTCGTACGCCGAACGCATGCCGATCGTGCCGGCCAGCACCGCCGCCAGCGCCGCGGCCGGGATCGCAACCGCCGGTGCCAGCAGGCCGGTGGCACTCGCCAGCACCATCGCCGCCATGATCGCCAGCACAATGAACGCCGGCCGTCGCCGCGTCGCCGGCAGCGGCCGCGATTCGAGCAGCAGCAGGTTCGGGTTGTGGCGCAGTCGCTGCAGTTCGGCCTCGTGCCCGACCAGCAGCAGCGAGTCGCCGGCGCGAAGTGGCTCCGCGAGCGGCCTCTCGCGCAGCGAGCGGCCGGCGCGGCTGATCGCCAGCGCGCTGACGCCGTACCGATGGTGGAAGTCGAGGTCGCGCAGGCTGCGGTGCAGCAGGTCGCTGTCCGGCGGCAGGATCGCCTCGACCATGCGCAGGTCGGCGGAGCGCAGCGTCTTGTCGTCGAGGCGCAGTTCCTCCTTCACCGACAGGCCCTGCTGCAGCGCGTCGGTGATCGCGGTGATGCGGCCCTGGATCACCAGCACGTCGTTGGCCTGGATGCGCAGCCACGCGCTCGGCGGCAGGAACTCCTTGCCGCGGATGACCTGCAGCACGGTGACCTCGCGCGTCGCCAGGTCGAGCTCGGCGAGCGTGCGGCCGACGAACTGCGAGCCCGGCTCGGCCATCGTCTCGGTCAGGAACTCGGCGACCTCGTAGCGGCTCTCCAGCGTCGGGTGGGCGACCGCCGCCGGCAGGAAGCGGCGGCCGACCAGCACGAACCACAGCGCGCACGCGGCGAACACCGCGACGGCGACCGGCGTGAAGGCGAAGAAGCCGAGGCCGGCGCCGGTCTGCTCGCGCAGCCAGTCGCTGAGGATCACGTTGCTGCGGGTGCCGATCAGCGTCCACTGGCCGCCGAGCAGCGAACCGAACGCGACCAGGATCAGCACCCGCGACGGCGCGTAGCCCCGTTCGCGGCAGATCGCCATCACCGGCGGCATCCACACCAGCACCGTCGTGGTGTCGTTGACCACCGCGCTGAACGCGGTGACCAGCGTCAGCACCGTCAGCTGGAAGCGCAGCTCGTCGCGCGCGCCGGCGGCCAGGAGGCGCGCGCCCAGCAGCTGCGCCGCGCCGGTGTGCACCATCGCCCCGGACAGCACGAACATCGATGCGACCATGACCAGCGCCGGGCTGCCGAAGCCGTGGAACGCTTGCGCCGGCGTCAGGATCGCCTGCAGGCCGTCGGCGGTCAGCCGCCACGGCACCAGCAGCGACAGCATCACCAGCAGCGCGGTGAGGTCGGGCCGGATGCGCTGCAGCCAGAACGACACCAGCGCGAGCAGCAGCACGGCGGCGAGGTAGACGGACTCGGCGGTCACGGTGGGCGCCCGGGCTCGCACCCGGGTTCGGCGACTGCCGTCGAACGTAGCGGTGCTCCCGTCAGCGACCCGCAGCGATCTTGGCGAACGCGATCGTCCACTCCGGCAGCGCGCGCGGCAGCCGCCGTTCGCCGCTGCTGTTGACCAGCACCGCGACCGCGATCTTCAGCTCCGGGAACCAGCGCATCTCCGACAGCCAGCCGGGGAAGAAGCCGCGGTGGCCCCACGCCGGGCCGAGCGCGGTCTCGTCGACGATGCAGCCCAACCCGTACCGCGTGCCCTTGCCGAGCGGTGCTGGCTTGCCGTCGACGACCTGCGGCAGCAGCTCGCCGAGCACGTCGCCGCCGTACAGCGCCCGCGCCCAGCGGGCGAGATCGCTGGCGGTGCTGGCGTAGCCGCCGCCCGCCCCTTCGAAGCCCGGATCGAACGGCATCTCGCCGTCGACCAGCATCGCGTCGCGGCCGCCGAACGGGTTGCCCGCGCCGGCGTGGCCTTGCAAGAGCCCCGGGATCCTGCGGCCAGCGCCCGGCACCGTGTGTCGCAGCTCGAGCGGGCCGAGGAAGCGGCGCGCGATCTCGTCCTGGCACGGCTTGCCGGTGACCTTCTCCAGCACCAGCCCGAGCAGCACGTAGTTGGTGTCGCTGTACTCGAAGCCCGCACCGGCGGCGAAACGCGGCTCCTGGTCGAACACGAACGCCAGTTCCTCCCGCGGCGTGAAGCAGTGGTCGGGCTTCGCCAGCAGTTGCCTGGTGAACGCGGGGTCGAACTCGTAGCGCATCAGGCCGCTGCGGTGCATCAGCAGGTGGCGCAGCGTGACGTCGGCGTGGTTGGGCAACCGCGCGAACCACGCTTCGCCGCTGAACCACGTCGCGACCTTCGCATCGAGGTCGAGCTTGCCCTCGTTCACGAGCTGGCAGGCCAGCGCCGCGAAGAACGTCTTGCCGGTGCTGCCCGCCAGCATCTTGCCGTCGTGCGGCATCGGCGTCTTGGCGACGCGGTCGGCGACCCCCGCGGCGAACGGCACCAGCGTGCCGTCCGGCAGCACGACCGCGGCCTGGGCGCCCGGCGCGAGGTCGGCGAGCCGTTCGGCGAGTGCCGGCTGCAGCTTCGCCGCGAGATCCTGCTGGGCGACGAGCGGAACGGCGGCGAGCAGCCACGCCAATGGGATGGTGCGCATCGGAACTGCTACGCGGTTCCGCGGCCGAGAGCGAGCGCCAGCCGTCGGGTTTCGAGACACCGTGGTGGCGGAACCTCGTTCGCTGCCCCGGCAGCTCGTCCCGGATCACCGGACTTCGTTCCTGGCACTGCCAAGGCTATCGTGTCGGCGAGAGAGCGTTTCCGTCATGCTGACCCGACTCAACGTCGCGAACTTCCGGTCCCTCGAGCGATGCGAAATCTCCCTCGGGAGACTGACGGTCCTCTACGGCGCGACCGGGTCCGGGAAGTCCAGCCTGCTCTACGCACCGCTGGTGTTGCGCAACATCGTCCTCAACCCGAACCAGGCGACGGACGGCCTGTTCAACCTCGGCTTCCTGTCGCTTGGCGGCTTCGACGCCTGCATCTTCGATCATCAGCTCAAGCGGCCGGTCGAGGTCGCAGTGACTTCCGAAGCAGATGGCGTTGCGCAAACGTATGGAGTGAGCCTGACCAAGACCCAGGCGAAGCTCAGGCACGAGTCGCCGAACCTGCGAATGGAGGTCGAAGTGGCGTTGCCCTACGCGCTCAACCAGAACCGGGCTTTCGACCACCGCGTGGACGACACCGAATACAAGGTCACTTGGAACGGGGTCACGTGTGCGGCCGCACCAACGGCGGCCACGGCGGAAACCCAGGCCCACGCAGTGGACTTGACCGCGACTCTCAACGGCGCGGTCGAACGGGTTCGTCGTATCGACATCGCCCCGCACCGTCGTGGCTTCTTCAAGCCGAGCTACAACCCTGTCCAGCTCTCTCCGACGCCGACTTCGGAGGACGAGGTCGCCTCGCTGTTGATCAGCGACCAGAACCTGCCCGCGAAAGTCTCGATCGACCTGGAAGAGATCCTCGATCGCGACTTCCGCCTGCACGTCGTGCCCGGGGCGGCGATGGCTTTCTTTCAGACAACCGAGAAGCGGGGTTCACGCACTCCCGTGTACCTGGTCAACGACGGCTACGGCGTCAATCAGGTGGTCTACATGCTCGCCAAGATCCACCGCGCCGACGTCGACACCGTGTTGATCGAGGAACCGGAGGTGCACCTGCACCCGACGGTGGTTCGCAAGTTCGCACGGGTGCTGTGCCGTCTCGTGCGTGACGAGGAGAAGCAGATCATCGTGGCTACGCACAGCGAGCACTTCGTGAGTGCGATTCTCGCGTGTGTCGTCGAGGGTCTGGTCGACGTGGACGACGTGTTCTGCTACCACGCGAAGCGCGACCGGAAGAGCACGCTGTTCGAGCGGCAGAAAGTCGACAAGTCAGGGCAGATCGAAGGCGGCCTGCGCGAATTCGTCGAGGGCGAGATGGAGGATCTCCGGAAGCTGTTGGCGCTCAAGCGCTGAGTCCTTGCGACTCGAGGGGGAAGGATGCGGGCCTTCGTGATCAACGAGTGGCTGTGGTCGGACTTGGCTGGCGAGAACGGCGAGAACGCGGTGCGCGACACGGCAGCCTGTGTGGTCGGGCTCGTCGAGTCGGCCCACGAGATCGTCGTTGTGCGCGGCAGCACCTTCGACCAGAAGTTGCTGCGCACCTGGTCGAAGAACCTGATCGCCCGGAACGCGGTGATGGCCTTTCGAGCCCTGCGGTTGGACTCGGCACGGTGCCGATCACTCGAGCCCGACGATCTTGCCCCTCTGTCACCCGAACTCGCGCAAGCCGTCAAGACCGACGATCACTACCTGGTGCAGGCGTGCATCGCGACCGATGCGACGGTCGTGACGACGGATGCTCCGCTGCGCGGGGTACTGGCGAATGCCAAGAAGCCTGCGATCGATCGCGACACCTTCGTCGACCTGTGTCGCGGCGGCCCGGTTCGCAAGCCGACGTAGTTGGCTTGCGACCACGGAGCCAGCGATGCCGGCAGGTCGTCCAGTCGCGCGGTGTACGCGCCCTCACCGCCGCCGCGCTTCGAGCACGCGCTCGAGCGCCTTCGCCGGCACCTTGACGACGGTTTCGCCGCGGCCAGGCAACACGATCGTCGGTGGCTCGAGCGCGCCGAGTGGGCGGCTCTCGCGGCCGGACGACACCGACACCTCGACGGTGTAGCTGCCCGGGAACCGCACCGGCAACGTTCCGCGCCCCTCGGCATCCAGTGCGACCTCCTCGACGAAGAACGTGCTCGCGGTCATGCCGCGACCGTTGTCGAGCTGCAGGTGCGCGCGCCGCGGCACCTCGATCGCCGGCGTCAGGCGGCATCGCAGCGTGGCACCCTCCGGCAACGGCGACGGCAGTTCGATGGCGATTCGGGCATCCGCTGCGGCCTCGAGCGCGATGGTGCGCGCGTCGAACACTCCGGCGACGAACGCCGTCCGGTGCCGCGGCGCCTGCACGATCACGTCGATCGGGCCGGGTGCTCCCAGCGTGACCACACCGCTGCCGAGGTGGAAGCCACTCCATTCGTCGCCGGCGCTGCGGACCACGACGAAGGCTTCGCGGCTGGCGATCTCGGTGCCGTCGCTACCGGTGGCGCGGATCTCGAAGCTGCGGGCGCGGCCGCGCAGGTCGATCGCATCGAGGCGAAGGTCGGCGCACGGTCCGTCGCCGACTTCGATGCCATCCAGTTCCATGAGCGGCTGCGCAACGCCCGCGCACAGCGCCTGCAGCCGGTAGGTGCCAGGCTGCAGTCCCTGCCACTCCCGGACCACCGGCCGTCCGGCGGCGGTGCACCGGCGGTGTTGCGCAGGCGTTCGAGCAAGTCGCCGCGCGGATCGCGAGTCTGGTTCTTGCCACGCAGCCGCATCGTCAGCCGGGCGATCGGCAGCGTCGCGTCGACCAGGAACGTCGCGCGAACCGAGCCGCCGGTGCGCAGGGGAATCACGAGGCCGGTGTCGCCGGCGGCGCACTCGATCGGCGCCACCGGCAGGAAGCCGTCGGCGCGGATCGTCAGGCGCAGCGGCGTGCCCTTCGCGATTCCGCTGCGGATCGTGACCGTGCCGGCGTCCCACTCGGGCTGCAGGTTCCAGATCTGCTGCCAGCGCTGGTCGAGCTGGCGTTCGACGTCCAGTTGCAGTGGGGGCGGCGATGCGATGCCGCCGGCGGCGAGTTCGACCCTGCCTTGCAGCAGGATACCGTGCGGCGCCAGCCGGACCTCGCCGACATCGTTGCGTCCCGGAGTCAGTGTGCGGACCGGCAGCTCGGCGGCGAGCGGCGCATCCCGGTTCGCGAACTTGGTGTCGAACGACAGGGCCGCGGTCTCGCTGCGTATGCGGCCGAAGCCGATCCGGAATCGCCCGGCTGCGTCAGTGCGGCCGTTCTGGCCACTCATGCCGCTCCGGTACACGGCGGTCAGGAAGTAGTCAGCGCTGGCGAGGGCGTTGCCGGCGGCGTCGAGCAGGGTGCCGGTCACGACCGTGTCGCTTCCGGCTTCGCGAACCGTGATCGTCAGGTGCGGCTCGGAGGGTGTTGGTCCAGGCACGAACTCGCTGCGAAGGACCCCGCCGACCTGGGCCATCACGAAGCGGTCGAACGCGACCGGCTCGAACCGCGCCTTGCTGTGCGCGTCGAGCGGCAGGCTGCTGCTCACCCGGTTGGAAATGCCGCTGTCTGTGTTGGGCTGCGGTCGTTCGGCGAGCGACGTCATCGTCGCGCTCGGGTTGCCGAGATAGGTTGTTTCGAGCGGCTTGCCGTCGGCGTCCAGCACCACGACCGTCACGACGCCACCCGGCGGCAGCTTGAGCACCACTTCCGGCGGCGGCGCGATCACGTCGACGAGCATCTGCGCGCTGTCGCCCCCGCCGAAGCTCGCGCGCAGTAACACCGTCGGTGCCGCGTCCGTGCTCGCGTACTGCTGGCAGTGCTGCGAATCGTGTCGTCCGGCCTTGTCGGTCTCACCGAGTCGGACGAAGTCCTCCTTGGCGCCGTCGCGGCGGAGCATCAGATGGGCGCCAGCCACCGGCCGGGCTCCCGCATCGACGACCAGCACGCGCAGCGTCCGATCGGGACGCAGCGCGATCACCACCGGTGCCTTGACATCGTGGGGTACGTGGCCCTGGCCCCACAGCTCGTCTTTGGTGGCGGTGGCGTTCGTGCCGCGCGCGCCGACCGGATCGTAGCGTGCGTGGCTGTCGCCGGTCAGTGCCGGACGCGCGTGGAGACGATCGGCGGGAAGCCGAGTGTGACGGCCTTCGACACGACGCCGTCGCTGACCAAGGCGACCCGCAGCGGGTGGTCGCCGCCGAACGTTCGCGGCGCCACCGCAGATTGGGTGAGTAGCGACGGCCCGGCGGCGGGCAGGGTTCGCGCCGGGTTCAGAACCCGAGCTGCAGCCACACCGCATTCGACCAGGCGTCGATCGGCGTACTCCACGCGAACACCGCCTGCGCGGCGAACGGCAGGCCGGCGAGCACCGGGTCCGGGGGCAGCGGCACCGGCGCCGACCACGACGCTCCCGGCACCGCTGCGGGTCCGAGCAGGAACCACGGACGCTCCCGGCGGCGTTCGCGCATCCGTTCGCGGCTTGGCTCACCAGCCGGTCGTCACTGCGAGCGGCCGACTGGTCACGAGCCCTGCGGGGTTGATGCCCGCAGCGATGCCGAGGATCTGGCCGAACAGCGAGCTGCCGAGCAGTTGCGGGTTGCCGGGCAGCGCGAGGTCCCACGCCGCGGTTCCGCTCGCGGACACGGCTGCCATCGGCGAGACCTCGACGCTGGTCTGCAGCGCGCAGCCCGTCATGCCGAGTCCGTCGAGCGGCAGCGGCAGCGGCGTGCCGCTCCAGGTCACGTTCGACAGTCCGAGCAGCAGCCACGCGAGCGGTTGCCCCGACGCCAGGTTGCTGCCGAGGAACGTCATCGTCTGGCCGAGCCGTGCCGGCGCGAGTGGATCGACCGCGAGCAGCGGCGGCGAGGCGTGGCCCACACAGGCGGTGCCGAACGGCGTCGCCGTGGGCTGCGTGACCTGCGCGGTCCAGATGCCGCGACCGAGTGTCGCCAGCACCAGTCGACGGGGGCCGGTGCCGTGCGCGAACGTGACCTCTTCGCAGACCACGTTCGCGGGACCGTCGTTGCTGGCCGACCAATGGGCACCGGCGTCGTCGCTGGCGAACAGGCCGACCTCGGTCGCGGCGTAGAGCACGTTGCCGTCGTCGGGGTGCACCGCGAGCCCGAACACCGGTGCTGTCGGCAACGCGAACGGGGCCGTGCCAGGGATCGCCTGCCAGGTGAGGCCGGCGTCGGTCGAGCGCCACACGTTGGTGGTAGCGAAGCCGCCGAAGCAGGCATAGACGGTCGATGGACTGGTCGGGTCGACGATGAGGCGCGTGAGCACGCGGTTCGGCAGTGGGTTCACGGCCCCGTTGTCGTCCAGCGCGGTCCACGTGGGCGCTGGCGCGGTGGCGTTCGTGCTGCGGTAGAGGCGACCGTCGTTGTGGCCGACGAACACGCGGTCGGCGACGCCGGGCGTGATCGCGATCGAAGCGATCAGGCTGCCGGCGTCGGGTTTGGTCGCGAGCCACGTCGCGGTGGCGCGCGCGTCGTCGGTGCGCCACAGGCTGCGGCCGCCGGCGTACAGCCGGTTCGGGTCGTTCGGATCGAGGCGCAGCGGCGAGATGAAGTTCGACAGCCCGGCGCCGACGTCGAGCAGGCCGGTGGTGATCGTCGACGCCGACGTTCCGCCGTTGGTCGAGCGGTGCACGCCGAGATACTGGTACTCGCCGTAGGTGTACTGCGGATCAGTCGGATCGATCTGCACGTGACCGCCGTCGCCGCCGAACACCAGGTTCGCGGTCGGGTTGCTGCCGAGCAGCCGCAGCGTGCCGTTGTCCTGCGTGCCGCCGACCAGCAGGTCGCCGCTCAGGTGGCCGGCAGCGCCGTAGAACTGCGTCGACCGCATCGTCGCGTCGAGGTCCTGCCAGCCGCTGCTCGTGGTCACCGTCGCGATGTCGGCGGCGACGTGCACGCCGCCGTCGGTCGCGACGTAGACGCGGCGGTTGGTGGCGCCGTTGTAGCTCGGGTCGGCGACGATCGCGTGCACGTCGGCGTGCGGTTCGACGGTCATGATGTAACCGTTCGCGATGGTGGTGAACGTGACTCCGCCGTCGCTGCTGCGTCGCGCACTCAAGGAGCTCGCGACCACGAGGTTGCTGTTGGTCGGGTCGACCCAGAGCCCGCAGTAGTAGTAGGACTGGCCGAGGTTGGTGCCGGCGGGCGTCTGCTGGGTCCAGTTCTGGCCGTGGTCGGTCGAGCGCCAGACCTTGCCGCTGCCGGCACCGGTCACCGCGTAGACCATGCCCGGCGTCGCCCTCGCGTACGCGAGTTCGATGCGCGACGACTCGCCGGCGACGCTGGCGAGCCCGCTGGCCGCGAACTGCCAGGTGACGCCGCCATCGCTGGAACGGATCACGTGGTGGGTCGCGACGCTGGCCGGCGCCAGGTGCGCGACCGCGCGCGTGGCGTCGTTCGGATCGAACAGCACCTGGTACGAGAACGGGTCGGCGACGAGGCCGACCGTGACGTCGGTCCAGGTGGCGCCGCCGTCGGTCGAGCGCGCGATGCCGCCCGGCCGGCGCGACGCCAGCAGCACGTTCGGGTTGGCCGGCGAGATCGCGATGCGCGTCGTGTGCTGCCAGTTCGCGGTCGCGGCGAGCTGCGTCCACGTCTGGCCACCGTCGGTGGTCTTCATCACGCCGGCGCCGCGCACGAAGTGCGAGAAGCTGCGCACGAGGTGGGCGAGCGACCAGTGGCCTTCGCCGGTGCCGACGTACAGCACCTGCGGATTGGTCGGCACCAGTGCGACGCAGCCGACCGAGAGGTTGCTCCACCAGTCGTCGATGCCCGCCCACGTGCTGCCGCCGTTCTCCGACTTCCACAAGCCGCCGCTGACGCTGCCGACCCAGAGGCGTTGTGGGTTGGTCGGGTCGATCGCGATCGCGCGGGTGCGGCCGGCGACGTTGTCGGGCCCGCGCTGTGTCCACGCCAGCGGACTCACGCCGCCGTTGTCGGGCAGCGCGGCGAATGCGGCGACGTTCGCGTCGCGCTGCGTCAGCGCCTGCTGCCAGGCGCGCGCCGGAATGCGGCCGCGTTCGTCGAGGTAGCGTTCGAGCCGCCATCGCGCGGCCTCATTCGGGAAGCCGGTTTCGACCTGATCCGGCGATGGCGGCGTGCCGCAGGCGGCGAGCAGCAGGGCGAGGCAGAACGGCGCGCGGGAAGTCGACATGGCCAGGTGCGAGCGAGGACTGGCCGCCAGCGTATCGGCGAATGCTGGCCGGTGCGGTGAGCGAGGGCCCGGGTCAGCCGACGTCCCCGCTGACCTGTGCGTGCACGGCCACGTGATCGGCATCGACGGCGCCGGAGGGCCAAAGTTGCCGTGGGGCCGTCGCTTGCGCATCTGGGAGCGCCCGACCGACCTCGATCCGCCTCCCAGGAACCTCGCCATGAACCACTTGCTCGCGAGGCTCGCCAGGGAAATGTCCGGCCTCGCCGCCGCGCACTTGCGCACCTGAGGGTGAGCAGACGAGGCGTGGTTGCCTCGGACGTCGCGTGACCTCCCTTCCTTGCGTTCACCCATGACCCGACTCTCCCGCTCCCGTTCTGCCTCTCCAGCCTCGAACGAGATCCACGGGACCATCATGCGAGCCTACTCCGATGCACGCATCAAGGACATCGTCGGCCGGTCCGACTCTCACCGCGACCTCGTACTGCTGAACGCCATCGAGATTTCGGACTACCTGTGTCGTTCGACCGACGTCGTGCCAGATATCTACCAACGCACCACGCACAAGGACGGTTGGGTCGCGCTCACCACCGACCTGAAGGTTGGTGAACGCGTGCGGCTCATCGGCGAAGGCGAAGAAGGCACTCACGAAGTGCGCGAAGTGCGCGACGGCGCCTTCCGCACCGACTTCGTGCCCGCCGGCGAAACAGTGTTCGTCTACGGCCGCGAAGTGAAGGACTTCCTCAGTGTCGACTACGACGCCATCTCGATGCTGAACGTGTCGGCGACACAGGAGCTCGCGCACCGCGTGGAAACGCTGAAGACCGAGAACACGGTATTGAAGAACGAGAACACCGCCCTGAAGCACCGCGTCGAGAGCCTCGAAGCGATGGCCGCCGAGGTCACGCAGTTGAAGGCCGCCATTCAGCCACTGCTGGCGAAGTGACCGCAACGTCGGACGCCTGGTCGCCCGGCATTCTCCGTTAGGCTGGCCCACGATGGAACTCGCGCGCCTTCGCCGGCTCAACGACCTCTACCGCGACGCCTGCGCACTCGCGGGCGAGCAGCGTGCGGCGTTCCTCGCCCGCCTGCGGGACGAGGACGCGGCGATGGCCGCCGAGCTGACGGCGCTGCTCGACGTGGTGGCGCGAAATGCCGAGGCCGACGACGGCGATGGCTCCGCACTTGGCCAGTTGGTCGGTGGAGCCGCGCTCAGTGCGGCGTGCTTGGACCTGCAAGCGATCGCCGATGGACTGCAGGACCTCGGCGTGCCGTCCGACGCCATCGCCGGCTTCCGCCTGCTGCGCCGCATCGGCCAAGGCGGCATGGGTGTCGTCTACGAAGCCGAACAGGACAACCCGCGCCGCCGCGTCGCACTGAAGCTGATGCAGCCGTCGCTGGGCACCGAGCGCTTGCGCCGTTTCGAACTCGAGGGCGCCGTTCTCGGCCGCCTGCACCATCCCAACATCGCGCAGATCTTCACCTGCGGCACGTTCCGCGGCGCGCTCGGTGACCAGCCTTTCCTGGTGATGGAGCTGATCGACGGCGTCGACCTGCGCACGCATGCTGGGCGCGCGAAGCTGGGCCTGCCAGAGCGGTTGGCGTTGTTTGCCCAGGTCGCCGATGGCGTGCATCACGCGCACGGCCGCGGCGTCGTGCACCGCGACCTGAAGCCCGACAACGTGCTGGTCGATTCACTCGGCACCGCGAAGGTCCTCGACTTCGGCGTCGCCCGCGCCAAGGACTCGTCACTCGACCTCACTTCGATGGCGACGCGGGCCGGCGAGCTGATCGGCACGCTGTCGTACATGGCGCCAGAGCAACTGGCGGGCAACCCCGACGCGATCACCGCCCGCAGCGACATCTACTCACTCGGCGTGATGCTGTACGAACTGCTCAGCAACCGCCTGCCGCACGAGGTCGCGGGCTTGCCGATCGCTGCAGCGATCCACATCCTGACCGACGAGCCGCCAGCCCCGCTCGCGCGTCTCGATGCGCGACTGCGCGGCGACCTCGCGACCATCGTCGCCAAGGCGATGGGACGCGACCCGGCGCGCCGCTACGCAACCGCCGCCGACTTCGCGGCCGACATTCGTCGCCACCTCGAGCACCGGCCGATCCAGGCGCGCCCTGCCAGCATCACCTACCGGGTGCGGACGATGGTGCGCCGCAACCGCGGGTTGGCAACCGGCCTCGGGGCTGCCTTCGCGGCGATGCTGCTCGGCCTCGGCGCCACGGTGTGGCAGGCGCAGGCACGCGGCGTCGAGCGCGATCGCGCGCTGCGACAGACCTACTCTGCGAACGTGATCGCCGCCGGTGACGCCATCGCGCGAGCGGAGTTCGCCGCCGGCCGCGCGTTCCTCGAGGCGGCGCCGGCATCACTGCGTGGCTGGGAATGGCGCGTGCTGATGGCCCAACTCGACACGTCGGTCGAAGTGGAGGCGTGCGAGGTTGCGCTGCCGCAAGCCGTCTGGAACCTGGACCTCCTGCCCGTTGCCGGCGGTACGAAGTTCTGGATCGCGACCATGGCCGACCTCATGGGTGATCCGAGTGCCACGCCCGGCACCGCGGAGCTGTGGGACCGACACTCCGGCCAGCGGCTCGCGAAGTGGACGGGCGCTTGCAATTGGACCTTGAGCGCCGACGGCCGATGGCTCCACGGTTGCCGCGTACTTGGCACGGCGCCGCAGCAGTTGCAGGTGGCGACCTACGACGCGAACACTGGCGCCCGGCAAGGAGAACGCATCGTCGACGTTCCGGAGGCCGTGCCGTGGTACCAGCAGGCGAACTGGCCCGGTGCGTGCAGCCCGGCAGGGGACACCTGTTGGTTCGCGGCGGAAGCGGGAGTCGGCCGCGCGAATCTGCTGCAGCAGGAGGCCAACCGTGTGCGTGCGATCCTCGAACCGGGCCAGGTCCCGTTCTGGTTCGCGTTCTCCCCGGACGGGAAGGTCTTGGCGACTGCCCCAGCCAGCATTGGCCCCGTGCGGGTGTTCGACCCGCAGACGATGGAGACGATCGCCTTGCTCTCGGGCCACACCGGCGGCTTGCGGAGCATCGTGTTCTCGCCCGACGGCACGCTACTGGTGTCGACGTCCGGCGATCAGTCGGCGCGGGTCTGGGACCTCACCACGAAGCCGCCGTCGTGCCGGGTGCTCCAACATCCGCTGCAGGTCGACAGAGCGGTGTTTTCGCCGGATCAACGGCTGCTGGCCACGGTGTGTTTGGACCGCATGATCCGCGTGTTCACGACCGCCGAAGGCGCGCTCGTCGAGACCTTCGGGACCAGCAAACTGCTATCGAACGGCGTGGCGTTCTTTGACAACCACACCGTCGCGGGCGTCGAGAGCGATGGTTCGGTGTGTTACTGGGACGTCAACTCGACGGCGACCACGGTGCTGCGCGGCCATCGCGCCCCGGTCGAGTTCCTGGCCTTGGTGCCCGACCTCGGCATCGTCGTCTCGTCCGGAGTCGAGGGGTTCCGCGGGCAGCGCGACGGCCTGAAGTTCTGGGACTTGGACAGCGGTGACCTGGTCGCCGAGTGTCTCGGCCCGGAGCTCGTCGGCAAGCATCTGTGCGTCGATGGTGCCAGCGACTCGCTCTACATGGTGCAGCACAGCCCTCCCGGTGCCTCCCAACGGGGCGTCGTCAGGATCCACCTCCGTTCGGGGGTTCGCACTCTACTGCCGTTGGCGATGTTGCGCGGAGTGCTTGGCCTCGCACCATCCGCGCAGGACCTCGCCATCGCCGTCACTGGGATGTTCCCCGCCCCCGAGGACAGGGAATTGCGGATCGTCGACGCCAGGACGGGAGCGGTGCGGCGCCGGGGCAACCTGTCGTTGCAGCCGTTCTCGTTGCATTGGTCGCGCGATGGGTCGTGGATCCTCGCAGCCCAATTCACGGCCGGGAACCACGGCGCGGTGCTCGTCGATGCGCAGTCGTTGCGGGAGCTGCGTCACTTTCCGTGCCCGCACGCGCTCACGTTCGCCGTGAGTCCCGACGAGCGCGTCGTGGCGATCGCCGGCAACGATGCCAGAATCCGCCTGTTCGAACGAGCGACCGGCGAGCGGATCGCCGAGCTGCGCGGTCACGATCTTGCTGTCTACTCCCTCGCCTTCAGTCCGGACGGCACGCGCCTCGCGAGCAGCGGCCACGACCGCGGCATCCGCTTGTGGGACATGCAGACGTTCGAGCCGGTCGCGCGCCTGAGTGGTCACGAGGACACCGTGATGGCGTTTGTGTGGGACGGCAACGAGCGGCTGATTTCATGCGGCCACGACGACGTGCTGCGTATCTGGGAGACGGCGCCTGTGCGCACGCGGGTTCAGGCACGCAACGCTCGGCGCGAGGCCGTCGCTCGCATGGAGCCGATGGTGGCGGCACTGTTCGCCGACCTCGGCGACGGCGCCCGCGTGCGCGAACGCATCGACGCCGATGCGTCGCTGGCACCACTCGATCGCAAGGTTGCGCGCCAGGTCGCGCTGCGCCTGGCGTTGGGCGCGAACGCCGTCAAGTAGCGCAGTGCTTCGCGCCGGTCGGGGCCCCGCAGGAGCAGGGAAAGGGGAAGACAACGGTCGAGCCCGCGCCCGGACCGAAGGACGGGTCTGCCCGCGAACTCGTTCGCGGTGCTCACGAGTGCGAATGCGCTGGCGCTCACGATCGGTTGGTTCTGATCGACCGGCGCGGTCGCGGCATGGAAGCGGTGCGTCCGATGGGCGGGTTCGGGGAGGGAACGCTCGGTGGCTGCGCGGCGGGAGCGGGGAACGCAGCGGGTTGACGGGGTAGGTGGTACGGGGACGATGCGGCAGCCCGCGCGGTCGGGACGCTGCTCGAACGTCCTACGCTCAACGCAGCCACGAGCCGGCCATGCTCGCGCAGGATCGACAGCACGCGGTCGATCGGCAGTTCCTCGACCGTGTTGCCATTGCGGCCGGTCATCGTGCGCGCAGCGAACAGTGCATTCACGATCGCTTCCTCGGTTGCCTGCACTGTGGCATCGAACACCGGGTCGAGCATGCCGTTCGGCAGCATCGTCACGTCCACGCGCGCGGCGGCGTAGGCCGCTTCGGCGTTCGCCACGGAGAAGGCCACGAACAGATCGCCGGAGCCGTCACCTGACGTGCTGCCCATGCGTGCCAGCCCCAGCGTCGCGCGTTGCGCGACCCGGCGCAGCTGGTGCGGCAGCAGCGGTGCGTCGGTCGCGATGACGACGATGATGGAACCGTCGTCACGGCTCTTCTCGCGGCGCGCCGCGTCGACGAGCTGCTGCCCGACCGGGATGCCCGCGACGCGCAGCAGGTCCCTGCGGCCGTAGTTGCATTGCGCGAGCACGCCGACCGTGAAGCCGCCGTCGCTTGCGGTGAGGCGCCGCGACGACGTGCCGATGCCACCCTTCCAGCCGTGGCAGACCATGCCCGTGCCGCCGCCGACGTTGCCTTCGGCGACGGGTCCACCGCGCGCGTTGTCGAGCGCCGCGAACGCGTGTTCGGTCGTCACATGGAAGCCGTTGATGTCGTTCAGTCGACCATCCCACGTCTCCGCGACCACCGGCAGCGACCACGAGTACTCGCCACTGGGATCGGTCTTGCCGTGAGCGAGCGCCCAGCGCGTCACGGCGTCGCGAACGACGCCGACACTGTGCGTGTTGGTGAGCATCACGGGGCCTTCGAGCACACCACCCTCCTCGAGCCACGTCGTTCCCGTCATCTCGCCGTTGCCGTTCAGGGCATGCCACCCGCCGAAGACTGCGCTCGCGTTGGCGGTGCCGCGCGGCAACACGGCGGTGACCCCCGTGCGCACGGCGCGCGGGCCTTCGCCATCGATCAGCGTGCAGTGTCCGACCTGCACACCTGCCACATCGGTGATGGCGTTGCAGGGACCGGGCGTGCCTTCGAACGGCACCCCGACGGCTCGCGGCCGCGGCCGTTCGTTCGCCGAGGCGGTGTTCGATCGCGCCGGGGCTTCCGCGGGTGTCGCGACGGCACAAGCGGCGAGGCTCATCAACACCGCCGTGGTCGCGAGCGCTGCGAGCAGCGGAACCACGGCGGCCCGGCGACCGCAGCGCGCGGATGTCGTCATCACGCCATCATTCATGCTCCGGACACCGCCCGGCAAGCGAAACGACCGTTGCAAACGGCGACATGCCGATCCGCCGCGGCGGTCTCGCCGAGCCGGTGATTGCGGCCGGTGGGCCTGATGGCGGCGATCCTCGCCGATGGTCTGCAGGACATCGTCGCCGCCACGTTCCGGTAGCGACCACATCGGTTGCTGGGGAACGGCGCCGCGGATGGCACAAGCCTGCGACCCGGCAACGTGCCGCGCGGCGATCGGCGGGCCCTTGGGGTCAGACCAGGTCCGAGTCGCCGAGCGTGTGGTACCACTGCTCCTTGTAGAACTCGGTTTCGTGGCGATCGAACGGGATCACGACCTGGAAGTAGGTCGTGCCGTACACGAGGAAGCCGAGGCGCTGGAACTGCAGGAAGCGCGGGTCGCGGTGCTGGAACAGCGTTGTCAGCGCCCCGGCACCGGTGGCGGCAGCGCGCCGTTCGGCGTGCGCGACCAGCGCCACCGTCGCGTCCTGGTCGTCGGCCGGCGCGAGCCAGTCGACGACGAAGAAGGTGTTCGGGATCACGAAGTCGCGCTTCGCGAGTACCGCGATGCCGCGCAACTTCCCCGTGTTGGTCTCGCGGCACTCGACCAGTTCGTACTTCGCGTCGTGCGCGTCGGCGTAGCGCCAATTCAGGTAGCGGCGGTCGCGGATGGCGGCGAGCTGCGTGGCCTTCGCGAACTCCGCCCACAGCGCGTCGACGTCGATACCGAAGCGGTCCACGGTCCGGACCGCCAGCGCTGCACTGCTCGCGCGCACCGGCAGGCCGCCCGCCGGCAGCTCGCGGAACAGGAAGTCCCAGTCGCGGACCATCTCGTAGCGCAGGTACTTCTGGCCGATGCGCCAGGTCGCGATCGGCCAGCCGTGGTGGAACGAGGTCTGGTGTTCGCCCTTGCCGCCCCACGCCTCGTAGTGGGCGAGGGCGAGGTTGACGAACAGCCCCGGCCGCGGGCCGGCACGTCGGTGTTCGGGCAGCACCCACAGGTCGACGCACTGGCCGACCATGCGCCGCTGCTGCTCGATCAGGAAGTGCACCGGCAGCGTCACGTAGGCGCCGACCAGTCCTGCGGTCGCGTGTTCGGCGACCATGATGTGCACCTGCCCGGTCGGGTTGTCGCGGAACTTCCAGTCCCAGTGTGCGCGCGAGCGCGGCGGGAAGATCTGGTTGTGACCGGCCAGCAGACCCGGCTCGTCGCCGGGGCGGAACGGGCGGATCGTGACCTCGGACATCGTGGGGAGGCTATCGGCTGGGCGCGGCGTCCGCCTGGGGACGAGCGCTCCTCGTTCAGCGACTGTTGGCCTTCGGTTGCTCGGCGAGCCAGCGTTTCGCGGCCACGATCACCGGATCGTCGGCCGCGCCGAACTTCGTCCAGTCGGTCGCGACCGGAACGTCTGGCGCGATGCTGCCGTCGTACGTGCGGCCGGTGCGATCCACGTAGAGCATGATGGTGACGACGAGCAGCGCGCCGTCGTCGTGCCGCATCTGCGTGTTGGCGGTCGGCACGCCCCGCGTCGGCGCGCCGAAGGTCCGGCTCCGCTCGCGGCCGCGGAACGCCACCACGACTGCTTCCCCGGCATTGGCCGTCAGCCCGCTGGTGAGCACTGCCACCGGGGGCAATGGCGCCGCGGGCTCGTACGGTGACGTCACCGAGGCTGCAGCCTGTCCGCCGATCATGGCCGCGCCCTCGGCATAGCTCCATTCGGTGCGTCCGTTGGCACTGACGTACGCACCGAGCACGCCCTCGCCGACGATCGGGCCGATGCCGGCGAGGATCGGCCACACGTTGCCGCCGGTGTTGCGCCGCAGATCGAGGATCCAGCCGCGCACGGGCACGCTGTCTATCGTCTTGATCAGGTCCTGCGCGATGTCGGCATAGGTCTTGGCCAGCGGGCCAGCGCCGAGGCCCGGCAGTTCGAGGTAGCCGACGTCCCCGTCGAGCCGGCTTCCCGTCGGGGGATTGGCGTCGAAGGCCGCAAGGTCGACGCGCACGGTGCGCGGGCCGTCCTTGCCGGTCTGCACCGAGAGCGCGAGCGGCGCCGTCGAGCCATCGGCGCGCAGGCCGTTGCCGAACAGGCGCGCGAATCGCCCGCCCGACTCCGCTGCGAGGTCGACGCCCTCGACCGCGAGAATGCGGTCGCCGACGAGGACGCCGGCTTGCTGCGCCGGACTCTCCGGCGTGACCTGCGCGACGATCGCCTCGGGATGCAGGACCAGCAGTCCGGTCGCCCGTCCCGCCCGTACGGCGCCGAGCCCTTTCGCCTCCTCGGGGGTGAGGAACTGACTGTTGCGATCGCCCAACGCGGTCAG
This sequence comes from Planctomycetota bacterium, assembly GCA_049276695.1. Classification (GTDB taxonomy): domain Bacteria; phylum Planctomycetota; class UBA1135; order UBA1135; family UBA2386; genus UBA2386. The sequence goes on from JBASWX010000814.1 coordinate 19,729, forward strand.
CGCCTCCCGGATTGCCGCGTAGGTGTCGGCCGGCGTCATCGAAGCACCCGCCGCCGCGATCGCCTGCTGGCGCCACGCTGGCCAATCCCGGTCGCGCTGCATCGCCGACTTCTCGACCCAGTCGAGTGCCTTCTCCAGATAGGCGAGCGCCGCCGGCGAGGGCTGTTGGGCGTGGCCCGGGGCAGCCAGGGCCAGCAGCATGATTCCTGCAGCGGACGGGAACGCGCGGTGGCGAAGCGAACGGGCCGGGTGCATCGCGGCGTTGTAGCTGGCGGGCGGCGCACCGTGGAGTGCCGAGAGCCTTGTCAGGCCTCTCGTGGAGTCCTCGAGCGGGCTCGCGCGCCGGTGCGGTTCAGTTCGTACTTCCGCGCCGTCGTGCAGTGAGCGAGCGGATCACCCACCCGAACAGCCCGAGGTGCGCGTCGTCACGGCTGCTTGCCCCCGGCGCGCTCCTGCCACTGCCGCAGCAGCTCCGCCGCGTGCCGTGGCGTCAACGCGTCGAGGTCCAGCTTGCGAAGCTCCTCGACGATCGGATCGGGCGGCGGGCCGAACAGTTCCTTCTGCTTCGGCCCCGGCCGCGCCCGGTCGCGCGCACTGACCAGCGCTTCACGCACCTGGTCGCCCTCTTCGTCGAGTTTCGCGAGCACGATCTTGGCGCGCTCGAGCACCGGCTTCGGGATGCCGGCGAGCGCGGCGACGTGCAGCCCGTAGCTGCGGTCGGTGCCGCCCGGTTCGATGCGGTGCAGGAACACGATCTGGTCGCCCCATTCCTTGACCGCGACGCGCTGGTTGACGATGCCGCGGCCGGGGCCGGCGAGGTCCACCAGCTGGTGGTAGTGCGTCGCGAACAGGGCGCGGCAACGCACGCGGTCGTGCAGGTCCTCGGCGATCGCCCAGGCGAGCGACAGCCCGTCGTAGGTGCTGGTGCCGCGGCCGACCTCGTCGAGCACGACCAGGCTGCGCGCGGTCGCGTTGTTGAGGATGTTCGCGGTCTCGGTCATTTCGACCATGAACGTCGACGCGCCGCGGCTGATGTCGTCGGCGGCGCCGACGCGCGTGAACACGCGATCGACGAGCCCGACGTGCGCCGACTTCGCCGGCACGAAGCTGCCGATCTGCGCCATGACGACGATCAGTGCGTTCTGCCGGATCCAGGTCGACTTGCCCGCCATGTTGGGTCCGGTCAGCACGACGAGCCGGCGGTCGGGCGGATCGAGGTCGGTGTCGTTGGCGACGAACGAACCGGCGGCGTGGGTGGCCTCGAGCACCGGGTGGCGGCCGTCGGCGATGCGCAGCGCGGTCGAGTCGTCGACGACCGGGCGGCAGTAGTTGCGTTCGCGGGCGACGGTGGCGAGCCCGGCGCAGGCGTCGAGTTCGGCGATCGCGGCGGCGGTGCGCTGCAGCCGGTCGACTGCGGCGGCGACCTGGGCGCGCAGTGCGACGAACAGTTCGTACTCGAGCGCCTTGCCGTTCTCCTCGGCCTTCAGCACGCGCGTCTCGAAGGTGCCGAGCTCGGCGGTGATGTAACGCTCGGCGTTCTTGGTCGTCTGCTTGCGCACGAACTCGGGCGGCAGCGCGACCTCGCTGTGCGCGTGCGTGACCTCGATGTAGTAGCCGAAGACGCGGTTGAACCCGACCTTCAGGCTCGCGATGCCGGTGCGTTCGACCAGCTGCTGCTGGTAGCGCGCGAGCCACTCGGTGCTGTCGCGCGCCAGCGTGCGCAGTTCGTCGAGCTCGGCGTGGTGGCCGGGGCGGATCAGCCCACCGTCCTTGATCGCCATCGGCGGTTCGTCGACGAGGGCCCGGGCGATGGCGCCGGCGAGGTCGGGCAGCGGATCGAGCCGTTCGGCGAGCTCACGCAGTGAGGGGGCCCGGCATTCGCGCAGCCGGGCCACCACCGGCGGCAACCGGTCGAGGCACTGGCGCAGCCCGACCAGGTCGCGGCCGTTGGCGCGGGCGAACGCGGCGCGCGCGGCCAGCCGTTCGATGTCGGGGGCTTGATTGAGCTGGGTGGTGACGAGGGTGCGCAGCTCGCCGTCGTCGTGCAGTTCGGCGACCGCGTCCTGGCGGGCAGCGATCGCCGGCACGTTCGCGAGCGGCGCCAGCAGCCACGAACGCAGGGCCCGGGCGCCCATCGGCGTGCTGGTGCGGTCGAGCACGGCGAGCAGCGCCGTGCCCTCGGCGTCCCGCATCGTCGCGACCAGTTCGAGGCTCGCGCGCGTCGCGCGGTCGAGCCGCATGAACGCGCCGTCGTGCCAGACCTCGAGCGTGCGCAGGTGCGGCAGCGCGCAGAGCTGCGTCTCCTGCAGGTACGCCAGCAGGGCACCGGCGGCGCCGACCGCGAGCGGCAGGTCCTGCACACCGAAGCCGGCGAGCGTGCCGACCTTGAAGAACGCCAGCACGGTGCGCGTGGCGGTCTCGGCGCCGAAGTCGTACGCGGCACGGAACGTGGTCGGCACCCCGTCGGGTGGTTGCCAGCTGCGTTCGCCACCGCGCAGGTCTTCGGGCAGCAGCAGTTCGGCGGGCTCGATGCGCGCGAGCTCGTCGGCAAGCCGTTCGGGGGCGCACTCGTGCACGTGGAACGAACCAGTCGACAGGTCGACCCAGGCGAGCCCGCAGCGGTCGCGCTGCACGGTCACCGCGGCGAGGTGGTTGTTGCGCTTGCCGTCGAGCAGGTTGTCCTCGGTCAGCGTGCCGGGCGTCACCACCCGCACGACGGCGCGGTCGACCAGACCCTTGCAGTCCTTCGGATCCTGCAGTTGTTCGCAGATCGCGACGCGGTGGCCCATCTGCACCAGCCGCCGCAGGTAGGTCTCGACCGCCCGCACCGGCACGCCCGCCATCGGGATCGCGCCCTCGCCCTTGCTGCGGCTGGTGAGGGTGAGCGCGAGCGCCTTGCTGGCGACCTTGGCGTCGTCGAAGAACAGCTCGTAGAAGTCGCCCATCCGGAAGAACAGCAGCGCGTCCGGATGGCGCTGCTTCTGCGCCTGGTACTGCGCCATCGCCGGCGTGCTGGCGACGTCGGTCATCGGCCGGCCGTTCCGCTCGAGCGATCGCGCGGGGAAGCATCGAGCAGCCGTGTCGCTTCCTCGGCGAGGACGTCCGCTGCGGTGCGCGCTTCGGCAGTGGTGGTGAGCCCGCTGAACGAGATGCGCACCACCTCGCGCGCCTGGGCGGTGTCGAGACCGATCGCCGCCAGCACAGGGTTGGCCGGCTTCTTGTCGCGCGGGCGGTCGCCGTCGTCGTGGGTGGCGTGGCAGGCTGAACCGGTCGAGAACGCGACGCCGCGTGCGTCGCAGCGCAGCGCCAGCGTCTGGCCGACGACGCCGGGCAGGCGCAGCGACAGGATGTGCGGCAGCCGGCGACCTTCGGCGCCGAGCCGTTCCGCCCCCGGCACCGCCGCCGCGATCGTCGCGAACATCTCGTCGGCGAGCTGCCGGGTGTGCCGCTCGGTGGCGGCCTGGTGGGTGAACACGGCTTCGGCGGCGACCGCGAGGCCGACCGCGCCGGCGACGTTCTCGGTGCCGCCGCGCAGGCCACCTTCCTGGCCGCCGGCGAGCTGTAGCGGCACGATCTCGGCGGTGCTCGACAGCGCCAGGAAGCCAGCTCCCCGCGGGCCGTGGAACTTGTGGCCGCTGACCGCGACCGAGTCGACGTCGAAGTCGTCGAGGTCGAACGGCAGCTTGCCGTAGGTCTGCACCAGGTCGACGTGCAGGTGCGCGTCCGGCGCGACCCGGCGCACCAGTTCGACCAGTTCGCGCAGCTGGCACAGCGTGCCGAGTTCGTTGTGGCCGTACATCAACGCGACCGTGCGCACGTCCTGGCCGAGCGCTTCGAACAGCATCTCGGGCGCGAGGTCGCCGGCCGGGGTCACCGGCAGGGTGCTGACGTGGTGGCGGTGGCGCGCAAGCAGCGTCGTGCACTGCAGCAGCGCGGGGTGGTCGCTCTGCGCCATCAGCACGCGGCCGGGCGGGCGGGCGGCGGCGCTGCCGACGATGCCGAGGTAGTCGGCCTCGCTGCCGCCCGAAGTCAGCACCACGCGGGCGGCGCCGACGGTGCCGCGCAGGAACTCGCGCGCGTCGTCGAGTGCTCGCTTCGCGGGCGGGCCGAACGAGTGCGCGCTGCTCGGGTTGCCGAACCACTCCACCTGCGCCCGTGCCATCGCGTCGACCACCGCTGGCAGCGGCGGCGTGGTGGCGGCGTTGTCGAGGTAGATCCTGGCCGGCATCGCGGGGCGGCGATCATGACGACTCGGGGCGTTCCGAGCCAGTTGCCCGACGGCGCCGGCAGCGTCGGAACGCTCAGCCGGCCGGCTTGTCGCCCTTCAGCTTCTCGTACAGAGTCGACGGGGCGATGCCGAGGATCTGCGCCGCGCGGGTGCGGTTGCCGCCGGTGCGCTGCATCACGTCGGCGATGTGCTGGCGTTCGACGTCAGCGAGCGTCGGGATCGCCGGGTTGGCGGCTTCGCCAGGCCCGGCACAGACGGTTGGCGGCAGGTGGCGCGGAGCGATCGGCTCGTTCCTGGCTTGTGCGGCGGCCGACTCGAGCACGAGGCGCAGTTCGCGCACGTTGCCCGGCCACGACCAGGTGACCAGCAGCCGTTTGGCGCGCTCGGTCAGCAGCCGGGGCGAGCCATCGGGGCGGGTGCCCAGTTCGGACAGCATCAGTTCGGCGAGCGCCAGGATGTCCCGGGGATGGCCGCGCAGCGGCGGCACCTCGAGTTGTTGGTGCGGCAGCCACGGTGGGCGGGCCGTGGTGCCGGCGCTGGCGCCGGC
>JBASWX010000815.1:0-6916 GCA_049276695.1 Planctomycetota bacterium
GCGAGCAACAGCCGCCGGCGCGCCACCGGCGTGGCAGTGCGTGCGCCCTTCGCGGACCCCGGCGGCACCGTCACGCTGCCGGTCGCGGTGCCGGGCGGGCCCATCACCACGGTGAAGCCCGGTTGGTCCTCCATGCCGAGCACGCGCACGAGTTCGAGCGTGGTCTTGCCGATCGTGAACCGCACGCCCGGCGCCATGTGCTCCCTCTGGATGCGGCGGCTGCCGAGCCAGGTGCCGTTGGTGCTGCCGATGTCCACCAGCACCACCTGGCCGGTTGCGAACAGGATCTCGGCGTGTCGCGACGAGCAACCCGGATCGTGCACCGCCACGTCGCCGACCTCGCGGCCGACCGTGACCCGTTCCTGCGCGAACTCGAACTCGGTCGGCGGCTGCCCGGCACGCGTCAGCCGCAGGACGAAGGAAGGTTGGGCCATGGCGACGCCGCGGGACGCGGGATGCTCGGCCGCGCGGTGCTGCTGGTCAAGGTGTTGCGGTGCGCCGCGCCGGCGGCGTCGCGCGTCGGCGCCGATGCTTGTGGTCGCTGGCACCGCCGGTTCGCCGGTCCGCGACCGGTGGCGAGGCGCGATCCGGCGTGGCCCGGGACTAGGCCCGCAGCGTTCGCCCGGCGATGATGCGCCGGCTCGTCGCCTGCCCACGCGACCCGTTCCATGCGCACCACCCTCCTCGCCTGCATTACGTTCGCAGTCGGCCTCGCCGCCCAGGATCTGCCGCCGCTGCGGTATCGCGTCAAGGACCCGACGCCTGGCCAGCGCCTGCTGCTGCAACAGCACTTCGACGTTCTCGGCCAGTGCTGCGGTCGCGCGCTCACCTCCGGTCCGATCGACCTCGACGTCGAACAGGCGCAGGCCGGGCTGCTGCTCGCGATCGCGCCGCGGGCGGAGATGGTGGGCATCGGCCGGCCGTTCCACGAGGTCGAAGCGGAACGCATCGCCGCCGGTGAAGACCCCGACGCCAGCTACTACACGGTGGCCGAGATCGAAGCGGAGATCGACGCGCAGGTGGCGCTGCACCCCACGCGGGCGCAGAAGGTCAACCTGAGCACGTTGCCGGGCGGCGTGCTGACGCACGAAGGACGACCGATCTACGCGCTGAAGGTCAGCGACAACGTCGCCGCCAGCGAGGACGAACCGGCGATCGTGTTCGCGGCGCAGCACCACGCGCGCGAACTCAACTCGCCGCACATGGTGATCCGCGCGATGCAGCGCGTGCTCGCCGACTACGCGACCGACCCGCAGATCCAGGCCACCGTCGACGGCTACGAACTGTGGTTCGTACCGATGGTCAATCCCGACGGCGTCAACCACGTCTGGAACGTCTACGACATGTGGCGCAAGAACCGCCGCAACAACGGCACCAGCTTCGGTGTCGACCTCAACCGCAACTACCCGTTCCTGTGGGGCCTCTGCGGCGCCTCGACGTCGCCGAGCAGCGACACCTACCGTGGGCCGTCGGCCGGCAGCGAACCTGAGACGCAGGTGATGCGCAACCTGATCGCGACGGTGCGCCCCGAGATCTATCTCGACGTGCACAGTTCCGGCCGCGACGTGCTGCGCATGTGGGCACCTTGTGCGAACGTGAACCCGACCATGGAGGCGTTCCAGCAGACCTACTGTGACGATCTGCGGACCCCGATGGGCTACGACACACGCGACCCGTCGGCCTCCGGCGAGGCGCCCGAGGACCACTATTCGTCGGGCGGCACGCTGTCGTACCTGATCGAGGTCGACGTGGGCTCGTTCCAGCCGGCGTTCGCGGTGACGGTCGCCGAGGAACTGCTCGTCTGGCCGGGCGTGCGCCGTGCGTTCACGACCTGGCGGGCGGCAGTGCGCGGCCACGTGCGCTCGGCGCTGGGCTCGGCCCCGCTGGTGTCGACGATCACGTTCACGCCGAGCGTGCTCAACCACGGTGAGGTGACGAAGAGCCGGTCGAGCGACGGCCGCTACGGTCTGTGGCTGCCGGTCGGCGCGTGGAACGTGACCTTCGCGGCCGCCGGCCATGTCAGCCGCACGTTCCCGGTCACGGTGGCGAGCCTGAACAACCCACTGGCACTCGACGTGATGCTCGAGCCCACCGGCCCAGTGGCGACCACGACCAAGGTCGGCAGCGGCAGCATCGGCACCGCGGTGACATTCACCTACACCAGCCCTGGCGACGCCGGCAAGGATGGCCTCATCGGCTGGTCGCTCGGCACCGCGCCCGGCATCCACCTCGGCTTCAACCGCTACCTGCCGTTGAACCACGACTTCCTGATGGACATGGCGCTGTCCGGCAACCCGTTCCTGTCGCCGACCTGGGTGACGTTGAACGGCTCGGCGCAGGCGCAGAGCGTGCTGCTGATCCCGAACGAGACGTGGCTGATCGGCTTCACGACGTACGTCGCCGGCATCACGATCGACCCGGCCTACCAGTACACGATCAAGACCTGGAGCGCGCCGCTCGCCACGACGATCATCCCGTAGCCGCGCGGTTCAGCGCGCCGCGACAGGACTGATCAGTACGGGCTGTCGAGCATGTCCCAGATGATCTGCTCGACGTCGGGCTGGCACTTGCCCGTCAACCGCCGCACCGGTTCACCCTTGCCCTCGATGTGCGCAGCGATCTCCGGCAGGTCGGCGGGCGTCACCTTGCTGTAGAAGATCCGGTCGGGATACAGCGTGCAGTTGATGCCCTGGTCGCAGGCGCCGAAGCACGGGTAGCGGCGGATCTTGATGCGCTCCTCGTTCGGATCGAACCTCTTGATCAGGTCGCGCAGCTGATCGAACACGTCGCCGCTGCCCTTCTCGGTGCAGTCGCCGCCTTCGCAGACGTAACAGAGTCGGTTGGTCATGCGCGCGGCTCAGTGGAACTTCACGTACTCGAACTCGATCGGCTGGTCGTTGACGCCCTGCGCCGGCGGCGCGATGTAGTTCGCGAACTTGCCCGGCGCCGTGACCTTGACCATGCACGAGTTCACGTAGTCGCGGTCGGCCTGCGTCGGCAGCCACTTCGTGTGCATGTGCGTCCACGTCGCCTCGTCGATGGGCTCGCCGGCCGGGTTGAACTTGAAGCCGGCGTAGACGCCCTGGTAGCGGTGGAACTTGCGGTCGGGGAGCGCAATGCGCTCCTTGACGCCGAGCTTGTCGAGCTCGCGGTTCCAGCGTTCGACGATGCGCTTGCAGTCGGCGATGTAGGCGTCCAGCAGCACCGCGTTCATCGCGCGCCGCAGCGGGATGTCCTGCTTCGCCAGCTTGCCGTCCTCGTTCGGCACTTCCAGCGTGTACGACGCGTTGAGCGCCTTCGGATCCTTGTAGATGCCGTCGCTCTCGCGGTAGCGACCCTTCAGGCCGTTGGCGAACGACTCGGCGGCGTTGGTGCTGTCCTCGCCGCCGAACAGGTCCATCGAGCCGGTGAACCAGAAGTTGACGTAACGCTGGATCACGTCGAGCGGGATGGCGCCGACCTTGCGCGGATCCTGGCCCGCGGCCATCAGTTCGCCGGTGCGCTTGACGATCCGGCCGACGCCGTTCTCGCCGGTCTGCAGGTGGTAGGCCTCCTCGGCGAGCATGAACTGCGTGGTGCGCGCCAGCGGGTCGAAGCTCGACTCGGCGAGCGACGCGAGCTGGTACTTGCCGTCGCGGTCCATGAACGCGGTGAAGCAGAAGAAGTCGAGCCAGTTGGTGACCGGGTAGTTGAAGGCCTGCAGGATGCGCGGGTTGTCCTGGTCGCCGCTGTGGCGTTCGAGCATCGCCTCGGCCTCTTCGCGGCCGTCGGCGCCGAAGTGGGTCTGCAGCAGGTAGACCATCGCCCACAGGTGCCGCCCTTCCTCGCAGTTGACCTGGAACAGCGAGCGCAGGTCGTACAGCGACGGGCAGCAGTGGCCGAGCATGCGCTGCTGCTCGACCGACGCCGGCTCGGTGTCGCCCTGCGTGACGATCAGCCGCCGCAGCCGGTTGCGGAACTCGCCGGGCACCTCCTGCCACGCCGGTTGCCCGAGGTTGTCGCCGAAGTGGATCTTGCGGTCGGCGGGGCCGTCGGCGAGGAAGATGCCCCAGCGGTAGTCCGGCATCTTCACGTAGTCGAAGTGCGCCCAGCCGCCCTGGCCGACGCCGATCGCGGTGCGCAGGTAGACCTGGTCCTGGTTGAAGTCGGTCGGGCCGAGATTGGCCCACCACTCGAGGAACTTCGGCTGCCACTTCTCGAGGGCCAGCATCAGCCGCTTGTTGTCGCGCAGGCCGACGTTGTTGGGGATCTTGGCTTCCAGGTCGACGATGCTCATCGTGGGTTCTCGGTAGCGGTCAGGTGCGGCGCCAGTCGAACTTCGCGCCCTCGGGCGCGCCGTAGCGGGTCAAGGCGCCCTCGTCGCCGGTGGCGTTCGGGCGCGTGAAGATCCAGTTCTGCCAGGCGGAGAGGCGGCCGAAGATCTTGCTGTCGCAGTTCTCGGCGCCGCCGAAGCGCAGCGACGCCTCCATGCCGGTCAGCGCGTCCGGTGACAGCGAGCTGCGCTCCTCGATCGCGATGCGGGTGTCGTCGCTCCAGTCGACCGGGTCGAGCAGGTACGTGCACAGGCCCTGTTCGTCGGCTTCGGCGGCGGACAGCGTCGGCTTCTCGGCGGCGAGGCGCTTGCCGTGCTCGGGCTGTGCGAGGAAGCGGTTGTGCAGGCGCGTGAGACCGTGGCTCATCGGCAGCATGCCGTCGCTCAGCGGCCCGAACGCGAACGCGACCTTGTCGTCGTCGAGTGCGTAGACGCGGTCGCACGCGAGCGTCAGTTCGAGGAACGCGCCGGCGGCGCAGGCCTCCGCGTCGACCATCGCGTACATCGAGCGAGCCATCAGGTCGAAGCGGCGCAGCGTGCGCGCCTGCTGGCGCAGGATCTCGTTGCACAGCCAGTGGGTGCGGTTGGCGAACAGGTCGTTCTCGACGGCGAGGATCGCGTCGCGGCTGCCGCGCGTCTTCAGCACCAGCACGCCGACCTGTTCGTGGTCGAAGCGCAGCTGCAGCAGCGCGTCGTCGAGTTCACGCCAGCACTGCAGCGCCCACGCCGAGCAGCCGGCCTTCTCGTAGTCGGCGCCGTTCTTCGGCTGTGGACCCTGCGGCCCGTGCACCGTGAGCGTTGCGACGCGCTTGCCGGCATCGACCTCCAGCTGCACGTGGTTCCAGGTGTACTTGCCGCCGTCGACCTTGGCGTGGATCGGGTCGAGCACGATGCCCTTCGTCGCCTTCGTGGTCGCCTTCGCCGCCACTTCCTTGGCGCGGGCCAGCACCTTCTCGCCGAACTGCGACTTGGGCCAGATCGCATCGACGAAGCCCCACGCCAGCGCGCGCTTGCCGCGCAGCCCCTCGGCCATCGTGCAGAACACGTCGGCGCGGTCGCGGCGGATGCGGCGCTTGTCGACCAGCCGGGTGAGCCCGCCCGTCCCGGGCAGCACGCCGAGCAGCGGCACTTCGGGCAGCGACACCGCTGAGTTGTTGTCGTTGACCAGGTGGATCTCGTCGCACGCCAGCGCCAGCTCGTAGCCGCCGCCGGCGCACGCCGCGTTCACCGCGCAGAGCGACTTCAACCCGCTGTGCTGGCTCGCGTCCTCGAGCGACAGCCGCGTCTCGTTGGTGAACTTGCAGAAGTTCACTTTGAACGGATGCGTGCTCTCGCCCAGCATCATGATGTTGGCGCCGGCGCAGAACGCGCGCTCCTGCGCGCTGCCGACGATCACGACCTTGACCTGCGGGTGTTCGAAGCGCAGCCTCGAGATCGCGTCGGCGAGTTCCATGTCGACGCCGAGGTCGTAGCTGTTCAGCTTCAGTTCGTAGCCGGGCTTGAAGGGGTGCGCCGGGTCGACGTTCATGCGCAGTTGCGCGATGTCGCCGTCGATCTGCAGCTGCCAATGGTGGTAGCTGCTCGGGTGTCGGTGGAAGTCGGTCATGCCGCGCGCGAGTTGAGCCTCTTGGGGGCGAGCAGTGTGCCGAGTTCGGCCGACGCCGGCAAGCAGCATAGCGCAGGTGGCCCACGTGGGCATGCGATATAGTGCGCATCTGGCCTGAGCCTCCTGAGCCAGCCACCCACCAAGGGCGCGTCGGCCATACTGGTTGAACTGGTTGATTCACGGCGGACCCGCGCCGATGAACGACCGGACCCAGCGATGAAAGCGAGAGCAACCAGCACCATCGGCGCCTTCGATGCCAAGACCCGGCTGAGCGAACTGCTCGATCGCGTCGAAGGCGGCGAGGTCATCGTGATCACTCGCCACGGTCTCCCCATCGCCAAGCTGGCCCCGTTCGCCGCGGAGGTCGATGCGAAGCGCGTGCAGCGGGCGATCGACGGCTTGTTGTCCCTGCGCGATCAGTTCCTGCGCAGCGGCCCCGCACTCACCATCGAGGAGATCAAAGCCGGCATTGCCGAGGGTCGTCGGTGACCGAACGAATCGTCGTCGACGCCTCGGTGGTGCTCGGCTGGGCGCTGGGAGACGCACCCTTCGAGCGGGTCGGCAGGCTGTTCACTGCATTGACGAAGGCGCGCGCCCTGGTGCCGGCCATCTGGCAAGCGGAGGTCGCCAACGTGCTCCTGGTCAAGGAGCGTCAGCGTCGGATCGACGCCGCGTTCGTGGGCAAGGTGCTCCGTCACCTGGAGGACTTCGACATCGACATCGACGTCGCTGGTGCGACGACGGCATTCGACCAGGCCTTGCCCATCGCCCGCCGCCACCAACTGTCGGTCTACGACGCGATCTACCTGGATCTCGCGATCCGCGAACAGGCGCCCCTCGCCACGCTCGACGGCGTGCTCGATGCCGCGGCAACCAAGGAGAGTCGGAGCTTCTTCGCGCCTCCGGCACCGTGATGCCAGGCGAGGTCCGTGCTACCGCCGCCCTCGATGCCGGCGGCCGGGCGTGGCGCGCCGGTCGCAGCCGCGCGACGGTGGGGG
>JBASWX010000816.1:0-5723 GCA_049276695.1 Planctomycetota bacterium
CCGCCGGCTCCGGCTCGAGCGCCACCTCCGGCGGCGACCCGGCGCGCACCTGGTCGAGCGCCTGCTTCAATTGCTGCTGCACCCGCGCGTCGTAGGCGGCGAGGTCGTCGCGCTGCAGCACGCCGGCGCGGATCAGGAACTGCTGGTAGGTCGCGCGCACCGTCGCGTGCTGCTCGATCTGCCGGTACAGCAGCGGCTGGGTGAAGCTCGGCTCGTCGCCCTCGTTGTGGCCGTGCCGCCGGTAGCAGACCAGGTCGAGCACCACGTCGGCGTGGAAGCGCTCCCGATAGTCGAGCGCCAGCCGGATCATGCGCACCGCCGCCAGCGGATCGTCGCCGTTGACGTGGAACACGGGCGCCTGGACGCCCTTCGCGACGTCGGTGCAGAACGGGGTGCTGCGCGAGTCCTGCGGCGAGGTCGTGTAGCCGATCTGGTTGTTGACGACGATGTGCACGGTGCCGCCGGTCCGGTAGCCGTGCAGCTGCGACATCTGCATCGTCTCGAACACGACACCCTGGCCGGCGAACGCGGCGTCGCCGTGCACCAGCACCGGCAGCACCGCGGTCCAGCCCGCGTGCCCGGGATCGCTGCCGAGCTGGTCCTGGCGCGCCCGCGCCATGCCTTCGACCACCGGATCGACTGCTTCCAGGTGGCTCGGGTTGCACGCGAGTTCGACCGTGATCGCGGCCCCGCCGCTGGTCGTGTGCTCGGCGGTGGCCCCGAGGTGGTACTTGACGTCGCCGGAACCCTGCGCCATCGCCGGATCGAGGAAGCCCTCGAACTCGCCGAAGATCTTCGCCAGCGGCTTCTGCAGCAGGTGCGCCAGCACGTTCAGCCGCCCGCGGTGCGCCATGCCGAGCACGACGCGTCTGCCGCCGAGTTCGCCGGTGCGTTCGAGCAGTGCGTCGAGCACCGGGATCAGCGTGTCGCCGCCTTCCAGCGAGAAGCGCTTGTGGCCGACGAAGCGCGTGTGCAGGAACTGCTCGAACGCCTCGGCCTCGACCAGCCGGTCGAGGATGCGCAGTTGCACGGCCGGGCTCAGCGGCTCCTCGTTGCGGTTGCCTTCCATGCGTTCGCGCAGCCAGGTGCGCTGATCGCGGTCGGCGATGTGCATGAACTCGGCGCCGACGTGCCGGCAGTACGTCAGGTGCAGCGTCTCCTGGATCTCGCGCAGCGTCGCGAACGGCTTCTTCGTCACGCCGTCGCTGAAGAACGTGCGCTCCTTGTCCCAGAGAGTGAGCCCGTAGGTCGACATGTCGAGCTCGGGCCAGTCCTTCGGCTGAAAGCGCAGCGGGTCGAGGTCGGCGAGCACGTGGCCGCGCACGCGGTAGCTGCGGATGTAGGTCATCAGCCCCGCGGCGCGTTCGAGGTTGTCGGTCTCGCGCAGGCTCGAGCCGAGCGGCGGCCGGCGGTCGACCGCGTTGGCGACCGGCCGGTACGGCACCTTCAGCGAACGGAACACGCCCTCGTAGAAGCCCTCTTCGCCGAGCAGCAGCCGGTGCATCCAGTCGAGGAACGCGCCCGACTCCGCCCCCTGGATCACGCGGTGGTCGTAGGTGCTGGTCAGCACCATCGTGCGCGAGATGCCGAGCTCGGTCAGCGTCGCCGGCGCTGCGCCCTGGTAGGCCGCCGGCACCGCGATCGCGCCGGTCGCCAGGATGAAGCTCTGGCCGCTCATCAGCCGCGGCAGCGAGCTGACGGTGCCGATCGTGCCCGGGTTGGTGAGCGTGCAGGTGGTGCCGGCGAAGTCGTCGGGGCCGAGCCGGCCGGCGCGCGCCTTGTCGATCTGTTCGTTGTACGCGGCGAAGAAGCTCGCGAAGTCGCGCGGCCCGCAGTCCTTGACGTTCGGCACCAGCAGCGCGCGGCGGCCGTCCTTCCCCGGCACGTCGACCGCGATGCCGAGGTTGAGCGCCTTGCCGAGGCGCCGGAACGGCTTGCCGTCCTGCTCGACGAACTGCGCCGCCATCGCCGGCACCCGCGCGACCGCCTGCACCATCGCGAAGCCGATCAGGTGCGTGAACGACACCTTCGGCAGGAACAGCCCCTGCTGGTGGCGGTTGATCGCGTGCCGGTTCTCCTCGAGTACCTTGACCGGGATCTCGCGCGTCGACGTCGCCGTCGGCACCGCCAGGCTCTCGGCCATGTTCTTGACGATGCGGCCGGCGACGCCGGTCAGCGGCTGCAGCTCGTCGCTGCCACCGACCGTCGGCGTCGCCGCCGCGGGAGCCTGCCGCGGCTTCGGCGCAACCACGGCCGCGCGCTGCTCGGGCGGCAACGCGGTCTCGAACCATGCCCGCCACTCGGCCGGCACCGAGTCCGGCGCCGCCAGGTAGTCGCCGTACACCTTGTCGGCCCAGGCGGCATTGACGCCGAACACTTCCTCGAAGTCGGGGCGGTTCATCGCTCGGTCCCCGCCGGTGGCCAGCGGGGTGTCGAACATACGCCGCGGTCCGGGCGGGCGGGGTACCGGGCGCTACTTCTTGCCGAGCAGCAGCACCATGCGCTTGCCCTCGACCCGGATGCCGGCCTCGACCTTGGCGATGTCGGCGAGTTCCTTGACCACTTCCTGGATCACCTGCTCGCCGACTTCCTTGTGCGCGATCTGGCGGCCACGGAACAGGCAGCAGACCAGCACCTTGTCGCCGTCGGCGAAGAACTGGCGCGCCTGGCGGATCTTGACCTGCAGGTCGTGATCGCCGGTGCCGGGCCGCACGCGCAGTTCCTTGATCTGGACCTGGTGCTGCTTGCGACGGCTGGCCTGCTCCTTCTTCTTCTCCTCGTACTTGTACTTGCCGAAGTCCATGATGCGGCACACCGGGGGCCGCTGGTTCGGCGCAATCTCGACCAGGTCGAGCTGCTTGTGGATCGCCAGCGCGAGCGCATCGGCAGTCTCCATGATGCCGAGCTGCTTGTTGTCCTCGTCGATGACGCGGACCTGGCGGATGCGGATGTGGTGGTTGATGCGCGGGCCACGATCCTGCGCCATCGGGGGACGGCGCGAATCAGGCCTGCCTGACATGAAGCCTCGGCAACAACATCATCTGGGAACGGACTCCTGGCGGAACGGAATGGGAACGACCCGGGGACGCCCCGAGGTCGGCGGGAAGGGTAGTGAGCCCCGGGCGTTCCCGCAACGGTGGCGCGGTGCGGGTCGCCAGCGGCGGCGCTCGGCGTCGACCGGCGCGATCGTCGTCCGGGGCTGGACGCACCCGACGCGGCAGCGATTCTGCGTGCGCAGCGCGCCGGGTGGTCCTTGGGAAGCAAGTCACCCACGCCCCACCACCTCGCCATGAACCACTTCCCCGTCGCCGGCTGTCTGCTCGCCCTGACCCTCGCCGCCCCCGGCCTCGCGCAGGTGCCCGAGTTCCTGCTGACCTTCTCGCAGCCCGAGAACACCCTGTCCGGCAGCGGCGCCACCGTGCTGGGGGCACTGGCGCCCAACGAAGTCGCCAAGTTCGAGTGGTTCGGCGGCCCGTGCAGCAGCGTGTCGTCGGAGAAGTTCACGCCGCGCACCTGCCTGCACACGATGGCGGGCGACGAGAACGGCAACGCCATCTACTGGAACCCGACCCTGTTCGGCGCGATCGACGCGCTGTGCACGCCGCCGCCCAACGCGATCGGCGCCGGCATCAACCCGCGCAGCGTCTACTGGTCGCCGTCGGCGGCGATGGGCACCTTCATCAGCGGCCTGCCGTTCCGGCCCGGCGACGTCGCCCGCATCGTCAACACGCCCAGCGACGGCTCGATCCAGTACTTCATGCGGCAAGAACAGTTCAACCAGGCCCTCGGCCTGCCGACGGCGACCCCGATCGACGTCGACGCGATCGCCTGGTCGCCGAACTACGGCGTGATCTTCTCGCTCGACAGCGACATCACGGTCACCAACGCCTGCGGCACCTTCCTGCTGCGCGACGGCGACATCGTCTGCGTGCCGGGCGGAGCGGTGACATGGACCCCCGGCTTCCAGGTCGCCGCGGTGGTGCCCGGCAGCGGCATGGTGATCTACACCGAGGCCCAGATCGACGCGCTGGTCGTCGCCGCCCAGATCACCAACCGCTTCGGCATCTGCATCCCGAACGCGATCGACCTCGAGTCGATCGACCTCGACTGGAGCCCGGTGCCGCCGCCGCCGCCGGCGACGCCGTGCGCAGGAATCGTGGTGCCGCGCCCGCACCTGGTCTTCGCCACCGAATCGATGACGGGCGGCGGCCTGCTGACCACGGTCGGCGGCGGCACGATCTTCGTCGGCCCTTGCGGCCCCCTCGGCACCAGCTGCACCTTCGGCCCGACGCTCGGCACCCAGGTCGGGCTGCGGCCGCCGACTCCCGGCCTCGGCGTGCCGAGCCACGTCAACGCGCTCGCCAGCGCGCGCACCGCCCGCTACGCGCTCGAGCCGCAGCAGCACGTGCAGGCGGTGTTCCCCACCGGCGCGGTGTTCGGCGCGACCTCGATCGCGATGGGCTCGCCGTTCGTGTGGAACTTCGTGTTCATCGAACTGGTGCCGCCGACCGTTCCCGGCTCGATCACGGTGGCGCCGACGTTCTCCGCCTTCTGCTTCCCCGACCTCTACACGCCCTCGCTGTTCAGCCACGCATTCGTGCCGGCGCCGACCGGCTTCGCCAGCTTCCCGATGGTCGGCATCCCGCCGCTGTGGACCGGCAAGGTGCTCTACCAGAGCGTCGGCCTGGGCGGCAGCGGCTTCGAACTCAGCACGCCGACCGTGATCGACGTGCAGTGATCAGCCGGCCGCGCCGGGTGCTGCGCCCGCGAGCCGGAAGGTGCGCACCTTCGCTGCGGCATGGTGCACGGCGGCTGCGGCGACGTAGTCCGGGGCCGGCGACACGTCGAGCAGCGCCCACGCCGCCGGATCGCTGCGGCCATCGCGGCACGCGAGCAGCCGCGGCGCTTCGGTCAGCGTCACGTCGAAGGTGTCGAGCGGCATCGACAGGCCCTCGCCCAGCGCCTTGATGTACGCCTCCTTGCGGGTCCAGCAGCGGTAGAACGCCAGCTCGCGCGCCGGTCCGGTCAGGGCGTCGAGTGCCGCGTACTCGGTCGGCGAGAAGTGCTTCTGCGCGATCGCGGTCAGGCTCTCGAGGTGGCGCACCTTCTCGACGTCGATGCCGAGCTCGACGCTGGCGATCCCGATCAGCGCCAGCTTGCCGCTGTGCGAGAGGTTGAAGAACGGCCCGGCAGCGGCCAGGTACGGCTTGCCCTTCGGGCCCTGCAGGAACTCGATCGCGCCGGCGTCGGTGTCCAGGTAGCCCCCGAGGATCGTGCGCAAGGCACCATGGCCGATCTGGTAGCGCCGGCGGTGGTCGGCGAAATGGAAGCGCTGCAGCCGCTGCTGTTCTGGGGCCGACAGCAGCTTGCCCCACGGTTCCGGATCGCCGTGCAGCGGTACCGCCCACACGTGCAGTTCGCCGGGTGCCAGCGTCATCCGGCCGGGGCTCGCCGGGGCGAACGACTCGTGCAGGCTCGGTTCGTCCATTGCGCAGCGGCAGCCTACCGCACGCCGTCGCCCGCGCCCACATCGGCGGCGATGGAAGCAGCCGGACTCGATACCATCCGCGCGGAGGTTCGCATGCACCGCCTCGCTGCCGCCGTGTTCGTTTTCGCCGCGGGACTCGCCGCGTGGCTGTGGTGGCCGCGCGACCAGGCGCTCAGCGTGGCGCCGGTGCCGACCGGCGACGTTGCCGGGGCAGTCGAGCCCGCCACGGGCGCGC
>JBASWX010000817.1:0-4936 GCA_049276695.1 Planctomycetota bacterium
GCACCGCATCGGGGATCGCGCCGATGCCCATCTGCAGCGTCGCGCCGTCCTCGACCAGGTTCGCGCAGTGCCGGCCGATCGCCTGCTCGATCTCACCGATCGCGGTCGGTGGATGCGCCGGCAGTTCGGCATCGACCTGCACCGCGGCGGCGAACCGGCGGTGGTGCACGAGACCGTCACCGTGCGTCCGGGGCATCCGTGCATTGACCTGCGCGATCACCACGGCGGCCGAGTCGACGGCGGCGCGGGCGATGTCGACCGAGACGCCGAGCGAACAGTAGCCGTGCCGGTCGGGCGGTGACACGTGCACCAGCGCGACGTCGAGCGGCAGCACGCGTTCGCGGAACAGCGCCGGCATCTCGCTGAGGAAGGCCGGCACGTAGTCGGCATCGCCGCGGGCGACCGCGTCGCGCAGGTTGGCGCCGAGGAACAGGCCGTTGACGTGGAAGCTCGCCGCGAGGCCCGGCGCGGCGCACGGCGCTTCGCCCTCGGTGTGCAGGTGCACCAATTCGACGCCGCGCAGCCCGGTCGCACGCTGCGCCAACGCCGCCAGCAGCACCGCCGGCGTCGCCGCGCCGCCGTGCACGAAGACCCGCTGCCCAGAACGCACGAGGCCGATGGCTTCGACCGCTGGCACGAACCGCATCCCCACCACGTTAGCCGGCGTGCGGCGCCGATGCCCGGCGCCGCTCTGACTCAGAAGCCGAGCGTGCCGACCGCGCCGTTGCTCGCCGAGAAGCCGAGGCTGTTGGCGGGTGGATCGAGCGGGAACGCCTGGCTGAAGAACTGCGCGCCGAACAGCGACGGCGTGCCCGGCACCGGCCAGCTCCACGTCGCCGAGTTGCCGGCGCCGGACAGCACGAGCGACACCACCGGGTCGACCAGCAGGAAGCAGCCCGGCATGCCGATCGCCGCGAGCGGGAACGGCAGCGGCACGATGCCGCCCATCAGCGTGTTCGACAGCCCGAGCTGCAGCACCGCGAGGTTCAGCGGCAGGCCGCCGGCGACCGCCGTGAACGTCGAGCCGAGCGCGGGCCGCGAGCCGGCCTGCGCCGCGAGCGTCGGGGCGCCGAGCGTTCCCGAGCAGCCGACGCCGAACGGCACGTAGGTCGCGGTCGGCGACGCGTCCTGCCACGCCGTGGTGTAGATGTTCCACATGTTGCCGAGCGCCACCGACTGCAGCGTGGCACCGGTGAACGCATCGAAGACCACCAACGTCCCGGGCGGCGACACCGACGCGGGCGTCGACGTCACGCAGCCGCGCAGGCCATCGGGCGACAGCGACAGGCCGTTGACGTTCGGCACGGTCAGCCCGGCGAACACCGTCGTCGCAGTGTTCGCGGGCGTCGCGTAGTCGAAGTCGATGCGCGCGACTGTGCCGCTGCCGGCGGCCAGCGCGAACGACCGGTCGGGTGACAGCGCCAGGCTGTTCGGCACCGCCATCGGCATCGCCAGGTCCTGCTGGCCGGCCGCGGCGCCGAAGTCGAGCCAGCTCGCGGTGGGGCGTTCGTAGACCGCGAGTCCCCCGGTGCCGAGACCGGCATACAGCACGTAGACGTAGAGGTCGTCCATCGAGATCTGGCACGCGGCGGCGAACGAGAACCCGGCCGAAGCACCGGGAATCGGCGTCGACACGATCGTCTGCAGGTACGTCGGGCTCGCGGGGTCGAGGTCGACGAGTTCGAACAGTCCGCCCTGCAGGAACACGTGCGGCACCGCGGCGAGGTTGCCGGACGGCGACAACGCCCAGCGTTCGCGCGAGGCACCCGCCATCACCGTCTGGGTGACGTAGCTGCCGTAGGTGACGCTGTTCGGATCGGCATCCAGGCAGTGCAGCTGGCGCGAGGCCGTCGACGCACCGGTCAACACCCAGAGCCGGCGGCGGGTCACGTCGTAGCCAATCCCGTAGCACGCACCGGGCGCGGCGTAGAACGTCGACCAGGTCGGCGTGCTGCCATCCCACGCCGCGCGCGACACCCGGTTCTGCAGCGACTGCCCGCAGTACAGGTTGCGGCCCGTGTCGGCCCACACCGCGTCGGTGACGTTGTCGGTGAACGACGACGGCCCGGCCGACAGGATCGCGCCGGCACCCGACGCCACGAACGAGTGGTTGTCGGTGGAGCCGCTGGTCGAGGTGCCGATGAAGATCGTCTCGTTGCCGACTTGCGCACGCAGCGGGACGGAGGAGAGCAGGAACAGCGCGAAGCTGCCGAACCAGGTCGGGTGCATGGGAGAGGAGGTCCGCGGGGGCAAGCCGCGGGGCCGGCATTCTATGGCGCCGGCGGCGGCCGTGGGGCAGGCGCGCCATGCCATGCGCCGGGCGTCCGGGCGGCGAACCGTCGCCTCTTGCCGGGACCGTGCACCCGCGGGCTGGCAAGATGAGGGCGATGCGCCGCATCCACTTCGTCGTGCAGGGCCGCGTGCAGGGCGTCGCGTTCCGCGCCCACACCCGCTCCGCCGCAGCTCGACTCGGCGTGGTCGGCTTCGTGCAGAACCGCGCCGACGGTGCCGTCATCGGCGAAGCCGAGGGTGAACCCGCCGCGGTGGCGGCGTTCGTGGCCTGGTTGCACGAGGGTTCGCCGTGGTCGCGGGTCGACACGGTCGGCGTCACCGAGCTGCCGGCGACCCGCCACGACGCGGCGTTCGACGTGCGGCGCTGACCGCAGCGCCCGTGCCGGCGATCAGTCGGGCACGATGCGCCAGAACGACGATGCGCTCGGCAGCACGATCGAACCGAGTGCGGTGAACGGGTCGGTGCCGAACGGTGCCGCGACGTTGGTGCCGAGTGCGAGGCAGGCCTTGCCGTAACTCGCCGACGGCGAGATCGCGAGCGCCGACTGCGGCGCCGACAGTGCCGCGAGCGGCGTCACGGTCGTGGTGCCGGGCAGCAGCTGCAGCAGCGTCGGGCTGCCGCAGCCGCCGCCAGCACAGATCAGCAGCCACTGCGTGCCGAGCGCCGACAGTTCCATCGCAGTGATGCCCGACCCGACCAGGATCGTCGCGGCCGGAGTCAGCGTTCCTTGCGCGAACTCGGCGAGCGCGCCCGCGGTCGTGCCGTAGACCCACAGCGCCGGCCCGAGCGAGCCGGGCCCGGCGCGCAGCAGCTGCACCGGGGCCGCCATCGCCAGCTGCTGCGTGAACCCGTACGACAGCGTCGCGATGTCGACCACCGAGATCGCCGCCGGCGAAGCACCACCGAACGGTCCGCCCGCCGATCCACCGTGCAGCACGTAGAGCTGGCCGTTCGCGATCTTCCAATCGACCAGGCCGCCGAAGCCCGACGGCAGCGGGATCAGCGGCAGCAGCGTCACCGAGCCGTGGTCGAACGGCACCACGCCGTTGCTCTGGCGCAGGAACACCAGCGACGAGCCGGGCACCGCCAGCATCGCGTCGGGATTGCCCGACGCGAGCGGCACGCTCAACGGGATCGTGCCGCCGGGCAGCACCGCGTAGTGGATCGAACCCGGCGTGCCGCCGCCGAACGGACTCGGCGGCGTGCCCGGCGCGAGCAGCAGCAGCAGGTCGGCACCGGGCACGTTCAGGATGCGCTGCGCACCGGCCGCCGTTCCCAAGAGCGGCGTGCTGAACACCGGCGTCGCCGCGACGCCGTCGTACGCGACGAGCTGCCCGTTGCCGAGCAGCATCGTGAGCCAGCCTCGTTCGGGCACGCTGGCCGCGTCGATCACCGACGTCGTCAGGGTCTGCGCGAAGCCGACGCTGTCCGAGATCGCGTTGGTCTGCGCGATCGCGCCGGGGATCGTGCCGAACGGCGTCGAACTGCCAGGGTGCACGAACCAGAAGTGCGGCTCGCGCAGCACGAACGAGGCGCCGTTGCCGCGGCCGATGCCGCCGGGCTGCGCCGGGTCGAACGAGATCGCGGTCGCGAACACTTCGATGCCGGCGAACGCGGCGGCGGCTGGCAGCACGCCGGTGACGGCACCGGCACCCGAAGCATCGAACAGGAACGCGAACAGCTGCAGGTTGCCCGACAGGCCAAGGCACAGCGGTCCGATCGGCGTCGGCGTCGGGCCCGGATAGAGGTCGAGCCCGACCACGCCGATCGCCGACGGCCCGCCGACGCAATCGACGCGCCAGACATCGCCGAGCCGGCCGCCGCGCGCGGCGACGGTGACGCCGGCACCCGGGCAGCTGCTCTGTGCGGTCGCGGGAACGACAACAGCGGCGGCGAACACGACGGCGAGAGAGCGCTGCATGGGACCTCCAGGGCGGCAGCCATGCTACCGCGTGCCGGGGCACGGCGGCCGGGCCGCGCACGCGCGCCGCCGAAGCGTTCGCCGTTGCTATCATCCGCCCGTCGTGCGGGGTCGGCGCGTTGCCGGTCATCCGGCGGCCCTCTCGCGAACCATGCCCGTGCCCGCGCGCCAATCCCAACCACCGACCGGCCCGGGCGCGCGTGCCTCTGCCCCGGCGCGTGCGGTCCGCCCGGCCCGGCGGCGGCGCGTTCTCCTCGGGGCATCGGCCGTGGCGATCGCATTCGTCGGCCTGCTGTGCGCGACGCTGCCGCCTGGCGACACCACTGCGGTCGAGGCCGCGCCGACCGAGCCGCCCGCGGTGGCGTGGGCGACGTTCCCGTTGTTCGACGATGGCGACGAACCGTTCGCGGCGTGGCAGGGCGACGGCGAGTGCGGGCGCGACGAGCTCACGCGCGCCGTCATGGTGAGCTCCGGCACGGGGCTGGCGACCAGACGCCGGGCGCTGCCGTGGGTGCAGTTCGAACTGGCGGGCTGCCTGCTGCCCGAGGGCCATTCCACCGGCGAGGGTGGAGCCCCGCTCGAACGCACCGGCGTGCGCTGCGAACTCGGTCGCGACTTCGCGATCGCGATCGAGTTGCGGCCGGTCGCCGGTGGCTACGCGGCGACGGTGCACCGCCTGGCGGGGGCGGACGGAGACTGGCGCGCGGCGGAACCGCCGATCG
>JBASWX010000818.1:0-5880 GCA_049276695.1 Planctomycetota bacterium
CCGGAGCCGTTGGCGCTGCGCGCGCTGCAGGTTCTGGCGGCACTGGGTTCGGCGAATGCGCTGCCCGGGCTCGAGGCCGCGATCCCGGCGCTGGCCGGGGCGGTGCGCGAACGCGCGATCGCGCTGCTGGCCGAACTCGGTGGCGACGCGGCGAACGCGGCGCTGCTGCGGCTGTTCCTGGCGGCCGCCGACGATGGCCTGCGGCTGCTCTTGGTGCGGCACCTCGGTGGCAGCGACGTGGCGGCCGCGCTCGAACTACTGCGTGCTGCAGCGGGCGGCGTGCAGGTCGTGCGACTCGAGGCCGCGCGCAAGGTCGGCGAGTTCGACGAGCCGGAGTTCGATCCGTTCGTGACCCGCTGGCGCGAGGTGGAGACCGACGCGCAGGTACTGGCAGCCCTCGGGGGGGCCGGCGCCGCGGCGGCTTCCCAGGGTTGGAGTGCGCAGCAGGCGATCGGGCCGCCTGACGCCGACCGCACGCGCGACGACCCGAACGCCTGGGCGCCGAAGAGCCCGGAGATGGGGCGCCAGTGGCTGCAACTCACGTACGCGACGCCGATGCGGGCGAACGGCGTGCGCATCTTCGAGGTCAACGCGCCGGGCGCGGTCGCCGAGGTCGCGGCGCGCGGGACCGATGGCGGCTGGGTCACGCTGTGGCGCGGCACCGCGGCGGGTGCCGATGGGCCGTTGGTGATCACGTTCCCGTTGACGGCGTTCGCGGTGCGCTCGCTGCGGCTGGTGCTGGATACCGACCGAACGCCGGGCTGGAACGAGATCGACGCGGTCGAACTGCTCGGGCCGGGCGGCGGCCAGTGGGCGGCCCGCGCGCGGGCCAGTTCGAGCTATGGCGGCGCAGTGGCGACCCACGACCCGCGCAACCCCGAGATCCTCCCCGTCCAGTTCCTGCAGGGGGCTCGACGTTAGGCACGTTGCCGGAGGCTCGCTGGGAGCAGGGAACTTCGTCCCGGCGAGGGCTCGTTCCTTGGCAGACCGAGCCTGGCCCCGCATCATGCGACGGCGCGTCCGGGTCGCCGGCAATTCGCGCCGGCGCCGGCGGTTCTGTCAGGCGATCGGCCACCTTGCGGCCCGCGCGCCCGGCTCCTGCTCCCCGGCATGAAACGATCGACCCTCGTCCTGCTCGTGCTCGTCACCGGTATCGGTGGCCTCGTCACCTGGCAGTCCCTGCAGCCCAAGCCTCCGATCGAGGTCGTCACCGCCAAGGCCGAGAAGGTGCCGCTGCTGCGCTCGCTGGTCGCCGCGACCGGCGAGATCCGCGCCAAGGAGTTCGTCGACATCCAGGCCGAGGTCGCGGGTGTGATCACCGAGCTGCGCGTGCGCGAGGGTGACATGGTGAAGCAGGGCGACGTGCTGCTGCGGCTCGAGGACCTGCAGCTGAAGTCCGAGGAGGACTCGGCGCGGGCGCAGGTCGGCGCTTCCGAGGCCGACGCCCGCCAGGCCGACGTCGGCGTCGCGACTGCCGAGGCCAACCTGGCGGCGGAACGTACCGCGCTCGCCAACAGCAAGCTCGAGGCCGAGCAGGCCCGCACCTCGCGCGACCGGGCCAAGGCGTCGTTCGAGCGCAAGAAGGAGCTGCACGAGAAGCAGCTGATCGGCAGCGAGGAGTTCGAGGTGGCGGCGGCGGAGGCGCGGCTCGCCAACCAGCGCGTCGAGTGGAACGACGCGCGCATCGTGCAGGCGGAGGCCAACATCACCGCGGCGGCGACGCGGGTCGACGCCGCCAAGGCGGTGCGCGACGCGGCGTGCCGGCGGGTGGATTCGGTGAAGGCGGGGTTGAAGCGCGCGACCGACATGGTCGGCAAGACGGTGCTGCGGGCGCCGCTGTCGGGCCTGATCACCAAGTTGAACGTCGAGAAGGGCGAACGCGCGGTGCCCGGCATCCAGAGCAACCCGATTGCGACGTTGATGACGATCGCCGACATGTCGGTGGTCGAGGCCGAGATCCGCGTCGACGAGTCCGACATCGTGCAGGTGAGCCTGGGAGCGGTCGCCGAGGTCGAAGTCGATGCGCTGCGCGACGTCAAGCTGCCCGGCGTCGTCACCGAGATCGGCCAGAGCCCGATCCAGCAGAACACCGGCGGCAACAACCAGAACCAGGAAGGCAAGGAGTTCAAGGTCGTGGTGCGCCTGAGCTCGCCGCCCGCCAGCCTGCGCCCCGGCTTCACCGCGACCGCCGAGATCGTCACCGCGACGCGTTCCGACTGCCTGGTGGTGCCGCTGCAGGCGCTGACCGCGCGCGAGGTCGCGATCGACGCGCAGGGCAGCTACGTGCCGCCGCCCGAACCGACCGGCGACGAGCTGCCCGACTTCGTGAAGGCCGGCACGCGCGACGCCAAGAAGGAGATCGAGGGCGTATTCCTGTTCACCGATGGCCGCGCGCGCTTCCGGCCGGTCAAGAGCGGCATCACCGGCGACATGGACATCGAGATCCTGGACGGTCTGGTCGCCGGCGACGAAGTGGTGATCGGGCCGTACCAGGCGCTGCGCAGTTTGAAGGAGTGGAACCGCGTGAAGCTCGACGAGAAACGGACCGGCATGGACCGCGTCGTGCGCAAGCGCTGAGCGGGCCCATGACCGCCGACCTGGTGATCCGGACGGCTGCGCTGACGCGTTCGTTCGCGATGGGCAGCACCACCGTGCACGCGCTGCGCGGCGTCGACCTGACGATCGCGCGCGGCGAGTACGTCGCGATCATGGGGCCATCGGGATCCGGCAAGACGACGTTGATGAACCTGATCGGCTGCCTCGACACGCCGACCAGCGGCGAGTACTGGCTGAACGGCAAGCCGGTCGCGCAGTTGAGCGGCGACGACCTGGCGCGCATCCGCAACCAGGAGATCGGATTCGTCTTCCAGACCTTCAACCTGCTCGCCCGCGCCAACGCGCTGCGCAACGTCGAGCTGCCGCTGATCTACGGCGGCGTGCCGCCAGTGGAACGGCGCGCGCGCGCCGAGCAGGTGCTGCGCGAGGTCGACCTCGGCGACCGCATGGACCACCGGCCGAACCAGCTGTCCGGCGGCCAGCGGCAACGGGTGTCGATCGCGCGGGCGCTGGTCACGCGGCCGGCGCTGCTGCTCGCCGACGAGCCGACCGGCAACCTCGACAGCAAGACGTCCGACGAGATCATGGCGCTGTTCGACGACCTGCACGCGCGCGGCAACACGATCGTCGTCGTCACCCACGAACGCGAGATCGCCGACCACGCGCACCGCGTGGTCACGATCCGCGACGGCCGCATCGCCAGCGACGAGCGGCGCGTGCGGGTGGGAGCGGCCGGGTCGTGAACGTCGTCGAGGCGACGCGGCTGGCGGTCGAGTCGATCTGGGCCAACCGGCTGCGCTCGTTCCTGACGCTGCTCGGCGTCATCATCGGCATCGCCGCGATCATCGCCACCGCGGCGGTGATCCAGGGGCTCAACCTGTACGTCAGCGAGAAGCTGTCCAACCTCGGCACCGGCGTGTTCACGGTGCAGCGTTTCGGCCTGCGCACCAACCGCGCCGAGTTCCTCGACGCGATTCGCAAGAACAAGCGGCTGTGGCCGGCCGACGCCAAGGCACTCGCCGAACGCTGCCCGTCGGCGGCCGAGGTCGCGTGGGAGGTGCACGGCAGCGCCGACCTGAAGCGCGGCCCGCACGAGCTGCGCGGCACCGACATCGGCGGCATCACGCCATCGATCCTCGAGATCGAACCGTACGACGTCGCCGAGGGCCGCATCCTGCTGCAGCACGAGTTCGACGCCGCCGCCCCGGTCGCGTTCATCGGCCACGACGTGCAGGAGCGGCTGTTCCCCGGCGTCGATCCGATCGGCAAGGAGCTGCGCGTGCGCGGCCAGGAACTGCGCATCGTCGGCGTCGCCGCGAAGAAGGGCAGCTTCCTCGGCTTCTCGCAGGACAACTTCGTCAAGATCCCCGGCAGCCTGCACCGCAAGCTCTACGGCGCGCACCGCTCGATCAACATCAGCGTGCAGGCCGCCGACAGCGCGCGCATGGTGGACGCGATGGACGAGGTGCGCGCGGTGCTGCGGGCGCGGCACCACCTGCGGCCCGGCAAGCCCGACGACTTCGACATGGTGACCGCCGAGGGCATCAACGACCTGTGGCGCAACCTGACCGCGACGATCTTCAGCGTCGCGCTGTTCGTGGTCGGCATCTCGCTGATCGTCGGCGGCATCGTGATCATGAACATCATGCTGGTCAGCGTCGTCGAACGGACGCGCGAGATCGGCGTGCGCAAGGCGGTCGGCGCGCGGCAACGCGACATCGTGCAGCAGTTCCTGATCGAGTCGGTGCTGCTGTCGTGCGCCGGCGGCGCGATCGGCATCCTGATCGCCGCGGGTGCTTCGGAGCTGCTGGCTGCCAACACACCGCTGCCGGCGCGTTTCCCCGCCTGGGCGCCGCCAGCGGCGTTCCTGATCTGCTCGGCGATCGGCGTGTTCTTCGGCATCCACCCGGCGCGCCGCGCCGCCCGCCTCGACCCGATCGAGGCGCTGCGCACGGAGTGAACGATGCGGGCTGCGCTGCAAGCTGCGTTCGAGAACGTGCGCCTCGCCTTCGAGACGCTCGCCGCCAACCGCTTCCGCTCGTTCCTGACGGTGCTCGGCATCTTCATCGGGGTGCTGCTGGTGGTCACCGTGGCGTCGGTGCTCAACGGCTTCCGGCAGTCGGTGGTCGACCAGGTCGAGCAGTTCGGCACCAACAACATCTACATCTACCGGATGCCGTTCGTGCAGCTCGGCCCGATGTCGCGCGAGATGCGCCGGCGCAAGGAGCTGTCGCTGCGCGACGCCTGGGCGATCCGCGACCGCTGCCCGTCGGTCGAGATCGTGTCGCCCGGGATCCAGGTGCCGACGTTCCTGACGCGCGCGTCGTACCGCGGCGAGAGCGTCGATTCACCGCGGCTGCGCGGCGTGTTCCCCGACAACGTCGAGGTCGCGAACCGGGTGCTCGTCGAGGGCCGCTTCTTCACTGAACAGGAGAACCAGCACCGCGTGCCGGTGGTCGTGCTCGGCTTCGCGTCGGCGCAGGCGCTGTTCCCTTCGGGCGGCGGCGTCGGCAAGGAGATCCTGCTCGACGGTCGCAAGTACACCGTCGTCGGCACGCTCGAGAAACGGAAGGAGGGGCCGTTCGGCCAGCAGAACGAGGAGGACACGCTGTTCCTCGCCCCGTACTGGACGATGCGCCGCTTCTACCCGTGGGAGGACGACCACTTCCTCGCGGCGCGCGCGCGCACCGGCGAGATGACCGCGGCGATCGACGAGATCACGCACGTGCTGCGGCGGCAGCGCAAGGTGCGCTGGAACGAGGACAACAACTTCGAGATCGGCACCGCGGACACGCTGATCAAGTCGTTCGACGACATCGTGTTCGCGACGCTGGCGGTGATGTTCCTGCTGTCGACCGTCGGCTTCATGGTCGGCGGCGTCGGCGTGATGAACATCATGCTGGTGTCGGTCAAGGAACGGACGCGCGAGATCGGGCTGCGCAAGGCGGTCGGCGCGCGGCGCCGCGCGATCCTCGGCCAGTTCCTGGTCGAGGCGATGGTGCTGTGCACGATCGGCGGCGTGCTCGGCCTGCTCGTCGCCGAGGGCCTGCTGTCGCTGGTCGAGCTGGTGCTGCCCAACCTGGCGTCGTCGACGCCGATGTGGGCGCGCGCGTTCGCGTTCGCCGGCTCCGGGGGAGTGGGCCTGTTCTTCGGGCTGTGGCCGGCGTGGAAGGCGGCGAACCTCGACCCGGTCGAGGCGCTGCGGCACGAGTGAACCGAGCCATGCTCGTGCCGGCCATGCAACCGGGACCTTGCCGGCGACCGGGCCGGCGATCGCTGCGCTGAACTACGGCGCGCAGTCGGCCGGTTCGCGCCGCGCCGCAC
>JBASWX010000819.1:0-1987 GCA_049276695.1 Planctomycetota bacterium
GTGTGGTGCTGCACGGTGGCGGCGTTCGGCGTCGTCGACCTGCGCCTGCGCTTCGGCCGCACCTTCACCGCCGCGGACGGCCTGCCGCCGGGCCCGTTCCTCGGCGTCGCGGTGGCCACCGATGGCCGGGTGCTGCTGCGAACGGAGCGCGGCCTGTACGCCTACCAGCCCGACATCGGGCCGGCACCCAGCCCGGTGACGGCACCGCCAGCAGACACCCCGCTCGTCGCCGCCGCCGATGGCACGCTGGCGTTGCCGATCGTGGCCGCGGCGCGCGGCGGTGCGACGTTCCGCCTGCGGCGGCGGCACCACCACCTGTTCGTGCCGTTCGACGGCGCCCTCTCCGGACTGCGGCCGGGCCGCCACTTCGTGGAAGTGCACGCCGTCGATCGCGACCTGCGCGTCGCGCGCGTCGCTGAGTACACGGTCGACGTGCCGGTGCCGCCGCAGTTCGACACGCGGCTCGTGCCGGCGGTGCTCGGGGCCCTCGTGCTGGCGTTGTTGGCGGTCGCGTTCGCGACCGGCGGTGGCGGCAGCATCACCGCGCGGCTTGGCCGCGCCGCGCTGCGGGTGGGCGTGCTGGTCGTGGTGCTGTTGCAACTCGCCGCCGCGTTCGCCGGCTATGGGAGGTCGTGGCCGTTCGCCGGGTTCTCGATGTACACCGAGAACTGGCACCGCGGCGACGTGCTGTACCGGCCGCGCATCGTCGGGCTGCGGGCCGATGGGTCGCGCACGGCATTGCACGAAGACGACCTCGGCGTGATGCAGGACGGCTACTGGCAGGTGCTGGCCGAGGTCGCGTTCGGCGTGGATCGCCACCGCCGCGAGCTGATGGCGAAGGTCGCGCGGCGGGCTTCGCCCGGCGCGCCATTCATCGGCTACACGCTCGCCGATGGCCGCATCCGGCTGACTGCGGACGGCCCGGTCGACGTCGCGCCGACCGTACTGCTGGAGTACCGACCGTGACCGCGAGCCGCGAGGGCGCGCGGGTGTGGTCCTTGGTCGACCGCTGGTTGTTGCCGATGGTGCCGGCGAGCCGGCTTGGCGCCTGGCGCATGCTGGTTGCGGCGGTCGCGATCTACGACGTGCTGCTGTACAGCTCGCTGGTGTTCCACGACGCCGCCGACGTCAGCGCCGGCCGGGTCGGGCGGCCGTGGACGCCGCTCTACTACGTGCAGGTGCTCGGCCTGGAACCGATCGGCACGCCGGCGGCGCAGGCGCTGTTCGCGGCGACGCTGGCGGTGCTCGGCTGCGCCTTGGTGGGGCTCGGCAGCCGCTGGACCTGCGCGCTCGGCGCGCTGCTGTTCCTGTGGTGGACCGGCCTCGCGTACTCGTTCGGCAAGCCGCACCACGACAAGGTCGCGTTGGCGTTCGCGCTGCTGAGCCTGCCGTTCGCTCCGGTCGGCGCCCGGTTGTCGCTCGACGCTGCGTTGCGGACGATGCTGGCGAGGTGGTGGCCGCGCTGGCGGCGCGAGCCTGTCGGCGAAGTGTCCGGCATGCCGATCCGGCTCGCGCAGGTGACGCTGGCGATCGGCTATTGCGGTGCTGGGTCCGCCAAGCTGCTGCTCGGCGGCGTCGACTGGTTCAACGGCTACACGTTGCAGGGCATCATGCTCGCGCACGACGGCAACTGGTCGCGCGCGTTCGCGTCGCCGGTGTGGTTCGCGCAGCTGCAGAGCATCGGCGTGGTCGCGACGCAGGCGCTGTTCCCGCTGGTGTTCGTGTGGCCGGCGGCGCGCTGGTACTTCCTGCCGGCGGCGACCGCGTTCCACCTGCTGACCTGGCAGACGATGGACACTGGGCCCTACATGCGGGTGTGGCTGCTGCTGTGGGCGTTCGTGCCACTCGAACGCGTGCCGGCGACGCTGCGATCGTGGTGCCGCGAACGACCGCTGGCTGGCGCGGCGGCGCTGCTGCTGCTCGCCGCCTACGGCGCGCTGGTGGTCGCCGTCGCTGCGCCCCAGGTGCCGCTGCCGCTGCTGCTCGG
>JBASWX010000820.1:0-7995 GCA_049276695.1 Planctomycetota bacterium
CGGTGGCACCGTGTCGCGCGGCTCGTTGCCGCCGCGGCGCGCCGGCAGTGCCGGCAGTTCGTCCTTCGCCGCCTTGGCCTCGAACGTGGTCGCGCCGCGCTGGAAGGTGAAGGTCACCGAGTCGCCCTCGGCGTCGCGCGCGAACTGGAAGATCTGGCGCTGCCGTTCGAGCTCCTGGCCGGCAACCTTCTTCAGCACGTCGCCCTTCTGCACGCCCATCTTCGCGGCGCGCCCATCGGCCTTGACGCTCTTGAACGTGAACTCGTCGAGCTCGGCGCCGAAGTAGGCCTCGGCGATCTGCTGCGATTGCGACGGGCCGCCGGCCACGCCACCGACGTTGGTGCGGTCGAGCAGCGCCGGCAAGTTGGCGGTGCCGAGCACCATCAGGGCGATCACCGTCGCGGTGTGACGCTGGTACTCCTCGATCGCGACGTCGATGGTGTCCCACTGCGTGTGCCAGGTGTGGGCGAAGTAGTTGCTGCGGCCCTTCAGGTTCCAGTTCAGCCCCGGCACCCCTGCCGCGAGGAACGACGCGTTGTCGCTGCCGCCGCCGCCGCCGCCCATGCGCGCGACCGGGTTCAGCTTGAACACCTCGCCCTTCCAGTCGGCATCGGGCGCCTTCAGCACGCGGTTGACCTGCGCCGCGATCGGCGCGAGCTGCTCGGCCATCGCTGCCGTGACACCCAACGCCTGCGCCCAGTTGGTGCCGGTGTCGTGGTTGAACGCCGCCGACACCTTGGGCATTGCCGTGCGGTGCCGCCGCACGTGGGCGGCGCTGCCGAGCAGGCCCTGTTCCTCGCCGCCCCACAGGCAGAACTTGATGGTGCGCCGCGGTTTCGCCTTCACCGCGGTCAGGATGCGCGCCGACTCCAGCGTCGTGGTCGAGCCGGTGCCGTTGTCGGTGGTGCCCTGCACCTGGTGCCAGCTGTCGAGGTGCGACGACACCACCACGCACTCGTCGGCCCGATCGCTGCCCGGCAGCGTCGCGATCACGTTGTGCAGCGCGATCGGCCCCTCGCGGAACGCATTGCCGATCTCGAACTCGCACTCGGCGGCCTTGCCTTCGTCGAGCAGCGCCGCGAGCTGGTCGAAGTGGTCGGCCTGCACCGCGATCTCCGGCGTCGTCGGCACGTCGGCGAGCGTCTTCATCGCCGTCTGGTGGTTGCCGAACACGCGCACCCGCGTCGGGAACGCGTTGTCCGGATCGCCGGCGCGGTAGACGAGCGCCAGCGCCTTGGCCGCACCGACCTTTGCGGCGAGCGCCGGGATGCGCGGATCCTGCAGCCGGAACTTCTTCTTCGTCAGCACCCACTTGCCCTCGACCGCTGCCGCCGCCCCTTCCGCGTCCCAGTCGGGCTCCAGCACGATCGGCGCCTTCCGGCGCCCCGCGGTGCCCGCGGTCCACGCCTGCGTCGCCACGTACATGTCGAGTGCGATCGGCTGCGTGATCCGGCCGACCCAGACCCCGCGGTTCCACACCAGCTTCCACTCCGCCCACTTCTCGAGTTCGACCGACAGCCCCATCTTCTCGAACTCGCCCTTCGCCCACTCGCAGCCCTTGGTGAAGTTGTCGGAACCGGTCAGCCGGTGGCCGACGATGCCGGTGAGATCGCGCAGCAGCCGCATCACCTGGCTGTGCTCGGTGCCCTCCTTGGCGATCGCATCGGCCATGCGATCGGTCAGCGGCGGGGCCTGGTCGGAAGTGGCCGCCTGCGCGGCGACGAACGACGACACGAACAGCAGGACGGGAACGGCGCGCAGCAGCATGCGGAGACCTCGGTTTCGGGGGTGGGCCGTGTTTACGGGGGCCCGCGGGCCGAAGCGAGCCTGGCCGCGGTCGCGTTTGCGTCGCCGCCAACGACCAGGCCGCCTGGTCCGGTGCGGCGAGCAAGGCCTGTTGCCAACGGGCTTCAGGGCCGCGCGCCAAAGCGATTCATCCGGGCTAGCCGGGACGGGCGAAACCGCGCGCCCGGTCGAGCCAACCCGCTCCGGACCGGGCTACCAGCGTCCCAGACCGGGACCGCCAAACCGCCCTTTCTCGGGCTGGCGAAGCGGCTTCTTGACCATTCCCGACCCTCGGCCACAATGCTGGCGTCCTTTTTGCACTCGCCGCGCGTGCCTCGTCCCAGTGGCACGGACACGAACGGCCCGGCACCCCCCGTGGCGGCGCCGCTCCGCCGTATCCAGGATACGTTTCTTCGAGCCCAGTCATGATGCGACCCGACTCCGCCCGCCTGTTGTCCCTCGCAACCCTCGCCGCACTCGCCGCCTGCTCCGGCGGAGGCGGCTCCGCGAGTGGTGAAGTGAAGACCGGTGGCGACTTCCTCGTGCTGAAGACCGAGCCGGTGAACGGCGCCACGATCTACCTCAACGAGCCGGTCAACGTCGACTTCAGCACCGCCGTCGACCTGGACTCCGCGAGCTTGTCGACGGTCACGTTCCAGGCCTTCGACCAGCAGGGCGAACCGGTCCAGGAACTGGTCACCGGCAGCTTCGCGCTGACCACGAGTGCGGGCGACGCCGCCGCCGGCCGCCAACTGCAGTTCGTGCCGAAGTTCGCGACCAACAACACCTACGACGACGGCGGCTTCCGGGCCGGCCGCAGCTACCTCGTGCAACTGGTCGGTGGCGATGGCGCCAACACGGTGCTGCGCGACACCCGTGGCAAGGCGCTCGCGGTGCCGATGACGTTCCAGTTCACGACCCGCGACGGCACGACGCCGGCTCAGCTGTTCAAGAATCCGCTGGCCGGCGGTCCAGCCCGCACCGGCCTGACGATCTCGACCACGACCAACCTCGAGGACGTGCCGCTCGGCCTGTTCGGGACGCCGCCGACCGAGATCCTGCTCGAGTTCAACCAGGCGCTGAATCCCAACGACACCAACGTTCCGGTCAACGTCCAGACCAACCCGCTGCTGCGCGACGTGACGAAGCGCGGACGCATCTACCTGGAGTACCTGGATCCGGATCCGGCGTACGGCACGCCGACCACTGCTCCCTACATCTGGATCCCGGCGGACGTCAGCATCCAACGCAACGACCTGACCGGCGCCACAGTGGCGCTGCGGCCTGTCGGCGTGCTGCCCAACAACGCCACGATCCGGATCATCGTCGAAGCGACGCTCGAGGACATCGCCGGCGAATCCAACGCCGGCAATCTCGCCTACGACCGCGTGTTCGGCACCTTCAAGACCAGCCGCGCCTACGAACAGCAGTGGAACGGCCTGGTCGAGACCTTCGAGGAACTCGGCAATCTCGACCTCGGCGCCGCTTTCCCTGAATCGCAGGCCGAAGTCGGCCAGGGCTTCCTGAAGGCCGGCTTCGCATTCGAAGGCAACTCGACCTCACTCGAGTACGAACCGACGGCCAGCGAGGTCGTGCTCAACACCGCGTTCACGCAGGTCGTCCCGAAGTCGGGGCTGCCGTTCACGGTGTCGGGCGGCGTGTTCAACTTCAAGAACGTGCTGATCCCACAGGGCGTGACCGTCACCGGCCAGGGCCCGAACCCGATGGTGTGGCTGTGCAGCGGCAGGTTCACGGTCGCCGGCACGCTGTCGGTGCGGGGCGGCGCTGGCGCACGTGTCGACACGCTGCAGTCCGCGAACTACGCCAAGGCCGGCGGCGTCGGCGTGTGCGGCGGCGGCAACGGCGGCGAAGGCACGCCGAGCGCCACGCAACGCGACCTGCGCGGCGGCACCGGCCGTGGTCCGTTGCAGGAGGCCGGCAAGGGCGGACGCGGCGGCTACCTCGCCTGCGCCAACGGCTGCTACACCGGCAGTGGTTACAACAGCAGCGGCGGCGGCTCGGGCGGCGGCGGCGGCACCATGGCGACGCAGGGCGACCCGAACTACCGCGGCGCGTCGCCGACGGTGATCGTGCCCAACACGCCGCCCACGGCCAACACCTCGTTCCAGCAGAAGCTCGGCTACGGCGGCACCGGCTGCAGCGGCGGCTCGGGCTCGCGCACCGGCACCACGATCCTGTTCGGCGGTGAACCCGGCGACCGCGTGTTCGTCGACGCGCGCAACGACAACAACTTCTGGGGCAGCGGCATCCGGCTCGACGGCCGGCCGGTGCGCATCGCCGGCGAGATCGCCATCCCGATGGGCGGTGGCGGCGGCGGCGGCGGCGGCGACACCTCGCCGAGCTTCAACTGCACGCTGACCGGGAACCAGCCCGCGAACGACTACAGCGGCGGCGGCGGCGGCGGCGGCGGCGGCGTGCTGATCGTCAAGGCGCTCGAGGAGATCACGATCCTCGCGTCGGGCAAGATCATCGCCAACGGCGGACACGGCGGCGGCGGCGAACAGGTCGGCTCGTGCGGCGAAGCCGGCGGCGGCGGCGGCGGCGCTGGCGGCATGGTCGTGCTCATGTCGGCCAAGCAGATCATCATCGACGCCCACGGCACCTCGAGCACGACGCCACCGCGGTTCCTGTACGGCGCGGCGGCCGGTGCGGTGTTCCAGGGCAACGACTACAGCTTCGCGATCTCGGCCGACGGCGGTGTCTGCACGACCGGCGGCTTCGGCAGCGTCAACATCAGCGACAAGTACCCGGCTTCGGGCAGCGCGCCGCTGGCCGGGACCACCTACGACGGCGAACCGCTCGGCGGCCTCGGCGGCATGGGCATCGTGCAGTTGATGGTGCCCCCCGGCGACAACCTCACCGACGGCACCAACACGCTGCTCGACGACAACATCACGTTCCGGCTGCCGACGACCGGCGGCACGATCACCGGCGCTGGCAAGCGGCAACTGCTGGCCTGGCGCGGCTTCCCGACCACCGCTGGCACGTTCGTCGACGACGCCGGTGTGGCCACCAACATCGGCGACAACGAAGGCGACATCCGCCCGGCGCCGATCCTGCTGCCGGTGCCGTTCGGCGCCCGCTCGCGCGCGCGGTCGACCTGGATCGACACCGGAGCCAGCAGACGTCGGGCCCTTGCCAACGACGACAACCAGCCGCGCGGCATCGTGCTGACCGGCACGGCGCAGGTCGGGCCGAAGTACGAATTCGCCGGCCTGAACCTCACCAACACCACCCCGGGTTACGTCGACTACATCCCGCTCGGTCAGACCGGCGTGCGCATCAACTACCCGGTCGTTGTGACTCCCGCCGCGGTGACCGCGGCGGAATCCGGCCAGAGCTTCCTCGGCCAGCCGGCCTACCGGATCACGCTCGGCACGGCGGCCCTCGGCGAAGCGAACCGGTTCGCCCAGTACGAGGCGGAACTGCTCAACGCGTCCGGGGCGGTGCTCAGCGGCTTCCGCATCCTGTCGCACACTGCCAACCAGCTGCTGGTCGACGGCACGGGCGACCTGCTGCCGCCCGACGCAACGCAGGTACAGGTGCGGGCCAAGTTCTTCAAGGTCGTCACCAACACGGCCGAGGGCCTCGGCCCGGTCTACGTCCCGGCCGGCGGCGGCGTGCCGATCCCGATCGCCAGTGTGCGCTTCGGCTTCGCGTTCCACCAGAACCCGAGCCTGACCAACCCGCTCACCGGCCGCTTCCCGTCGAGCAGCGAGAACGACTTCCTCAGCAACCTCGAGGATCCGGCGTTCCTCGCCTGGCTCGCCGCCAACGGTCCGCCGCGCTACGTGCAATGGGACGTCACGTTCGACATGGCCTACAAGCCCGGCAGCGGCCAGCCGCCGGCGCTGAACCCGTCGACGCCGCGCCCAGAGTTGCACTTCCTGCGGCTGCCGTTCAGGTTCTAGCCACTGGGTGGCGCCGCAACGCGGGACGGCAGCAACGCGAAGGGAACGCGAACAGACCCGCTGCGGCGCCGATTGCTGACGCAACCGCGGGGGGCCAGCGGCAGGGCGGGGAACGCCCCATGGTCGCCCTGCCGTCTGCTCTCCCGGTGCCTGCACCGTTGACTCGTGCGGCGCGGGCGACTGATGCGGTGCTTCGCGGTACGGGGTAGTGTCCGCGGCCCATGACCGTGCAGCTCGAGCCAATTCCTGATCACGTTCCGCTGCCTGCTGGCTTTCGCGCGAGTGGACTGCACTGCGGGCTGAAGAAGGCGGGGCAGTTCGATCTCGGGTTGCTGGTGGCGGACGAGCCGGTGGCGGCGGCGGCGATCTTCACGCAGAACCAGCTGGTCGGGGCGCACGTCGTGGTGTGTCGCGAGCACCTCGAGCGCGGGCGCTTTCGGGTGCGGGCGGTGCTGGTGAACGCGCGCAACGCCAACTGTGCGACCGGGCAGCAGGGCATCGAGGATGCGCGGCTGTGTTGCCGCGAACTGGCGGCGCGGTTGCGCTGTCCGACCGAGCAGGTGCTGATGGCGAGCACGGGACCGATCGGGGCGCCGCTGCCGAAGGAGCGCATCGTCGGCAAGCTCGATGAACTGGTGGCGCGCGCGT
This sequence comes from Planctomycetota bacterium, assembly GCA_049276695.1. Classification (GTDB taxonomy): domain Bacteria; phylum Planctomycetota; class UBA1135; order UBA1135; family UBA2386; genus UBA2386. The sequence continues at coordinate 6,366 of JBASWX010000820.1, forward strand.
CGCCGGACGGCGCACTCGACTTCGCGCGCGCGATCATGACCACGGACACCTACCCGAAGGCCCGGCACCAGCCGGGGGCGCCGGCGGTGACCGGGTTCGCCAAGGGCTCGGGCATGATCCACCCGCAGATGGCGACGATGCTGGGGTTCCTGCTGACCGACGGTACGAGCGGCGACGGGGCGGCGACCACGGCGCTGCTGCAGCGCGTCGCCAACCGCAGCTTCCACCGCGTCACCGTCGACGGCGACACGTCGCCGAACGACACGCTGCTGCTGCTGGCGAACGGCCGGCAGCGCGCCGGCGATGTCGAGGGTCCGTTGACGGCGCTGGCCCAGCGGCTGGCGCGTGCCCTCGCCGCCGATGGCGAAGGCGCGACGCGTCTGGTGACCGTCGAGGTGCGCGGCGCGCGCACCGAGGCCGAGGCCTCGCACGTCGGCAGGGTCATCGCGACGAGTCCGTTGGTGAAGACCGCCGTCGCCGGCCGCGATCCGAACTGGGGTCGCATCCTGTCGGCGGCGGGGCGCGCCGGGATCGCGTTCCCGGCTGAACGGGCGCGGGTCTGGGTCGGCCCCGCGGACGTCTACAGCGGCGGCCGTCCGCACCCCGAGAACGAGCCGCTCGCCCACCAGCACCTGACAGGGCAGGAGTCGGTCGTGCTCGGCGTCGACCTCGGTACCGGGACTGCGGGCGCCGATGTCTGGACCTGCGACTTCACCAAGGACTACGTGCAGATCAACGCCGACTATCGGAGTTGAGCGGTGCCTTGGATGCTTGCCGATCGCGGTAGCGGCGCGGCGGCGGCACGGCCTTCTCCTGCCACCAGATCCGGTGGTCACCGGCATCGCGGGGCAAGGCGGCGACGTAGCCGATCGCAGCGGCCGGCACGCTGTCGCAGTACGGCAGGTAAGGCTTGAGGTCGAGCACCGGCGTGCCGTCGAGCAGGTCGTGGTCGGCGATGTGCAACCGCCGCTTGTCGATGCGCACCAACCGCACGCACGACAGCCCGATCGGGTTCGGACGCTGCGGTGCGCGCGTCGCGAACACGCCGCGCAGGCGCTGGTCGCGCGGCGGCCGCACCAGGCACCGGCGGCCGCGTGCGAGGTGCAGCCACGACAGCACCCACAAGTGGCTGAAGCCCGCGAGGTCGCGCAGGCCATCCTGCAGGCCCTGCCGCACCTCGATCACGCCGCCGCCGCCGCGGCCGAGCCCGCTCTGGCGCGGCGCTTCGTGGTGCAACACCTGCTCCGCACGCACGACGCCGATCGGGCGCAACGCCAGCGCCGCGTCATCGCGAATCATCGGCGGGCTGAGGCGCCAGCAGCGCGCGGGATCTTCACGGCCTGGCCCGGCTGCAGACGCCGCGCGTCGTTCTCGTCCCAGCCGTTCAATGCCAGGATCTCGCGGAAGCGGTTGCCGTCGCCGAGGTGCTTGCGCGCCAGATGGATCGGTGTCTGGCCGTCGGCCAGCGTGACGGTGAACCAGGACGGTTCCTCGTTCGGCGGCGGCGCCGGGGCCCTCGGCGCCGGCACCGGCGCGCTACGGACGGCCTCCGGCAGACGTCCGTCGCCGGCACCCGGTGCATCCCCCAGCGCCGCGACAACAGCCGGTGCCGCGGGCTCCACCCCGGCGC
>JBASWX010000821.1:0-2053 GCA_049276695.1 Planctomycetota bacterium
GGCTAGCGTGCGCGCGGCCCGGCGCCCGCGGTGGGATGGCAGAGTGGCCGAATGCGGCGGTTTTGAAAACCGCTGAGCCTTCACGGGCTCCGGGGGTTCGAATCCCTCTCCCACCGCCACTCTCGTCGCACCAGGAGCCGGCACGGTGTCTCAGTCCTCCGACTCGCGAACCCGCACCCACAAGCCGCCGACCACCGCCACTGTCGATGAGTAGTCATCCGACCGGACGTCGATTGTCGTACCCGGCGCCTCGGTGTCCGCCAGGAACAACTCGCCGACCAGCCAGTCGTGATCGCGCGTGCGCACCCGGAATCCATAGTTGCCTTCGAACGGACCGTTCCAGAACCGCGGCCGCTCGCCGTTCTCGACCAGGTACTTCAGCAAGGCCATCCGCTTCTGAATGCTGCCGTGCCACGGCGCATCGACGAACGCGCGCCAGTGCGGTGCGATCTTCGCAGCGACATCCGCCGAGGAAGACTGCGTCGTGCATGGCTTGAAAGGCGACTTGGTCGTCGTCAGCGCGAGCACGCGGTCGAGCAGGACCGCGGCGAAAGTGCCATTGGGATGGCTGGCATCGAGCTGCAGCGGCAGCACGCCCGCGAGCGACGCGGCCAGGTGGTCGGTCAGCGACTGCACAAGGTGCGAGAAGTCGACCTCGAATCGTTCGACTCGCCTCTCCCCGTAGCCGTGGTACGCCTCTTCGCGCGACGCGACGAACTTGCTCGTGAACGCGAATCGTGACCTGTCGGCCTCGACCATCGCCACCAGCGGCTTTCTCGATGAGCGCGCGTGCCTCGGCGCAACCTGGGGCGTCAACCAATCGAGGGCGGGGGGCCGATAGTCGCGCGCGATCCGCCCGCCCGGATTGACGGGGACCACGAGTTCGCGGTTGAACCCGAGATCGACGGCGACGCTTCGCAAGCCTCCGGCTTCGTCGATCTCCCGGACGCAGACCGGCAGCGAACGATACAGGTCCAGCATCGTGGCGAAGACCTCCACCTCCTTGCAGCCGCTGTCCGCAAGATGCTTGCCCAGCCGCTCCGCTGTCAGGGTTGTGTGCCGGATCATCGCCTTGACGGCGTCGGTGTCCATGCCACCGGAAGTCTTGCTCGCCTCGTACCCGGCCATCGCCTCTGCCAGCGCGGTGTCGGTCGCCACTGCCTGCTGCTTCAGCTCGGCGAGCTGCACATCGATCTCTTTGGTCGAAACGCCTGCAGCTTCCATCTGCGAACGCAGCACGCCCTTCTTCTTCACCTCGGCGCGAAGTCGCTCGGCCTCGGGGCCGAGTTGCTTGACGCGCTGCGCCGCCGAATGTTCGCGCGCCCTGCGGTCCTCGATCCACGCGGTCTGGTCACGTTCGATGGCAGCGACGAAATCGTTCAGCGCAACCAATGGCATGCTCTGTTCCTCGTGAGGGAGACTAGCAACCGCATGCGCACGCAGCACGGTCCGGCTCGCCGATGTCGGTCGAGGTCGTCGAGGCGGTCGCCGGACCGGGTGGCCTGGTCAGCCAGAGAGCTTCACCGCCAGGAACCCGACCGGGGTCGGTCCGACCATCGGCGCCGGCACTGCGGCCTGCCTGAACGGATCGGCGCAACCAAGAGCCGGGTGGCTGGCACGGGCGAACCGGTAGAACCTGGTTGCACCCGCCGGCGGCCGCGGCTCTACTCGTCGCCGCCGCCGGAGAGGTGGCAGAGTGGCCGATTGCGCCGCCTTGCTAAGGCGGTGTACCAGCAATGGTACCGGGGGTTCGAATCCCCCCCTCTCCGCCAGTTCCTCGCGCGAGGAACTGGAACGCACGCACCCGCGGTCCGGTCCCGCGGGCGACCACGCCCGGCCTTGGCCCACACCGTTCGCATCCCCGAAGCACTGCTCGTGCTCACCGCTGCGTGCACGGGCCCCGCGCTGCACGTCGACAACCCGCAGCGCCACCCGGTGTACGTCGACGGCGTCGCGACCAGCGCCCCGAGCCTGCCGTTCCGCTACTACGGCACCACGCGGTGGGACGCCGTGCCCGCCGACGTCGGCGGCAAGGCCGACTTCGAGCACGGCG
>JBASWX010000822.1:0-4761 GCA_049276695.1 Planctomycetota bacterium
GCTCCTCGCCGCCCCGCAGCAGCGGCCGCAGCGCCGCCAGCACCGCCCCGGCGTCGCGCAGCCGGTCGGTGGCGCGCCGGCGCACGCAGCTCTCGAACAGCGCGTGTACTTCGGGCCGCAGGTCGGGCCGGCGTTCGCGCAGCGACGGAAAGTCGCGCTCCTGCACCCGCCGCGCCACCGCGCCGATCGAGGTCTCCTCGATCGCGTGCTGGCCGGTGACCAGGAACCAGAACGTGGCGCCGAGCGCCCACACGTCGGCCGCCGGCTCGACGTCAGCCGACTCCCACTGCTCGGGCGCCATGTACTGCGGCGTGCCCATCACCGCCGACTGAAGGCTGACGCTGTCGCCGCGCAGCGGGTCGTTCTTGACCAGGCCCAGGTCGACGACCTTGACCCGGCCGTCGCGGCCGATCAGCAGGTTGTCGGGCTTGACGTCGCGGTGCACGATGCCGTGCCGGTGCGCCTCGGCGAGCCCCGCCGCCGCCCCGGCCAGGATCGCCAGCGCCTCCTGCTCACCTTGCGGGCCGCGGCGCTCGACGCGGCCGCGCACGCTCTCGCCGACCACGAACTCCATCACCAGATGGTGCAGGCCGCCCTCGTAGCCGGCGTCGAACAGCCGCACGATGTTCTGGTGGTTCAGCTTCGCGGCGACGCGCGCCTCGCGCAGCAGCCGCTTCACGAACATCGGGTCTTCGGCGGCGAGCGACGGCTTCAGGCACTTCACCGCGCAGTCGATCTCGAGCACGCAGTGGTGGCCGCGGTAGACGACGCCCATGCCGCCCTGGCCAACCTTGGCGAACAGCGCCACCGAGTTGACGACCTTGAAGCCCTCGATCACCGGCACGTCGCGCAGCAGCGGATCGGCGAGCAGGTCGGAAGCGGTCGGCGCGGCCATCGGCGGCATGGTGGCGAAGGCGCGCGAAACCGCAAGCGCGCGCCGGCGGCGACGGCGAGCGGACCGTCGCACGGGCCCAGCCACCGCGGTAGCCTCGCGGACCATGCTGCGACCCCCTTCGGCCCGCCGGCGGCCCTCCGCGTGCGGGGCATCGATCTGGTGGTTCGTGTTCGCTGTGCCGGCGTGCACCGTCGGCCCGGCGTGGACCGCCGACGAACAGCAACAGATCGCTGCGCTGCAGGGTGCGGTGCAGTCGCTGCTCGCGCAACCCGAGACCGGGCTGACCACCAACGCTTCGGTGCCGCTGTCGCCCGGTCAGGACGTCGACGACTTCGATCTCTACCTGAACGCGTTCCCGGAGCTGCCCGCCGCCGACGGCGTCGTCGCGGTGCGCGACGCAGGGCATGCGCGGCGGCTGTGGACCCGGACAGCGGCGTCCGCTGGCACTGCCGAACTCACCGTCGCGGGCCGCACGTTGCGCGGCTTCGATGCCGTTCCCGGCTTCACGCTGCACGCGCGCGCCGGTCTCGTGCTGCTCGGCAGTCGCCGCGGTGAACAGACGGTGGTCACCAAGGCGGGCACCTGGCAGGGTTCGCTGTGGCACGACGCGTTCCAGCCACGCCTCAGCACCGATGGCAGCCACTTCGTCCACGTGCGTGACGGCTGGTTCGGCGACGACGCGGTGCTGGCGCCGACCAACGACCCGACGAACGGCGCGACCCTGCACTACCCCGGCGTCGTGCAGTGGCCGCTATGGCCGGGCGCCGACGGCAGCCGCGTGCGCGCGATCGTCGCGGCCGATGGCCGCATCGAGGTCCACGACGGGCCGCGGGTCGTGGCGACCGCCGACTCGTTCCACCATCCGTTCTTCGACGCCGCGCGCGACGAACTGCACGTGCACCTGGTCACCGGCGGCAAGGAACGGCTGCTGCTGGGCGACCGCCTGGCGCCGCCGCTCGACAGCTACCGCTGGCTCGAACAGTCGGACGACGGCCGCCACTGGGCCGCGGTCGGCCGCGACGGCGACCGCGATGTGTTGGTGGTCGACGGCCAGGAGCTGCTGCGCCGCAGCAAGCTGGTTTGGCTGGCGCTGGCCGCGGACGGCAACACCTGGGCCTGCGCCAGCCAGGACGGCGAGCGCTGCACGGTGCACCGCCCCGGCGGCATGCGCAGCGGGCCGCTGCCGAAGGTCGTGCAGCTGGTGCTGGCCGGCGACGGCCAGCAGCTCGCGGTGTGCACGCGCGAGGGCCATCGCGATCGCTGGACCCTCGACGACGCGCCGCTCGGCGCCGCCTACGACGCCGTGTCCGACGTGCAGCCGCTGCCCGGGCGCGACGGCGTGGTGTTCCACGGTCGCGACGCCGTCGGTTGGTGGGTCGTGACGCCGGCTGGACGCGACGGGCCGTGGCAACGCATCGCACATGCCACGCTCGTCGTCGCCGACCACTACGTGTTCCTGGCGCAGCGCGGCGAGCAGGTGCACCGGCGCGCCGTGCCGCTCAGGTAGCGCCGCCTCATGCCAACGGCGCTCGCGATCGCACTGGCGCTGCTGCCGAGCCTGTTCTGGTTGTGGCTGATCGCGCGCCACGACGACCACGAACGCGAGCCGTGGCCGCTGGTCGCGCTGGCGCTGCTCGCCGGCGGGCTGTCGACGCTCGGCGTCTTGTGGACCCGGCCGCTGCTCGAGCAGGCACTGGCGCCGCTGTCGCCCGCACTCGACGCCTTCGTCGTCACCGCTGCCGCCGAGGAGGGCTGGAAGCTGCTCGCGCTGCTGCCGTTCCTGTGCGCGGGCGAACTCGACGAACCGCTCGACGGCGCGGTCTATGGCGCTGCCGTCGGGCTCGGCTTCGCGACCATCGAGAACCTGTTCTACGCGCGGCTCGGCGCCGACGCCGGGCTGTTGCTGCAGCGCGCCGCCACCGCGACGCTGCTGCACGCGGCGACCTCCGGCTGTCTCGGCGTCGCCTGCGCCGAGGGCAAGCTGCGCAAGTTCGGCCTCGGCACGCCTGCCTGGCTCGCGGCCGGCCTGCTGATCGCCGTCGGCGCGCACGGCCTCTACGACCTGTTCCTGACCGGCGAGAACGCGCAGGTCGCGGTGTCGCTGCTGCTAGTGCTGCCGGCTGCCCTGCTGCTGCTGGCGGCGAAGGTGCGCTGGGCACGTTCGCGTTCGGCCGAGTTCCATCCGCCGTCGTGACCGTGGCGGCTCAGGCCGGGGGCAGCGCGCCCGTGACTCGGTGACCGAGGCCGGCGAGCGCGTCGCGAGCGGCGGCGAAGTGCGCGGCGCCGACCAGCAGCCAGTCGGTGTCGTAGGTCGAGATCACGAACACCGGCACGCGCGCCGCCGCCAGGGCTCCACACAGCGACGCCAGGATGCCGACCGAGGTCATCGCGACGGCGCCGGCGATGGCGAACGCAACCTTGTCGCGGTCGTGCTGCACTGCCGCGGGCACGTTGGCTTGCGCGCACACGATCGACAGCTCACTGCCCGTGCGCGAGATCGTGACGAACCTGCCGGTCGCCCACGCTGGCACCGGCGCATCGGCCGGCAGCCGCGCGATCGCGAGCCGTTCGTCGTGCACCAGGAACTCGAAGGTCGGCGCGGTCATCGCCGTCACTGCCCCGAGAGCCGCCGCACCGCCCCGCGCAGCGCGTCGACTGCGACGCCGAGTGCCCATTCGCCGCGATCGCGGTCGCCGGTCCAGTTGCTGACCGCGCGCACCTGCAGCAGCGGCACCTCGCGCTTCCTGCACACGGCCGCGACCGCGGCACCTTCCATCGTCTCGACGTCGGCGTGCGCGCGCCGCTGCAGGACCTTCGCCAGGTCGTCGTTGCCGGAGCAGGTGCTGACCGTGGCGCCGCGCACGATCGGCACGCCGAGCCGCGCCGCGGCGTCGTGCGCGATCCGCGGGTTGGCCGGGAACGGGCCGGTGTCGACCAGGCGTTGCCCGTGCCCGGCGGTCGGGGCGCCGAGGTCCAGGAAGCCGCCGGGTGCCGCGACGCCCTCGTCAGCCAGCAGGTCGTTGCCGACCACGCAGACGCCGCCGATGCGCACCGGCGGGGCGCCCGGCCGCAGCCGTTCGGGGAACGCCCCGGCGAGGCCGCACAGCAGCACCGCGCGCACCGGCTGCCGGCTCTCGAGGTTCACCAGCAGCGAGTACAGGCCCATCGTCGCGGCGACCTTGCCGACGCCGATCTCGAACGTGCGCACGTCGGCGCCCGGCAGCGACTCCAGCGGCGATGGGTGCACGACCAGGAAGTCGTCGAACGGGACGCCGCCGTAGCTCGGAGCGGTCACTTCTGGCCCCAGCCGGCCTTGCCCTTCGCGGCGAGCAGTTGCTGGAACGCAGCGTCGGTGCGGGCGAACTGCTCGGCGAGCCGCCGCCAGCCGTCGGCCAACGCGAGCAGGCGGCAGACGTCGCCTTCGCCGGGTTCGGCGGCGATCGACGTGGGCGCGAGTCCCTCGATGCCGGTGACCTGGCCCAGCCAGCGCAGCACGTTGACCGCGCGCGCGCAGTCGTCGGCATCGTCGTAGTCGACGTCGTGCAGCAGCACGATGCCGGCGACGAAGCCGGCGCGGCCCAGGCGTTCGAGCTGCGTCGCCTTCGCGCCCGACCAGAACGGCGCCCGGCCGAGTTCGCGCAGCTGACCCTGGTAGGCGCGGAAGTCACGCGGCAGCGCGTAGTCGTCCGGGTCGACGTCGCGCAGCGAGGTACGGCGCTGCCGCTGTACCGCAGTGCGCACGGACGTCAGCTGCTTCTGGACGAGTTGGTCGACCTTCTGGCCGATGCTGGACGCGGAGCGCGCCGCGGCCCCATCGCGCGCCGGCGCCGCAGGAGCCGGCGTCGTCGCGGCGAAGGTCGCGCGGT
>JBASWX010000823.1:0-12392 GCA_049276695.1 Planctomycetota bacterium
TTTCCGAACACGGCAGTCAAGCAGCCAGGGCCGATGATAGTGCCTAGCGCGAAAGTAGGTCAGTGCCGGGTCAATCCATCCGCGGTCCAGCCTCCCCAACGAAGGCTGGACCGCGGTTCTTCGTACGGTCGGGACCGGTCGGCGGCAGAAGGGCGGGGAACCGCCTGCCGGACACGGCTGCGAGTAGGGGCCTGCGGCAGGCCGACGCAGTGGCTGGCAGGCCCCGCTGGAAAACCACACTAATGTGTGGTAAGGCCGAGGCCATGCCGCGTACCCCGGAAGGTGCGACCCGCGCCCGCGTGCTCGCTTTCGTGCGTGAACGGCTGCTCGGCGGCCAGCCGCCGACGGTTCGCGAAGTCCAACACGCACTCGGCTTCCGTTCGGTGGCCACCGCGCGGCAGCACCTGGAGGCGTTGATCGCGACCGGCAAGCTCGAGCGCCCGACCGACGGCCGGCACCGCGGCGTGCGGCTCCCAGGAGGCGTGCACGCGCCATCGCGTCTCGTGCCCCTGCTCGGTCGAGTGCAGGCGGGGGCCCTGACCGAAGCGATCGAGGACGCCGAGGACCACGTCGTGGTTGCGGAGCGCGGGTCGGCATCCGGGCCTGCGGCCGAACTGTTCGCGCTGCGCGTGCGTGGCGACAGCATGGCGCCGGAGATCATCGCCGACGACGTGATCGTGGTGCGCCGGCAGCCGGCCGCTGACAACGGCGACGTCGTCGTCGCCCTCGTCGACGGCGAGGCCACTGTCAAGCGCTTGCGGTTCGTGCGTGGTCGGGCGGAGCTGCATGCGACCAATCCGCACTTTCCCACGATCGTGCCTGCAACACTGACCCTGCTTGGCAAGGTCGTCGAGTTGCGCCGCTGGTTCGATCGATCGTCGCCGGCGCCGAGGTGATGGGAGCGAGTGCATGCGACCCATGGCCGGATCCCCAGATTCCGATCCGCGTCTGTTCCGCGCCACCAGGCTTGCCGCGCGGCCGGCGTGCACCGTGGACGCCGGCGGTGGACCGTGGCCACCGGTGGGGCGGCTCGTGGAAGTGGCCACTGGTCTCGATGGTGCCGGCACCAGCCTCGCGGTTGCCGCCGTCGTGAGCGCACAGCGCGCTGGCGAGATCGCGGCGTGGCTGCAGCTGCAGCACGGGTCCCTGTTCCCACCCGACCTCGAATCGGCCGGCGTCGACCTCGACGGTCTCGTCGTCGTCCACGTGCCACCGCGTGGTGTAGCGGTACCAACGGCCGCGAAGTCGCCGGCCGCGGCGCGTGCTGCGCACGAGTTGCCGAAGGCCGCGGAACTGCTGCTGCGGTCCGGCGCCTTCGACCTGCTGGTGCTCGATCTGCGGTCAGGTGCACCGCCACGCGGGGCCTGGGCCGGACGGTTGCGAGCGCTGGCGCGCGAACACCAGAGCCGCGTGCTGTTGTTGACTGACGCACGCACCCCGGCCGATCTCGGCACCGCGATCGCGCAGCGCATCGCTCCGCGGCGGCGGCGCCAGGAGGGCACGTTTGCGCTCGAACTGCAGCTGCTGGTCGATCGCATGCCGGCACCAGGTCGTGTTGCGACCCTGTTGCGCAGTGGGCCGGCTGGCTTGCACTGACGAGGTGCGGCGATGCCAGCGAGCGACTCCGTCACCGGCCCCCGCATCGCCTGCGTCGACGTGCCTGCGCTGCCGCTTCAGCTCGTGCTGCGTTCCCACCCCGAATGGGGCGACGAGCCGGTCGTCGTGGTCGAGCACGATCGGCCCGATGCACGCATCCTGTGGGCCAATCGCCGTGCGCGCGCGCTGCAGGTCCGGCGCGGTCAGCGTTGTCGCGAAGCCGAGGCGCTGGCGAGCCGACTGCATGCGGAAGTGTTGCCTGCCGCGGAACTCGAACGTGCTGGCATCGAGTTGCTCCGGCTGCTGTTCGACTTCTCGCCGGCGGTCGAACCCGTACCGGACGAGCCCGGCCTGTTCTTCGTCGACGCCCGCGGCCTGCACGAACTGTTCACCGGCCTCGAGGCCTGGGCGCAGGCGCTGCACGGCGCCCTCGGTGCACGTGGCTTCGTCGCCGCGGTCGTCGTCGGCTTCGCGCGGTTCGCGACGTACGCGGTGGCGCGCGGGCGGACGGGCTGGCTCGTGCTGACGTCATGCGACCAGGAACAGCGGCTTGCCGCGGCGACGCCGTTCGCCGCACTGTCGGCACCGCGGCCGCTGCACGAGCGCATGCAGGCCCTCGGCATCCGCACGCTCGGCGAGTTCCTGGCCCTGCCCGCACCCGGGCTGCGCCGCCGCTTCGGCAAGGCGGCGCAAGAGCTGCACACGCGCGCGACGGTGGCCTGGGCGCCGCTTGCCCCGGCACCGGTGGTCGATCCCGTGCGCTTCGAAGGCGGATTCGAACTCGCCGACGCGGACCTGGAACGGTTCCTGGTGGCGCTGACCGAAGGCCTGCGCCGTTCGGCAGAGCAAGTCGAGGCGCGCCGCGAAACGATTGCCGCGCTGCGGCTGTCGCTGGTCCTCGAGCACGCGCCGGTGCGCCAGGAACGCTTCGCGACCGCGGTTCCGACGCTCGACTTGACGCAGTTCCTCGAACTGGTGCGGCTGCGGTTCGCGGTCGAACGGCTCGCTGGTCCGATCGAACGCTTCGCGGTCGAACTCGAGAGCGTCGCCGTCGTGCCGGCCCAGCGGGAACTGCTCGCCACCGTGCGGCGCCGTGATCCTGCCGCCGCGGCGAGGGCGCTGGCGCGGCTCGCGGCGGCGTTCGGCGAGCACGCGGTCACGCGAGCGAGGCTCGTGCCGTCGCACCTGCCCGAACTCGGTTTCACGTGGGAATCGGTCCGCACCGTGACTCCGCCGCGGCCGCCGGCGGCACGGCGAGACGGGCAGACTCCGCTCGTGCGCACGTTGCGGCACGTGCCCGAACCGCTCGGCACGCTGCCGGTGCACGAACCCGAGGCCTGGCTCGGCGAATATGGCGCGGTGCAACGCGCGCACGGTCCGTTCCGTACGAGCGCGCTCTGGTGGCGGCAGCCGGTCGAGCGCGACTACTTCTTCCTCGAGACCGACCGCGGCGCGATCCTCTGGGTGTTCCACGATCGGCGGTCGCGGCGCTGGTACCTGCACGGCAGGGTCGACTGAGGTCCGCGATGACCGACTACGTGCCGCTGTGGGTCAAGTCGAACTTCTCGTTCCTCGAGGGTGCGAGCCATCCACCGGAACTGGTCGAGCAGGCGCACGCGCTCGGTTTGCCGGCTCTGGCGCTGACCGATCGCGATGGCGTGCACGGCATCGTTGCGGCGCACGCGCGTGCGAAGGAACTCGGCATGAAGCTGCTGGTCGGTGCCGAGGTCACCGTTGGCGACACCGCACAGCCGACGGCCCCGCACCATCCGGTCGTGCTGCTCGCCGCCGATCGCGAGGGTCATGCCAACCTCTGCCAACTGCTGACGAAGGCGCGCCAGCGCAGTGCGAAGGGCACCGCCCTGGCCGAACCCGGCGAGGTCGCGGCGGCCGCCCCCGGCCTGCTGGCGCTGTGTCCCCACCCTGGCCCGCTGGCGGCGCTGCGCGAACCGTTCGGCGACCGCCTGTACGCGTTCTGCACGCGCCACCTGCACGCCACCGACCGCGGCGCCGAAGCGGCGCTGCGCACCGAGGCGCGCCGGCTCGACGTGCCGCTCGCCGGCGGCAACGAGGTGCTCTACCACCGCGCCGGACGCCGCCCGCTGCAGGACGTGCTGACCTGCATCCGGCACGGCACGACGCTCGACGCCGCCGGCACCCTGCTGCGGGCCAACGCCGAACACGACCTCAAGACCTCCTTCGCGATGCGGCGGCTGTTCGCCGACGATCCTGGCCTGCTGGCGCGCACGCTGGCGATTGCCGAGCGCTGCACGTTCTCGCTGAGCGAACTGCGCTACCGCTATCCGCTCGAACGGCTGCCGACGGGCACTTCGCCGGGCGACTGGCTGCGCGAGCTGACCTTGCGCGGCGCCCGCGAACGGTACGGCGGCGCCCCGCCCGGCCCGGTGCTGGCGCAGGTCGAGCGCGAACTGCAACTGATCGCCGAACTCGACTACGGCGGCTACTTCCTGACCATGCACGAGATCGTGCGCTTCTGCCGCGAACGCGACATCCTGTGCCAGGGTCGCGGCAGCGCCGCCAACAGCGCCGTCTGCTACTGCCTCGGCGTCACCGCCGTCGATCCGGCGCGCATCGATCTGTTGTTCGAACGCTTCCTGAGTCGCGAACGCGCCGAGCCGCCGGACATCGACCTCGACATCGAGCACGACCGCCGTGAGGAAGTGATCCAGTGGGTCTACCAGCGCCACGGGCGCCGCCACGCGGCGATGGTCGCGAACGTGGTGCGCTACCGCGCGCGTTCGGCGGTGCGCGACGTCGGCAAGGCGCTCGGCCTGCAGGCGACTGTGCTCGACCGCCTGTCCCGGCTGCTCGGCAGCCGGTTCGCGGCGATGGACCGCGGGGCGCTGGTGCACGCCGGCTTCGACGGCATCTCGTCGATCCACGAACGGTTGCTCGAACTGGTGCTGGAGATCGAGGACTTCCCGCGCCACCTGTCGATCCATCCGGGCGGCTTCCTGCTCGGCAGCGAGCCGGTCGACACGCTGGTGCCGATCGAGCCGGCGACGATGCCCGGCCGCACGGTGATCCAGTGGGACAAGTACGCGATCGAGGAACTCGGTCTGTTCAAGGTCGACCTGCTCGGGCTCGGCGCCCTGACGCACATCCACGGCTGCTTCGACCTGCTGCGCGCGCATCGCGTCGCCGACCTGACGATGGCGACGGTGCCCGCCGAGGATCCCGCGACCTACGAGCAGATCTCGCGCGGCGACACGGTGGGGGTGTTCCAGATCGAGAGCCGGGCGCAGATGTCGATGCTGCCGCGGCTGCGGCCGCGCACCTTCTACGACCTGGTGATCGAGGTCGCGATCGTGCGGCCGGGGCCGATCCAGGGCGACATGGTGCACCCGTACCTGCGACGCCGGCGCGGCGAGGAACAGGCCGAGTACCCGCATCCGAGCCTGCGCCAGGTGCTCGAGAAGACGCTCGGCGTGCCGATCTTCCAGGAACAGGTGATGAGGATCGCGGTGCTGGCCGGCGGCTACACGCCCGGCGAGGCGGACCAGCTGCGCCGCGACATGGCGGCGTGGCGTTCGCAGGGCTGCATCGAGCGCCACCGCGAAAAGCTGGTCGGCCGCATGGTGAAGAACGGCATCCCGCCGGAGTTCGCCGAGCGCGTGTTCTCGCAGATCCTCGGTTTCGGCGAGTACGGCTTCCCGGAGTCGCACGCGGCGAGCTTCGCGCTGATCACCTACGTGACCGCCTGGCTGCATTGCCATCACCCCGCGGCGTTCACCTGTGCGTTGCTGAATGCGCAGCCGATGGGCTTCTACTCGCCAGCCACGATCGTCGACGACGCCAGGCGCCACGGCGTCGCCGTGCGCCCGATCGACGTGCGCCACAGCCGGTGGCACTGCACGCTCGAACGCGGGCTTGCGGGCGAGACCGCCGGCTTCGCGGTGCGCATGGGGCTGCGCTACGTGAAGGGGCTCGGGGTGCGCGAACGCGATCTGCTGGCCGCGGCTCCGGGGCCGTTCGCGAGCCTCGACGAGTTCGCGCGCCGCACGCGGTTCGGCCCGCCGGCGCTGGCGAAGCTCGCCACGGCCGGAGCGTTCGACGGCCTCGGCCTGTCGCGCCGCGAGGCATTGTGGGCAGCGAGCGACGCGCAGCCGCCGGCGGACGGGTTGCCGCTGCGCACGGACGAGCGCACGCCCACCTTCGCGGCGCTGACGCCGGCGGAACGCGTGCAGTGGGACTACCGCACGAGCCACCATTCGACGCACGGGCATCCGTTGCAGTCGCTGCGGCCGGAACTCGACCGCATGCACCTGCCGACCGCTCAGCGGCTCAACCTGCTCGCCGACGATGCGCGCACGCGCTTCGTCGGGCTCGTGATCTGCCGCCAGCAGCCCGGCACCGCGTCGGGCGTCATCTTCTACACCCTCGAGGACGAGACCGGGTTCGTGAACCTCATCGTGTGGCGGCAGGTGTTCGAACGCCACCCGGTGTTGGCGCGCACCGCGGTACTGCTCGGTGTCGATGGCCGGATCCAGTCCGAGGCCGGCGTCGTACACCTGGTCGCCGACCGGTTGTGGGCGCCGGAGTTGCCGTTCGCCAGCGACGGCACGGTCACGCGCAGCTTTTGCTGACCGGAAGCAGTGAAAGCGCGCCCGAGCCTTGCAGCGGCACGGCACCGGCGGAACGCTGGTGCGGCGTTGACTGCCGTGCGCTGTCCCACCGTTCCGGAGGCCAGGAACCATCCGGTGCTGCGTCGCTACGCGCTGCGGCGGGTGCGATTGCCGGTCGGTGCTGCCACGCTGTCGCTGGTGTTGCCGGACGCGTCCGACTGGATCCGCCGCGGAGTGTGGGCGGACGCCACCGAAGCGGGCGCCGAGCCTCCGTACTGGGTACAGGTCTGGCCGGCGGCGGTGGCGGCGGCGCGGCTCCTGGCCCGGCTCCCGTCACTGACCGGGCAACGCGTGCTCGACCTCGGTTGTGGCCTCGGCGTTCCCGGTGTTGCTGCGGCCCGCGCTGGTGCCATGGTGACCTTCGCCGACCGCGAGCCCGATGCGCTCGCGTTCGCGGGCTGGAACGCAGCCTACGTCGCGGCCTCCGCACCGGCGACCACACGGTTGCTGGACTGGTCGGCGGCAACGCTGGACGGCCGGTTCGACGTCATCGTGCTGGCCGACGTCAGCTACCGCCCGGCGCATCACGTCGCCCTGCAACGTCACATCCGCGAGTGCCTGGCCGAGGGTGGCGTCGTGCTGCACGCCGATCCGTTCCGGCGCGAGGCGACCCCGTTCGTGCGCTGGCTGGAACACGAGTTCGCCGCGTTCCCGGTCGCGCGCTCCACCGCCGCCGATGGCCGTCGCACGGATGTGCGGCTGTGCATCGCGACGCACGAGCCCGCCGCGTTGCGACCATGGCAGGAAGTGCTCGGCACAGCGCCCCTGCCGGATCCACCGGAGCCCGCGGCGCCGACGCCGGCGACTGCGGGCAGCGGCTGATGGCTGTCGAACTGGACGACCTGACGATCCGGTACGGCGAACGTGTCGCCGTCGCCAACCTGTCGGTGCGTTTCGAACGCGGCGCGGTCGGGTTGCTCGGTCGCAATGGTGCGGGCAAGAGCTCGATCCTGCGCGCGCTGCTGGGCCTGGTGCGGCCGGCCGGTGGCCGCACCCGTTTCTCGGAGCTGTCACCCGACGCGACTCCGGCAGAGGTCCGCGCGCACGTCGGCTACATGCCCGAACGCGACGCGTGGCTGCCGCAGGCGACCGGGTTCGACATGGTCGCGATGCTCGGCATGCTGAGCGGCATGCCGCGGCGCGACGCCTGGCGTCGTGCGCACGAGGTGCTGTACCTCGTCGGCCTCGACGAGCAGCGGTATCGCGCGGTGGGCAGCTACAGCACCGGCATGCGGCAGAAGGTGAAGCTCGCCGCGGCATTGGTGCACGATCCGCAGGTGCTGTTCCTGGACGAACCCACCAACGGTCTCGACCCGGCGGGCCGCACCGACATGCTCCGCCTGGTGCGGCAGTTGAGCCGGGAACTCGGCAAGTCGGTCGTGTTCTCGACCCACATCCTGCCGGACGTCGAGGCGGTGTGCGAGGCGGCCGTGGTGCTCGAGCGTGGACGGGTGGTGGCGCAGGGCAGCCTGCGGCAACTGACTGGCGGGGCGAGCCAGCAGCACCTGCTGGCCGTCGAACCGGGCGACACGCCGTTGCCGGCGCTGTCCGGACTGGGTCACGTCGAGTTGCTCGGGGCGGGCCGCTACCTGGTCGGGCTGCCGGCGGGTGCCGATATTGCCGGCGTGTTCGCCGCGGTGGCGGCCGCCGGTGCTTCGGTGCGCAGCTTCGTGCCGCATCGACGATCGCTCGAGGAAGTGTTCCTGCAGGCGGTCGGGCACGCGGATGCCGCCGCGGTCGCGGTGCCGGGAGCCCGGTCGTGACGGCACTCGGCTACCGACCGGCCGCGTTCGTACCGGTGCCAGCATGGCGCCGTTGGTGGCCGTTGGCGCGGGAGGAGGCGTCCAGCCTGTTCCGCGCGCGCTGGGGGGTGGCGATGTTCTGCGTCTGCCTCGTGCCGACGCTGATCCGCCTGGCGATGTTGCTGATGGTGTTCGGCGTGATCCAGTTCGGGCCGCTGTCGCTGCGCAACCGCCTGCAGACTCGGGCCGCCGGTGAAGTCGCCAACCTCGATCCGCGGCGCGCCGAGTTCTACATCGAGTCGGTGCTGCAGGTGATGCCGGGCATGGTGTGCCTGCTGCTGTTGACCAGCCTCACCGTCGCCCGCTCGATCGCGCGCGATCGCACGACCAACGCCCTCGAACTGTACTGGACGCGCGGCATCTCCCCGCTCGGCTACCTGCTGGCGAAGTGGGTCGGTTCGGTGTGGCTGGTCGCCAAGGTCACCGTGGTCGCACCGTTGCTGTTGTGGGTGGTCGCGGTGTTCCTCGCCGACGATTGGTCGCTGTTCCTCGATTCCTGGCTGACGGTCGGCGCCGGCCTCGTCGGGGTCGCCGTCGCGACCGCGGTGTGGACGGCGCTCGGCACACTGCTGTCGGCGTGTGCCGGGCGTCCGAACACGGCAATGGTGGCGTGGAGCCTGCTGCTGGTCGGCAGTTCGGCGGTCGGGGTCGTGCTGGCGCAGGCGCTGCGCGAGCCCCACCTGCGGTCGACGCTGTCGGTGTGGCACGCCGGCGGTGTCGTTGCGCGCGCGATCGCCGGCATCCCGCAAGCCAAGGTCTCGGTGGCCGGCGCGGCGACGACGCTGGGCGTGCTGCTGCTGCTGTTGGCGTGGCGCGCGCGGCGCCGGCTGCGCCTGTTGGAGGCCGTGGCATGAGTACGTCGACGGCCAACACCGAGCCGCGGCTCGTCTACGACCACGTCAGCAAGTGGTACGGGACGATCGCGGCACTGATGGATGTTTCCTTCGCGGTTGGCACCGAAGTCGTCGGCCTGGTCGGCCGGAATGGCGTCGGCAAGTCGACCTTGATGAAGCTGGCGGTCGGCTTGCTGACGCCGAGCCAGGGGCACGTGCGGGTGGGAGGTCTGCCGGCTGGCACTGCCGCCGCGCGGGCGCAGACCGGATTCAGCCCCGACGTCGAGGCGATGTTCGAGGAACTGTCCGGCGTGCGCTTCCTCGCCTGGATGCTGCGTTACCACGGCCTGGGCGCCCGCGCCGCCGCCGATCGCGCCGCAGCGGTGCTCACCGACCTCGGCCTGCACGAACACATGCACCGGCGGATCCGGGAATACAGCAAGGGCATGCGGCAACGCGTCCGGCTCGGCCAGGCGCTGGCGCACGAACCGCGCGTCGTGCTGCTAGACGAGCCGATGACCGGCCTCGACCCGGTGGCGCGCAACGCGCTGGCGCAGACGATCCGCGAACTGCCGGCGCGCGGCGTTGGCGTGCTGGTGTCGAGCCACGTGCTGCACGAACTCGAGACCGTCGTCGACCGGGTGGTGCTGGTGCACCAGGGGCGCCTGCTCGCCGAGGGCGCGGTCGCGGAACTGCGCAGCAAGCTGCCGGCGCGACCTCACCGCCTGCGCCTCGCCGCGGCGCGCCACCGCGAACTCGCGGCCGAACTCGCGGCCTGGCCGGCGGTGCAGGAACTGCGCCTCTTCGACGACGCGCTCGAGGTTGCGATCAAGGGCGACACCTCGTTCTACGCCGACCTGACGCGCCTCGGTGCGCGCTGGCCGGGCGGCCTGCACGAAGTGCTGCCGCTCGACGACGACCTGGCCTCGCTGTTCGGGTACCTGGTCGGATGACGCTCACGCCGCGTCCCTGCGGGTTCGTCACCACCTGCCTCGTGTCGGCAGCGCAGACGTTGTTGCGCCTGTGGCATCACCGTGTCCCGTGGTACCTGCTCGGCGTGGGTTGCCTGCTGGTCGGTGCCTCGTGGCTGCTGGCGGCGCGCGCCCACGAACGCATCGACCGCGACGACCTGTTCTGCATCGTCACCTGGTGGTTGCACGGCACGGTGTTGATGCCGTGGTTGACCCTGTGGCTCGGGGTGCACGTCGTGCACGGCAGCCTCGAGGATCGCACCTTCCAGTACCTCTTCCTGCGCCCGGTTGGCCGCGTGCCACTGCTGCTCGGCCGGTTCGCCGCGGTCGCGTTCGCCGGCGTGCTGCTGGCGGTGGCTGGCACCGCGGCCCTGGCTGCCGGCTTTGCGCTCGCGGGGCGCGCCGATGGTTCGTCCGTCGGTCCGGCAGCCCTCGTCTTCGCCCGCACGCTCGCGGCCGGTGCTGTCGCCTACGCGGCGGCCGCGATGCTGTTCGCGACCTGGTTCCGGCGCCCGCTGGTGTGGGCGGCGTTCTTCGTGGTCGGTCTGCAGCAGCTGACCGCCAACCTCGACGTCTCGGCCGGACTGCGGCAGTTGACGATCACCGACCCGATGCGGCGAATGGTGTTCGACGGGCTGGAGCCCGACGCGCGCCTGGCCGACGCTCTGTGGCCGGCGGAGCCCGGTTTCCCGCTCGACCTCGTCGGCCAGCCGTTGCTCGACCTTGGCTGGATCACCGCCGTGTGCCTCGCGATCGCCATCGTGGCGTGGCGCTGCAGCGAGTACGACGCGCGGCCGCGCGACTGACGCCGGGCCTCCGGGCCGCAGAACGCGATTCCGCTTTCGACCGTGAACCGTACGCTTGCCGCAGTGCAGCCGTCCACGCCGTCTCCCTCCGCGGGCCTGCCGCTGCCGGACGACCGGCGCGAACTGGCGGCGTTGCTGTCGCAGATCGCCTGGTTCAACCGGCTGCGGCTCGCCGTCGCCGCCAGCGTGATCTGGTTGTGCGCGCTGGCGACGCACGTGCTCGGGTTGCTGGCCGATCCATGGCCGTTGTACGCCCTCGCCGGCGGCCTGGTCGCCGGCGACGGCGCCTACCTGCTGTTCTTCCCGCGCCTGCGGCGCCGCGGCCTGCTGGCGGTGCGGCGGCACGTCTACCTGCAGATCGCGGTCGACCTCGCGGTGTTGACGGCGCTGCTGCACTACTCGGGCGGCATCACCAACCCGCTGGCGCTGTTCTATCTGTTCCACGCGTTCATCGCCGCGCTGGTGCTGTCGATCGCCGCCGCCGTGGTGGTCGGCCTGGCCAGCGTCGCCTTGCTGGTCGGGCTCGGCTTCGCGGAGCGCGCCGGCTGGCTCGATCACCATGCGCTGCCGCTCGGACTCGTCGACCTGCACCGGGTGCAGCCGCTCGGCTTCTGGCTGCTGGTCTTCGCCTACGTGGCGACCGTCGCGTTCTCGATCTACTTCGTCGCCGTCGTGCTCGGCCGCCTGAAGAGCAACGAACAGCAACTGCTGCGGCTCGGCCGCCATCTGGCGCTCAGCGAGAAGCTGGCGTCGATCGGCACGCTGGCCGCCGGCGTCAGCCACGAGATCAACAACCCGATCGGCGTGATCGCGAACAAGGTGCAGATCCTGCGTTACCGCGTGCAGGACCGCGACGCCCCGGACAAGGTGCTGGCCGAACTCGACGTCATCGACAAGCACGCGCGCCGCATCGCGCAGATCACCGCCGGCCTGCTGCAGTTCTCGCGCGAGGCGCCGTTCGAACTGCGTCCGGTCGACGTCGGCCAGTTGCTGCGCGAGGCAGCGGATCTGGTGCGCGTGCCGTTCCGCGCCGCCGAGGTCGAACTGCAGACCGAGGTCCGGGCGCTGGCGCCGGGCCTCGTGCTCGAGGGCTCGGGCAACCACCTGTTGCAGGTCCTCATCAACCTGCTGCTCAACGCCAAGGACGCGTCGCCGCGCGGCTCGGTCGTGGTGATGGACAACGAGCAGAGCGGCGAAGAAGTCGCGCTGCGGGTTCGCGACCACGGCACCGGCATCGCAGCCGAACACCTCGCGAAGATCTTCGATCCATTCTTCACCACCAAGGACGTCGACAAGGGCACCGGCCTTGGCCTGGCGATCAGCCACGGCATCGTCGAACGGCATCGCGGCCGGATCGAGGTCGAGAGCGAACTGGGGCACGGCACCACGTTTCGGGTGATGCTGCCCCTGACTCCGGTGGTGCCCTGAACGCCGGGACACCAGCCATCGACCCGCAGGAGGACGAGGGGCCCAGCACTTGTGGTGGGCGTCAAAAAGTCCTTGCGCCGTCGAGCGTGCGCCGTAGCGTGCGCGGCGTGTTGGGCGGTCGCCAAGGGAGGGACCGACGGCACGGCCGGCTCGGACTAGGCACCCGGGCCGGTCGACTCTGGTCGCCTGGCCAACCGGCGTGCTGCAAGGCGCGCCGCGGCCGCCCGGTCAGCGACTGACAAGGCTGCTCCTCACGGGTGGCGAGGGTTCAGGCCCTGGAGCTTCGTGGCGCCACCGGTGGCAACACCGG
>JBASWX010000824.1:0-6238 GCA_049276695.1 Planctomycetota bacterium
GTCCAGCAGCACCCCGCCACCGATCAGCGCCGCCGACTTGAACACCGCCTTGCCCTGCCGGATGCCCTCCATCGCGGTGCCGCCCATCGTGGTGGCCTGGTACTCGACGTCGAGCAGGATCGCCGCGGTGCCGAGCGAACGACCGTCGACGCTGGCCCGCGCCGCCACCGCCGGGTGCGGCCGCGGCCGGAACTTCGCGATCTCGTCATGGGCGCCATCGCCGTACTTCTCGGGTCCCATGCCGCACTCGAGCAGCAGGACGAGGTTGCCGGCGCGCGGCTCGGCGATCGGCCGCGCACTGCGCTCGCCGCGCGAACCGTGGTCGAGCGCGAACGCGTGCGAGGTCGCCGCTTCGCGGAAGAAGTCGTCGGCGTCGGTGGCACCGGACAACACGCTGAACCGACCGGCCATCCACGCCAGCAACGCGTTGTCGACCTGGAACTTCTCGTCGGCGACCTCGGCGTCGGCGAGCAAGCCGCGCTTGCAGGCGGCGCGGGCGTTGTCCGGCTCGCCTTTCTGCAGGTAGCTGAACGCCAGATAGAAGGCCAGCATCGCCTTCTCGTAGGGATCGCCCTTCCAGGTCTTGCTGGCCTCGCTGCCAACGACCGCCCCGAGCACCTCGCCGCCGCCGGCAGCCCAGTTGCCCATGATCTGGCCAGCACTCTCCAGGTGACGCCGGGCTTCCTCGCCGCTGCCTTGCAGCAGCTCACACTGGCCCTGCACCGCCAGCACGAGCCCGAGGTTCTCCTCGGCGCCGTCGTCGACCTCCTTCTGCGCGAACGCGCGCACCGCCTCGACGTCGCCGGCCAGGAAGCGGCTCAGCGGGATCTTCGGCTGCGACACCGCGCAACCGGCCGCCAGCAGCGGCAGCGCGGCGAGCACGCCGCGCCACCGGACAATGATGCTCGCCGACACCGGCCTGGTTCAGCGGTTGATGACCGACTTCTCGGACTCGGTCTTCATCCGGTAGGCACCGGTCCACACCAGTTCCTGGGTGACCAGGTCCGTCAGCTCGAAGGTGACGTTGATGTAGGAGCTCTTCAGCTTGCCGGCCTGCCGGTCACGGCTGGCGACGACGCCCTTCAGCACGAAGTCGCTGCCGGCGATCTTGCGGTCGTTGGCGCCGGTCGCCTGGCCGCGGTTCTTCATTCGCTGTTCGGCGTCGGTGATGTCGCTGGCTTCCGGCGAGCGATCGAGGATCTTGACCTGCCGCCCGAACGCATCGAACAGCTCGGTGCGGAGTTCGCGCAGGATCAGCTGGCGATCGAACGTGTCCGAGCTGTCGTTGCGCAGCTCAGTGATGAAGAACGAGGCGCGTTCGCCCTCGCGGGTCGGCGCCAGCGCACCCGAAGCCTTGATCTTGGCGGCCATGTCCACGGCCATGGTCCGGATGTCCTGGCTCTGCAGCCCGGTGCCGGTGACGGTGTCCGCGGCGTCCGGGTTGACGCGTTCATCGCGCGTGCCGGCACACGCAGCGAGGGCGAGACCGAAGGAGAAGACGACGACGGACGTGCGGATCGACATGGCGGTGATGGTGAAGGGAGAACCGGCTCTCGGCAACATCGCCGCCAGCCCGGCCCGAAAAAACGCGCCGCAGCGCGGACGGCGACGTGCCGTTCCGCCAAGGCCCCTACGCAGTTTCCCCTGGCCCCCGGCGACCCTTCGCCTACGCTAGCCGCCGTCAACCGGGACTTCGTCGCGTGCCTCCTTCCACCGTCCTGATCATTCCGGCATACCGCGAAGCGGGTCGCGTTGGTCAGGTGGTTCGCGACGTGCTGGCGCTGCGCCTGGGGATCGACGTCGTGGTGATCGACGACGGCAGCCCCGACGGCACCCGGAAGGAGGCCCAGGATGCGGGTGCGGTGGTCATCACTCATCCTTACAACCTCGGCTACGGCTGCGCCTTGCACACCGGCTACTGCTGGGCGCTGCGGCGCGACTACGACCGCACGCTGCAGATGGACGCCGACGGCCAGCACGAGGCGGCGATGCTGCCGCGGCTTTTGGCGGGCCTCGAACAGGGCGCCGACGTCGTGCTCGGTTCGCGCTACCGCGACGAAGCAGCGCCGCCGACCAGCCGGCTGCGCCGCATCGGCACCCGCCTGTTCGCGGCGATCGCCTCGCGCTGGACCCGCACGCCGATCACCGATCCGACCAGCGGCTTCCAGGGCCTGTCGCGCAAAGCCCTCGAAGCGGTGGTGACCGACGGCTTCCCCGAGGACTATCCGGACACCGACGTGCTGGTCGAACACCACCGCCGCGGCCTGAAGCTGCTCGAAGTGCCGGTGCGCATGCACGCCCGGCGGGGCGGGCTGTCGATGCACCGCGGCGCCCGCATCGCCTACTACGCCTACAAGATGTTCCTGACGCTGATCCTGCTGCCGTGGCGCCGGCCGAGCCCGCTGCGCCAGACCGACACCGTCGCGAGGTGGTCGTGATCGGCGCGTTCGCCAGCGTCGTCGCCGCCGTACCGGACCTCGAGCCGATGCTCGACCGGCAGCGCATCGTGGCGCTGGTGATGGCGGCGGCGGCGATCGTGCTGGTGTTCGAACTGGTCCGGCGCCGCAAGCTGCGCGAGGAGTACTCGTGGGTGTGGGTCGGCATCGCGGTCGTGGTCGCGGCGCTGGCGCTGCAGCAGGATCTGCTGCTGACCTTCAGCCGCTGGATCGGTTCGTCGAACTCCGTCTCGACGCTGTTCTTCGGCGCCCTCGTCTTCCTGTTCCTGATGGTGCTGCAGTTCTCGGTGCGCCTGTCCCGGCTGACCCACCGCCACCGCACGCTCGGCCAACGCCTGGCCCTGCTCGAAGCCGAGATCCTGCGGCTGAAGGCGCGCGAACAGGAACTGCTGGCCAGCCGCGACGAGCCGTTGGCTGCCGCCGAGAACCGCGACGCGCGCGACGGCGCCGCATGACCGGGACTGCATGACCGACGGCGCCGACGCCGCCCGGCTGACAGCCGGCATCGCCGCCGAGTTCCGGCGCCGGCTGCTCGGCGAACAGCTGCCGCGCATCCGCCGCTGCGTCGAGCTGCTGGGCGAGCAGCGCGTGTGGGCCCGGCCGGCGCCGGTCTGCAACTCGGTCGGCAACCTGCTGCTGCACCTGCGCGGCAACACGACGCAGTGGATCCTCGCGACGTTCGGCGCAACCGCCGACGCCCGCAACCGGCCCGCCGAGTTCGCGGCGAACGAGGGCAGCAGCGGCGCGGAACTGCTCGCCGCGCTGGCCGACGTTTGGCAGCGCGCCTGCGACGTCGTCGACCACCTGCCAGTCGCCGAGTGGCTGCGCGAGCGCGTGATCCAGGGCCGCTACCGCGAGACCGGCCTCCAGGCGGTGCTGCACGTGCTCGAACACTGCTCCGGCCACGCCGGCCAGATCTACGCCTGGACCAAGCAGGCGACCGGCCAGGATCTCCGCTTCTACGATCTGTAGTCGACCGCGCGGGGCGGGCTCACGAGCCGGCCGCAGGCTGTTCCGCTGCCGGCGCCGAGATACCCGCGGTCGCACCCGCCGCCGCCCAGCGCTGCACCGCAGCGCGCAGCACGTCGAGCTTGACCGGCTTGCCGAGGAAGTCGTTCATGCCAGCCTGCAGGCACGCATCGCGGTCCGTCGGCAGCACGTTCGCGGTCAGCGCCACGATCGGCAGCCTGGCGAAGTCGCCGCCCATCGCGCGGATGCGGCGCGTCGCCTCGAAGCCGTCCATCTCCGGCATCTGGCAGTCCATCAACACCAGCGCGTATTGCTTCTGCGTGACCAGCTGGAGCGCTTCGCGGCCATCGACGGCGAACGTCGACTGGCAGCCGACGCGGCGCAGCATGCCAGCCAGCACGCGCCGGTTGATCTCGTTGTCCTCGGCGACCAGGACCTGGTGCGTCGGCCCCGTCGACATCGCCGTCTCGGTCGCCGGTGCCGGCGCGCTTGCGTGCCTGGCGCCGCTGTCGCCCTTGCCGCGCAGGCTCGCCATGTCGCCGCAGACCTGCAGCAGGCGGCCCGACGACAGCGGCTTCGACAACCAGCGGAACACGTCCGCGGCGGCCATCTCCGGCAGGCCCGGCCGCGTGCCGAGCGAACTGGCCAGCGACAGCGGCAGTGCCGGGATCGCCGCATCGTTGCGGATCGCCAGCGCCAGTTGCATGCCGTCGATGCCCGGCATCGCCATGTCGAGGATCGCCATCGAGAACGGCCGCCCACGGCGCGCCGCCAGCCGCAGCACCTCGAGTGCGCTGATCGCGTTGCTGGCGACGTCGATGCCGATGTGCGTCGCCGCCAGCTGCATCACCATCAGCTGCCGGTTGGTCTCGTTGTCGTCGACGATCAGCACCGACTGCCCGCTCAGGTCGACTTCCTCCGGCCGCGTGCGGGCGCTCGCCGGGTCGCCCTTCGGCAGCCGCAGGTCGAACCCGAACTCGGAACCCTTGCCGGGCTTGCTCTTGACCATCACGCGCCCACCCATCATCTCGACCAGCCGGCGGCAGATCACCAGGCCGAGGCCGGTGCCGCCGAACCGCCGCGTCGTCGACGCGTCGGCCTGCGTGAATGGCCGGAACAACCGCTCGATCGCCGGGCCGTCCATGCCGACGCCGGTATCGCGCACCCAGCAGCGCACGTTCTGGCTGGCGTCGTCCTCGTCGACCAGGTCGATGCCGAGCACGACCTCGCCCTCGAGCGTGAACTTGACCGCGTTCGACAGGAAGTTCAGCAGCACCTGGCGCACCCGCGCCGCGTCGCCGCGCAGACAGCGCAACACCCGCGGGTCGATGTAGGTCAGCAGTTCGACGCCCTTCTGGTCGGCGTTGGTGTGCAGCAGGCCGGCGCAATCGTCGACCAGCTGCCAGAGGTCGAAGTCGGCACTCTCGAGCTGCAGCTTGCCGGCCTCGATCTTGCTGTAGTCGAGGATGTCGTTCAGCACCGCGAGCAGCGCCTCGGCCGACGCCTGGATCGTCGTCGCCATCTGCTGCTGCTCGGCGTCGAGCCGCGTGCGCACGAGCAGTTCCGCCATGCCGAGCACACCGTTCATCGGCGTGCGGATCTCGTGGCTCATGTTGGCGAGGAACTGCGCCTTCAGCGTCGCCTCCGACACCGCCGACTGGCGTGCGGCCTCGACGTTGGCGAACCGGTCCTGCACCAGGCGGCGGAACGACGCCGCGACCGCGCCGATCGCGATCGCCTGCGCGACCAGGAACGGCAGCAACCACCACGGCGACCAGCCGGCGACCGCGATCGCGCCGACGACCAGCGCCAACGCGACGGTCGCGACCCCGAGGGCTTTCCCCTGGTTGCGGACCAGGAACGGCGCTGGCACTGGCCCGGCAGCCGGAGCCGACAGTTCGCCTGCCTTCGCCGGAGCGCTTGCCGCATTTCGTGCCATCGCGCAGATGGCATCGGCAGATCGGCCGCCACGGTTGAAGTCAACCGCGCGGTCCGGCCCGCAGTACGGCGGTGAAGAAACCGTCACATCCGTGCCGGTCGGGACGCAGCGACAGGAACGTCCCGGTGGCATCGGCGATCGGACGGGCGACGGCGTTGCCCAGAAGTTCGGCGATGCGCACCACCTGCAGCCGCTCGTCGTTGCGGCACAGCTGCGCGATGCGCTGCTCGTTCTCCGCCGGCAGCAGCGAACACGTCGCGTAGATCAGCCGGGCGCCCGGGCGCAGCAGGGCGGCCGCGCGCCGCAGCAGGTCGTCCTGGAGTTCCCGCAGTGCCGGCAACGATGCAGCGGTCACCGTCCAGCGACCTTCCGGTCGCCGCCGCCACGAGCCGGTACCGGTGCAGGGCGCATCGATCAGGATGCGGTCGGCGCCAGCCGCGAACCCGGCGACGGCCGCGGGCCACGGCTCGCCGAGTGCGTGCACCTGCACGTTGTGCGCACCGGCCCGCGCTGCCCGCTCGCGCAGCGCGGCAAGGCGCCGTTCGTGTACATCGGTCGCCAACACGACGCCGCGGTTCTGCAACGCCGCACAGATTGCCAGGGTCTTGCCGCCGGTGCCGGCGCACAGATCGAGCACCCTGCCCCCCGGCGGTGGCTGCACCAGCGCCGCGGCGAGCTGGCTCGCCTCGTCCTGCTGCTCGAACGCGCCGCGCCGGTATGCCGCGGTCGCGAACAGGTCGGCGTCGCCATCGACGTGCAGCGCGGTCGGTGCGTACTGCGCCGGGCGGGTCCCGATCCCGAGCGCGGCCAGTTCGAGGGCCAGCGCGTCGCGATCGGGCACCACCAGCGTGTTGGCGCGCAGCGTGCGCGGGGC
>JBASWX010000825.1:0-2467 GCA_049276695.1 Planctomycetota bacterium
CCGAGCACCGTCCTGCCGCCGACCCAACGCAGTCGCCTTCGATCACGCCGTCGCGCCAGCCAACAGGTCGAACAAGTGGTCCCGCTTGCCCGATCTCGAGGTGGTCCCGGTTGCCCGACCCTTGACATCTGGTTCCCAAAGGCCCCAGTTGGTGTAGGTCACGGCCTCGCCGCTGCTCCACACCCACGTGCCCTCGACCAACTCGTCGGTGAACCCGATCCACATGCGGGTGTCCTGGGGAGATCCCGCGCCGAACGTCTGCGCAAGCCAGGTGTGCTCAGCGGCGTTGCGCACGGTCGCGAGGTGGCCGCCCACCGACACCGCGAACAGCTCCGCTTGCGCCCACGTCGTGGCCGGCATCACCGCGTAGGCGTGCCCGTTCAACGGGCAGGTCACCCACTGGGGCACTTGAGCCGCGACGGCGGCGGCCAGGGTGGACGCGACGAGCAGGTGGCGCATGGATTCCTCCGACTCCCCGCATCATGCCTTGGCCCGACGGGGAGCGCACCGAGTTACGTAGCCAGTCCTGATCGACCCCCCCTTTTTTGCTCTCGGGCTATGAACCCGCAGGGGTGCTCTCAGAGCTTCAGAGCATTTTCGGGCAGTTTCTGCTCTCGACCTCTTTGCCCGCCTCCGCGCCGTCGGCACCAAGTCGGTCACACCCGCGTGTGCCCCACCGCCGCATCCCGCCACGCGCACGCGACCTACGCGCGCTCCGTACAGGACATCGCCCCGGGGCTGTTGGGCCCCAGGGCGATCGCCTCGTCCTTCGCTGCGGACGACTGGTAGCGGGGGCAGGATTCGAACCTGCGACCTTCGGGTTATGAGCCCGACGAGCTACCGGGCTGCTCCACCCCGCGTCGGGTGAGGCGAGGAAGATAGCGACGCGGGCGGCGGCGACAAGGCGATTCTCGCCATTCACCCGCGTCACGCCGGCCGGCACCTGGTCCCGATCACCGCGAACCGAGCAACTGTTCGAACGTGTCGCGCAGCTCCGCGGGGCAATCCGCGGCCTGGAACAGCCCTGCGTGCACGCTGCCCTCGCGCACCGTGTCGGCGCGCAGTGCCGGGTCGAGCCGGATGCGCAACTGCATCCACTCGACCAGGCGCGGCCGGAAGCCCGGGTCGTCGACGGCGGTGCGCCGGTACACCCGGCCGAGCACTTCGACCGCGCCGGCGATGTCGGTGGGCACCAGGGCCCGACCGATCCGCGTCTCCAGGTCGAGGCTCGCCGCGTCGGTGAGGCCGTCGCCGGTGCGTTCCTCCCACGCCTTGCGCGCCGCGTCGGGCCGGCCGAGCACGAGGTGCGCTTCGGCGACCAGCGCCCGCATCCGGTTGCGCTCGTCGTCGCTGACACCGACGCCGACACCGTTCGCCAGCCAGGCGCCGGCGCGCTGCACGACGTCCTGCGCCTTGCCGGTCGCCAGTTCGACTTCGAGCCGGAGCAGCCGGTGCGGGGCGCGTTCGAGCCGTTGCGCCTCCTCGAGGGCATCGAGCGCGCCGAACGCGGTGCGCACGTCGCGGGCCTCGCGCTGCAGTTCCGGCGAACTGCTCCAGGCCTCGCGGGCCGGCTTCTGCAGCGCCGCATCGATCAGGCAGTGCATCGCCTGACGGGCCCGCGTGGCGAGCGACGCTTCGGTGCTGGCGACGTCCTTGGCGAGGTCGATCGCCGCATGGCTCTGCAGGATCAGCCGCAGCCCCTGCCGGCGTTTGTTGGCGAGCAGCGGCGGGCAGGCAGCGAGCCACTGGCCGCGGTCGGCGCGCGGGTCGGCCCCGATCGTCGCCAGCGCCGACAGCAGCGGCTCGAGTCGGAACTGGTGGTCGGGCGGCACCGGCGAACCCAGCTCGTCGAGCACGAAGCGCAGCGCGCCGATCGCCCGCTCGGGCATCGACGGTTCGCGACCGATGGTCTGCAGGCAATCGACCATCGCGCGCAGCACCTCGGGATCCACTTCGGCCAGCAGGCGGTCGCGCAGCACCAGGATCGTCGCCCCGAGCCAGTCGCCGCGGCGCTCGGCCACGGACTCGGTCAGGCCAGCGAGCGATTCCGCCGCCTGGCGGCGCAGGGCGGCGATCGGGTCCTGCAACAGTGCGTGCTGGACCTGCAACCACGGCTCGGCGAACGTGGCCTCGGTGCGCCAACCCTGCAGGTGGATCGCGGCGGTCGCACGCAGCTTGGTCGCAGCGCTCGCGTCGCGAACGATGCCGGCGAGCAGCGGGAAGACCTCGGGCACCCGCTGCTCGCGCGCGTCGAGCATCGGCGCCATCGCCAGCGCCGGTTCGCGCAGTTCGAGCGCCTCTTCGCTGGCGCAGAACGCCGCCAGCAGTTCGAGCCACGCGCCCTTGTCCGGATCCGTCGGCAGCGGCGCGGTCCAGCGCGGCGGCGTGCGCGCGGTCAACGCCGCGACGATCGTCGCGAGTTCATCCCGCCGGGCCAGCGCCTCGGCCGGGACGGCCAGCAGGGTCT
>JBASWX010000826.1:0-1528 GCA_049276695.1 Planctomycetota bacterium
GCGCCGAGCTCGGCGCGCCCGAGCCCATCGCGATAGGTCCGGTCGAGGGCGAGCCGCGACCGCTCGGGCAGTTCGTCGAGGCACAGATCGAGCGCCGCGAGCCAGCCGTCGCCGTCGTCCGCCGCCAGTTCGCGTTGCCACGCCAACTCCCCCGCCGCCGCGTGCCGCTCTGCCCGCCGCCGATCGGCGCGTTGTTCGTGCAGCCACAGGTGCTTCGCCGTCTGCCGCAGGAACGCACGCTGCGAACCCTCGTCGCCGCGCTCGACGCCGCGCTGCAGCGCGACCACCAGCGCGTCCTGCGCGACCGACTCGGCCTCCAGCCCGCGACAGCCGAGCACCCGCAGGAACCGCCACAGCCAGAGCTGATGGCACCGCACGAACGCGGCGACCGGATCGACGTCGTCGACCGGCGGGGTGATGGTTCGGCGAAGGCTCACGCTCGACACGGGCGGGTTTCCCCGCAAGGGCCCCCAGGGTACGCAGGAACTTCGGGAATCGTCAGCCGGCGGGCCGATGCCTACTCTCAACGGGCATGCCCCGGGCCCTCTTCGCCGCCGTCGCGCTGCTCGCGTTCGCGCGGGCGCAGCAACCAAAGCAGGACCCGACCGCCGAGTGGTTCGCGCACGGCCCGATCCCGGTGCTGCGCATCGCACTGGCCGACGACGCCGTCGCCAGCCTGCGCCAGGAACCCCGCAAACCCGTGCGCGCCGAACTGCGCGCGGACGGCGGTGCACAGCTGCGCATCGGCGTCAAGCTGAAGGGCTCCGCGGGCAGCTTCCGCGGCTTCGACGATCGCCCCGGCTTCACCATCGAGGTGCGCGGCGGCGGCGAGTTCCACGGCCTGACCAAGTTCCACCTCAACAACTCGGTGCAGGACGACACGCTGCTGCAGGAGGCGCTCGCCTACGAAGTGTTCCGCCGAGCCGGGCTGCCGGCCCCGCTGGTCACCCACGCGCGCGTGTTCGTCGGCGAACGCGACCTCGGCCTCTACGTGCTCAAGGAAGGGTACGACGAACGCTTCGCGGCGCGGCACCTCGGCAACGCCGACGGCAACCTCTACGACGGCGGCACCAACGGCGAGGTGCACCACGACCTGGAACGCGACGCCGGCAAGGGCCCGCTCAATCGCGCCGACCTGAAGGCGCTCGCCGCGGCGTGCGCCGAACGCGACCCGGCGGCGAAGAAGCGCGCGATCGCGGCGCACCTCGACGTCGACCGTTTCCTGTCGTTCATGGCGATCGAGGTGATGATCGGCCACTGGGACGGCTACACGCTGAACCCGAACAACTACCGCATCTGGTTCGACCGCGCCGGCCGCGCGACCTTCGTGCCGCACGGCTGCGACCAGGTGTTCGGCGACGCCAGCGCGGAACTGTTCCGCCAGCCGGCGGGCCGCGTCGCGCAGGTCGTGCAGGCCGACCCCGAGTGGCAGGCGGCGTTCCGCAAGCGCGTGAAGGAACTGCTGCCGCTGTTCGAACCACCCGACGCGCTCGTCGCCTGGTTGCGCGAACGCGAGGCGCGCCTGCGG
>JBASWX010000827.1:0-1712 GCA_049276695.1 Planctomycetota bacterium
CGGCCGTCACCGCTCTCGGGCCCGCGCATTCAACCGCCGAGGCGGTCGTGTAGTGCCAACGATCCCGGCGCGGCCGCCAAACCCGCGAGATCCCTGGGGGCTGTCCGGCAAACTGTCGAAAATGAGCCTGAGCGCGCGCTACCGGAGCTGGTAGTCCCACCAGAACGCCGGCGCCACGCGCGGGGCATCCGCCGGGGCCAGCACGAACGCGAAGCCGATCGCCGTCTTCGCCTGGTCGTCGGCGCGCTCGTTGTACTGCGTGGCGCCCCAGCGCTCGCCCTTCGCCAGCAGCTCGAACTGCGTGAAGCGGCGGTCCTTCGCATGCCAGCGGGCGCGGCCGGTGATCGCCGTCGCGACGCCGTGCGTGCCGGCCCCCACGCGGCCACCGTTCCACGAGCCCTCGGCCTCGGTCTTCGTGCTGCCGGTGAAGCGCAGCACGACCTCGTCGCCGGCGATCGCGACGACTTCGCTCGCGAGCGTCGCGTCGAGCACCGCGTCGCGCTTCGCTGGCGGGGTCTGGCCGCGCACCGAATCGACGAGGTGCAACCGCACCAACCGGTTGGCGAGCTTCGTCGGCCAGTCCAGCCGCGCGCCGACCGCGGCATCGGTCGGCACGAGGCTCGCCGCCTCGGCAGCGGTGAACCAGGCGTGGTCGGTGTTGAAGGCGCGCGTGCGCCAGTCCTTGTCGTTGGCCGGCCGGCCGAGGTCGCGCACGTACTCGACCAGCACGACGCCGTCCTTCGGCAACCGGTCCTCGAAGCGCTTGCTCGCCGCGAGCTTGCCGGCCTCGTCCTCGCCGAGTTGCCGTTCCGCGGGCGGCAGCTCGGCCCAGCGCGCCAGCGCCTGCCGCAGCATCGCCGCCATGTTCGCCCCGCTGCGGGTGTTGATCGACGCCAGGAAGCGCCCGCTCGGCGTCACCGCGTAGATGCCCTGCCGCGTGTCGGTCGGCACGGTGCGGCCGCCGTAGTGGCCCTGTTCGCAGAAGCCCTGGAACGTGCGGCACTCGGCGTCCTCGCCGCGCTGCAGGCGCCCGACCTCGTCGGCGACCGAGACGAACGACGCCAACAGCTTCTGCACCTCGGGGTCCGACCAGACAGACTGCCTGGCCGCGATGCCGTTGTTTCAAGTCTGGCCGAGCGGGTGCCCGTTCATCGCCCACAGCAACACCGGCTTGTCGGCGCGGCTCGCTTCCACCAGGGCCGTGCGCAACTCGGTGCGCCAGGCGATCGTGCGCCACGCGAGTTCGTCGGGTCGCGGCACGATCGCGGCGAGGTCACGTTCGAAGGTGGCGGCGTCGAAGGTCTGCGCGGCGAGCGTTGGCAGGAGGGCCGGGACGATCCAGGCGAGCTGGAGAGCACGCATGCTGCCACTCTATCGCCGCGGCGGGATCCGCGGGACGCTCGAGGCCCGCACGGCCGGCGGATCCGTTGGCCACGTGCTCGCGTGGCGGTGCCGCCAGCACGATCGCCGCGACCCGCTACGATGGGCGCCATGAACTACCGCCTCGGCCCGCTCCGACTGCAACCCGACCCCCTCGATCTGATGCGCGCACTCACCGCGGCGGCGCCGCCGCCGGGCCGCTCGCCGCTGGCAGCGGCGTCGGACGTCAGCGGGTTGATGCGGCGGTTCGCGCAGCTGACCCGCGAGTCGCTGCAGGCTCCGGACCTGCTGGCGGAGTTGCAGGCCAACCCCGGTCCGGACGCGTGGGTGCT
>JBASWX010000828.1:0-1823 GCA_049276695.1 Planctomycetota bacterium
GAGCCGTGCCGGGCGGTGGGGGTGGGTCGCGGCCCGGCAGCCCCACGCCACGGCGCAACGCGGATCATCGGGCCGCAGCGCGATCATCGCGTCGCTGGCGCGCGGCACGAAGCGGTCGCTCATCGGCACCACGAAGCCGTTGTGCCGCAGCCCGTCGTGGCCCTTCGGTGGCTGGTCGCGATGCAGCAGCCGTTCGTGCAGCAGGTCGAACCCGGAGGGGTCGCCGAGCCGGGCGAAGTTCTCGGCGGCGAGTTCGCGGGTGAAGATCTCGTCGTCGCCCAGCAGGCGCCTGCTCGCCTCGAAGTCCAGCTCCGCGGCGCAGCCGCTGCGCTGCGAGAAGCGCACGAACGCGGCGAACAGCGCGGCCTTGACGGCGTCGTCGGCCTCGTGCGCGCCATGGTGGAACAGTTCGTGCCATTCGCCGCCCTTGCCGTACGGCGCCAGTGACGCCAGCGTCTCGATGCCGGCGGCGGCGACCGGACCGAGGTCCTGCTTGCACAGCGTGGTCAACTCGGCGGCGAGCGGCGCCGCGGCGGGGCCGAGCAGTTCGACGACGCGCAGCAGTGCTTGGATGCGATCGCGTTCGCGCGCCGTCTTGGCCTCGGCCTCGACCAGGAACTGCTGCAGCGGCTCGACCGCCTTGGCGCCGAGCGCGACCAGGTGAACCTCGGCCGCTTCGCTGCGCTGCGGGTCGCCGAGCTCGTCGATCCAACGCTTCGCATCCTGCGCCGGAAGCACGGCGAGTGCGAACAGCACGGCCGCAGCGATGGCGGGACGCAACAGCATGGCGCGCAATCTACCGCACGGACGTGGCGCCACAGCGTCCGTCGCCGCGGTCATGCACCCTGGTCGTCGCCGTCGCGGTCACCGGCACCGCCGGACGCGAGCAGCCGCGCCAGCCGCGCTTCGTCGCGATGCACGGTGATCGACTTCGTCTGCGCCGGGACCACCGCGCCGGCCGGCAGCCCCTTCGGCTTCCGCACGTGCTTCTTTTGCGTGTAGACGACCTCGATCCGGGCCTCGCCGCGCGCCTTGCTGAAGTGCACCGCCAGCGTGCCGGCGTCGAGCAACGTCTCGAGGCTCGCGGTCTTGGTCTTCGGCAGCCGCACCACGACGTGCGAACCGGGGCGCCCGCCGCCGACGTGCAGCCACAGGTCGTTGCCGTTGGCGAGCTGCATGGTGAGCCGGTCGTTCTGCTCGTTGTTGCGGCCGACCCAGATCGGGTAACCCTCGGCGGAGACGAAGCGGCGCAGGTTCTCGGTCGGGTGCTCGCGCGGTTCGGCCTTCTTCGCCGCGGGACGCGCGGCTGCCTTCGGCAGCGCCCCGAGCCGCCGCAGTCCGGCGCGCAGCGGTGCCAGCCGTTCGCCGAGATCGGGAACGTCGGCGGTGAGCGTTGCGAGGCCATCGGCGAGCGGCTGCAGGGCGACGACGTCGGCGGTCGCTGCGGCGAGGCGTTGCTCGGCGATCGCGCGACCGTCGTCGAGGCGGCGCGCCTTCTCGTACAGCGCCTGTGCCTGCACCACGACCGGCTTGCTGGGGTCGAGGTCGAGCGTGAGCAGTGCGCCGTCGCGCTCCGGATCGGGAACCTGCATCGCCGTGGCACCGCGCGGCACCGAGTGCGAATACGCCAGCATCAGGTCGGCGCGGGCGCGCAGCGTCTGCGTGCGGCCAGTGTCGGCGAGCTGGGCGCCGATGCCATCGACCTTGGCGCGGGCGCGGGCCAGTGCGCGGTGCGCGGCGCGCTGCAGCAGTTCGAGTTCGGCGATCCCGGCGGCGGCTTCGTCGCGGCTGCGGAAGAAGCGGTCGATCGCGGCCAGCACCGG
>JBASWX010000829.1:0-3499 GCA_049276695.1 Planctomycetota bacterium
GCTGCGCGGCGACGCGCGCCAGGTCCGGCTCCGGGTTCGCGAACAGCCGCGAGTCGACGACGACGTGGTCGCAGAGGTCGGCGAGCCCGGTGAAGTCGGCTTCGGCCACAGGCCAGCGGTCGCACCAGAACAAGTGGTTGCGCAGGTCGTTCATCAACAGCGGCCGGATCAGGCCCGGCAGCTGGCCGAACGCCGTGCCCGGCAGCCGGATCGCGATCTCCTCGAGCACGATGTCGCGCACGTTGCCGTGGCAGCGCGTCGTCGCCGTCAGTTCGGCCTCGCCGACCTTCGCCGCGTCGTCGATGAGCACCAGGAAGGCGCGGCACGGCGCCCGCTGCTGCAGCCGTTCGACCGCCGCGCGCAGCTGGTCGGCGGTCGCCCTGGCCGCGACGCCGACGAAGTTGATCGTCAGCGAACGCGCGACGTCGAAGCCCTCTTCATCGGGCAGGCAGGTGCGCCAGACCGCGGCCATGCCCTCGCGGATCTTCTTCCACTCCGCCTTGTGCGGCGGGGTGCGCACCAGCGTCGGTGCGCTCACGGCTTCCTCCACGCGCGGCCCGGACCGAGCAGCGCGTCGGCGCGCTCGGGGCCCCAGGTGCCGACCACGTAGTCGTCGGGGCGCCGTTTGCTCTGCTTCCAGCCACCGACGATCGAGTCGACGACGCGCCAGGCCTCCTCGACCTCGTCGGCGCGCGCGAACAGCGTGCCGTCGCCGAGCATCGAATCGAGCAGCAGCCGCTCGTAGGCGTCGCCGGCTTCGCCGCCGAACGCGGTGCCGTAGCGGAAGTCCATGCGCACGTCGCGGATCCGCATGCTGGGCCCCGGCACCTTGGCGCCAAAACGCAGCGCGACACCTTCGTCGGGTTGGATGCGCAGCAGCAGCACGTTCGGCTGCAGCGACCGGCCGCCCTCGAACAACAGGTGCGGCGGCTGGTAGAAGTGGATCGCGACCTCGGTGACGCGGCGCGGCAGCCGCTTGCCCGAACGCAGGAAGAACGGCGTGCGCGCCCACCGCCAGTTGTCGACCTGCAGCCGCACCGCGGCGTAGGTCTCGGTCACCGACTCGGCGCTCACGCCCTCTTCCTGGCGGTAACCCTTGCACTGTTCGCCGCCGAACGAGCCGTGCGTGTACTGCGCGCGCACCGTTGCGTCGTCGATCTCCTCGGGCCGGAAGGTGCGGATCGCCTTCAGCACCTTGACCTTCTCGTCGCGCACCGCGTCGGCGGTCAGCGCCGCCGGCGGTTCCATCGCCACGAGCGTCAGCACCTGCATCAGGTGGTTCTGGATCATGTCGCGGATGATCCCGCTCTCCTCGAAGTAGCCGCCGCGCGAGCCGACGCCGATCGACTCGGCGACGGTGATCTGCACGTGGTCGACGAACTTCTCGTTCCACAGCGGCTCGAAGATGCCGTTGGCGAAACGCAGCGCGAGGATGTTCTGGACCGTCTCCTTGCCGAGGTAGTGGTCGATTCGGAACACCTGGCGCTCGTGGAAGGCGGCACGCACCTGGCTGTTCAGGGCGACCGCGGTCGTCAGGTCGCGGCCGAACGGCTTCTCGACGATCACCCGCGCGAACCTGCCGTCCTTCTCGGTCGACAGCCCGGTCGCCGCGAGGTTCTGCAGGATCGCCGAGTACGAACTCGGCGGCGTCGCCAGGTAGAAGATGCGGTTGCCGGCGGTGCCGCGGGCGCGGTCGATCTGGTCGAGCTTCTTCGCCAGCGCCTGGTAGCCGGCGATCTCGCCGAAGTCGGACTGGTGGTAGGTGAACGCTTCGGCCAGCGCGTCGAAGTGGCCCGTGGTGTCGGGCCGGCCGAACTGCTTGACGCCGTCGGCCAGCTCGGTGCGGAACCCGTCGTCGGTCCACGGGCGGCGCGCGAAGCCGACCACCGCGAACGTCGGCGGCAGCAGGCCGTCCTTCGCCAGTCCCATCAGCGACGGCACCAGCTTGCGCTTGGTGAGGTCGCCGGTGGCGCCGAAGATCACCAGCACGCACGGCTTCGCGGCGCGGCCGCCGCGCAGTTCGTCGGCGAACGGGTTGGGCGCGCTGACGGGGGTCGCGGGAACAGGTGCGGTGGGAGCTTTGGGAGCGGTCGGGTTCGCCATGCGGATCCTCGGGCGACGGCATGTTGCCACCCGCGCCGGTCCGTTGCACGAGCCGTGGCCGCAGCGGCAAACCGATCAACTCGTCGCGAGCAGTCCCAACCCGTCGTAGACCTCGGCGAGTGGCAGTTCACAGCCGATCTCGGGCAGCGGCACGCTCGCCGCGAGGCCGTCGTGCACTTCGCGCACGAAGCCGGCCGCGGTGCGGCGCAGCACCGCCACCTCCACCGATTGCGGCTCGACCATCATGTACACGGCCAAGGACGGAATCGCCGTGTAGGCGAGGCACTTCTCGCCCTCGTCGATGCGGCGGGTCTGCGGCGACAGGACTTCGACGATCACCGACGGTTCGTCCTGGAACGAGTCCGCAGGGGGATTCGGCCGGCACGTCACCGACACGTCGGGGTAGTAGAAGCGGAGTTGGAACGGCAGGCGGATCCGCACCTTCGTGTCCGAGTTGAAGGCGCGGCACGGTCGTCCGCGCAAGCGGCTGCCGAGCGCGATCAGGATGTTGCTCGCGATCTGGTTGTGGGCGTTGCTTGCTCCCGCCATCGCGTACGGGAAGCCGCCCACGTATTCGTGGCGGGCGGGTGAGCGCACTTCGTTGGCGAGGTACTCCGCCGGTGCGATTGGCCAACTCGTCCAGTCCCTCTGCATCGAACCGACGCTACCCAGGAATCCCAGCGGTGCAAGGGGCACGGCGCCGGCCGCCCAGGCCACCGGAGAAGCGCGTCATCTCTTGCCGCGGCGGGTGCCGCGTACCAGGGACTTCCCGGCAGCCGCCGGCGCCGTGCCGGCCGCGGCGTCCAGCTGTGCCAGCAGCTTCTTCGGCGCCTGCGCGCGGTAGCTCTCGTCGAGCCACGACTCGAGAAGCTCCTTCGGCGGCACGCTGTTCTCGAACGACAGCGACACCCAGCCACTCTTGCCGAGGCCGTAGCCGGTGGGCTCGGCGTCCGGCTGGTCGAGCGCGATCGAGCACGAGAACGGCAGCTTCAGCGACACCCCCGGCGGATCCCCGGGGGCGCTCAGGTACGCGAACGTCTTGTCGTTGACGGCGAGGTCGAGGTGTCCCGGCCACGGGCTCTTCAGCTCGGCGCCAGGGTACTTGCGCAGGCCGACCTCGCGCAGATGCTGCACGAGTGCGGCGGCGGGGGAGGAACGGCGGGCCTTGGGCATGGTGGAGTCGTCGGCGCAGGGTGCGCGCCTGGACCGGGGATTCGAACCGGGCCAGCGAAACCGCGCCAGATCGTGCAGGCGGGCACGACCGGCGTAGCATCGCCGCGACCCGCCATGCGCCACGCAACCCGGTTCTCGGCCCTCGTGCTCGCGTTCGTCGTGCCGATCGTCGCGCGGGCGCAGGCGCCGGCGACGACGCCGTACTTCCCGCCGCTGGGCGCGT
>JBASWX010000830.1:0-10138 GCA_049276695.1 Planctomycetota bacterium
GCCGCACGGGCGCGCGGCGGAGCTCGCGGTGCACGTCGCCGGCCGGGGACCGCTGGCGGTGCTGGTCCACGGCTACCCGCTGGACCACCGGATGTGGCTCGACCAGCTGCACGGTCCGCTCGCGGCGAGCCGCACGCTGTGCGCGATCGACCTGCGGGGCCACGGTGCTTCGGGCAGCAGCGGCGACCCGGTGCACACGATGGAACTGCTCGCCAGCGACGTCGCCGCGGTGATCCGTTCGCTCGCCGACGGGCCGGTCGACGTGGTCGGGCTGTCGATGGGCGGCTACGCCACGTTCGCGCTGTGGGCCGCCGCGCCGCAGCTGGTGCGATCGCTGGTGCTGGCGAACACGCGTGCCGTCCCCGATTCGGCGGCCGCGCGCGTCGGCCGCGACGCGTCGATCGCGACCGTGCTCGACAAGGGGCGCACAGCACTCGCCGACGGCATGCTGAAGGCCATGCTCGCTCCCGGCGCCGATGCGCTGGTCGTCGCGCGGCTGCGCACGATGATCGAGGCAACACCGATCGAGACGATCCTCGCCGACCTGCGCGGGCTGAAGGACCGGCCGGACCGGATGCCGATGCTGCACAGTATTGCTGTGCCGGCGCTGGTGATCGCCGGGGACCGGGACCCGATCGCCCCGGTCGCCGAGTCGCAGGCGATGGCGGCGGCGATTCCCGGTGCGCGCCTCGTCGTCGTGCTGGACTCCGCGCACCTCTCCCCGATGGAGAACCCAGTCGCGTTCGCCTCGGCAGTCGGCTCGTTCTGGGGACGCTGACTACGCGCCGCCGATCGAGCGCGCCAACAGCTCGGGGATCTGCTCGATCGCCGTCGCCATCGCGTAGGCCCAGCGCCCGTGCCGGCCGTCGGCGGTGACTGCCGCCACCCACCGCTGCGCTGCCTGCTGCTTGATCTGCCGCAGCGGGTCGTAGCCCTTGGTCTCGAGGATCAGCGTCGGCGCATCTTTGCCAGCGAGGCGCACCAGGAAGTCCGGCACGTAGTCGTGCGGTTGGCCGTCGTGCAGGTATGGGATCGCGAAGCCCAGGTGGTCGTTCTTGGCGAACGCCAGCACGTGCTGGCTTGTGTCGAGCACGTACGCGGCCTGCTGCTCCCACTTCTTCGTGTCGGCGACGACGGCGTTGAGGTGGCTCTTCACCACCGGCCGCGCGTCCTTGCTCGTCCAGAAGTCGACCTCCGCCGTCGAACCCGGCTCACGGTTCTGCTCGTAGACGGGCAACTCCGGCGTCTCGCCGCCGCGGGAGTCAGGCTTGATCGCTTCGATCAAGCGTTCGAGCACGTAACCGTAGTACGGCGCCAGGAACGCATCGACGAGCGCGGTGCCCTGGCTCGGCAACACTCTCTCGCGCAGGTAGCGGTCGACGAGTCGCTGCACTTGCGGGAACAGCACGTGTACCGGCACCGTGCAGTCTGGGTTCTCCCGGTACATCCGCACCAGTTCTCGCGCCATCTCGAACGACAGTTGCTGGATGCGCTTGCCGGCGCGCCATGCTTGCAGATCCGCCGTGTCGAGGCGCCCCGGCCCGTGCAGCGTCGGTCTGCCGCTGTTGGCAGGTAGCGTCGCCTTCATCTGAACTTCGGGCGGCACCCTGCTGGCGTCGAGCAGCAGCGTCGCGATCGCGTCCCATTCGATCGTCACGCGGTTCTTGATTGCCTGCCGGTAGCCCTCGACGCGTGGGAACCTGATCGCCAGCGCCGCCCGCTCTGGCAGCG
The DNA here is from genome assembly GCA_049276695.1 of Planctomycetota bacterium. GTDB lineage: Bacteria > Planctomycetota > UBA1135 > UBA1135 > UBA2386 > UBA2386. The sequence goes on from JBASWX010000830.1 coordinate 1,732, forward strand.
CGACGACGTGATGCCGCGGTTGCGGGTTCTTCTCGGGACCCTTGGGGTTCTCCTTGCACGGCAGCACTTCGAACGGCACGCCGAGCACGCGCGCAACCTCTTCGGTCAGCAACCCGTCCGCGCCGACTTCGTACGAGGCGCGACGCAGGCCGCGGCCCACGACCTGTTCGCACAGGAGCTGCGACATGAAGGGCCGCAGGCCGATGATGTGGGTGACCGTGTTGCAGTCCCAGCCCTCGGTCAGCATGCCGACGCTGACGATGCACCGCACGTCGCGGCCGGGCGGGTGCAGCGGCTTGTCGAGTTTCTTCGCCAGCACCTCGAAGTCCTCCGGGAACAGCTCGCGACCCTGCCGATCGCGCGGCCACTCGCGTTTGCCGACCGTATCGAGGGTGATCCGCATCCACGCATCGCGGTCGCTCATCGCGTGCCCGCTGTCGGTCTCCTGCACGACCTTGGTGTCGGCCCGGATCGTCCACTCGACGCCGTCGGCGTTGCGGAAGTACGGCATCTGCGCGCGCGGGATGCCGTACGGCGGCCGGTCGTCGGCGATCCACTCGTACACGACCTTCGCGATCTTCGTGTTCTTGCACACCAGGATCAGCGCCGGCGTGCGACCCTGCTTCTCGGCGTCGGCCGCCCACAACTTCGCCTCCTCCTGCCAGAGCGAGCCGAGCATCACGATCGGCGTGTGCGCCCACTTCAGGATGGCCTCGGGCTTCGGCACACCGCGCCTGCCACCCCTTTCCTGGGGGGTCAGTCGGGGCAGGATCCACTTCCAGATGTTGAAGTAAGCCGGGATCGCCGCCCCGCTCGGATCGCGCACCGCGAGCTGCGGCACCTTGACCAGGCCGCTCTCGATCGCGTCGGTCAGGCTGAAGTCGCTGACGACCCACGAGAAGATGCGGTTGGTTTGGTTGCCGGCCGCCTTCAGGAAGTACGGCGTCGCCGAGAGGTCGATGCACTGGCGGATGCCGCACACCTTGTGGATGCGGTCCAGCCCCTCGACCCACACGGTCGCCTCGCGGCGGAAGTCGTCCAGTTCGTCGTCGTCCTCGTCGACGTCCTCCCCGTCGTCTGCCGCCGGTGGCTGCACCCGATAGGCGTGATGCGCCTCGTCGTTGAACACCAGCACGTTCTGCTTCTTGCCGGCTTCGCGACCGAGCACACGCTGCACCAAGGCTTGGTCGCTCTCGACGTAGTCGTGCGCGACCGCCTTGACCTTGATCAGACGGCCGTCCCGGTCCTTGATCTCCTCCCTTATCTCCAGGTCGCCGCTCCGCGCGGCGACTGCGATCGCCACGGGCGTCATGTAGCGGTTGCCGCGCGCGGTCGTGACCCGTTCGCCGACGACGATCGTCTCGAGCCGCTCGACCTTGCGCCCCGCCCTGCTGACGCGCGCCGGCGTGTCGCCAACCTTGACCGCCTGCGGTTCGAGGTTGTGCCAGTTGGTGACCAGCACGCGCCCCTGCCGGAGCTGCGGCAGCAAGTGCACTGGCACGAGGTCGCGCTTGCGGTAGAGGCTCGCGTCGTCGAGTTCCGGCTTCAGCTCTTCGAGCCGGTTCCGGATGGTCACGTTCGGGCAGACGGCGAGCACGGTGTCCGAGAAGCGCGCGTCACCGCGGTCGGCGATCTTGTTCAGGATGCTCCACGCTGCGAGCATCGCCATCACCGTCGTCTTGCCGCTGCCGGTCGCCATCTTGCACGCATAGCGGCGGAACGCGCGATAGCCCTCGGCCAGCTGGTTCGCGGTCGGCTCGTCGAGCGGCACGTCGATGCCCTGCCGCAAGTCGCTGCGCGCCTCGTTGAGGAAGATGATCGTCTCGGCCGCCTCGAGCTGCGCGAAGAACAACCGCTGCTGGCGGCCATCACGGCGCCACCAGTTCAGCAGTTCGCACGTCGTGCGCGTCACGCCACCGCCGCCAGCGATCGCCTCCTTGCGCCATGCGGCGACGCGCTGGCGGATCAGGTTGATCAGCTTGAGTTCGATCAGCGTGCCGGGGGCGACGCGAGGATCGTTCCCATCGCCGGCTGCCTGCTCCTGCGCCTTGCTCTTCCACCAGTACGTCGATGGCCGGCGGCCGGGGCGCTTCTCGGCGGGCTTGTCCGGCAGCAACCACCAGTGCGCAGTGGGTTCGTCGTACGGACTGCACAGGATCGGCGTCGGGACTTCGAAGTCGCTCACGAAGCGGCTCCGGATGCCGGGGGCGGCGGTGACGTCAACGGGATTCCGAACGCCGTACAGATCGCATCGAGCTTCTCGATCACGTCCGGATGGACCTCCGACGGCAGCATCAACGCTGCGATCTCGTGGAAGTCGCGCTTCTCGACGCCATGCACACCCGCGGCAGTCAACGCGGCGCCGAGCAGCTCGGTGCTGGCCTTCGTGTTGACCAGGGCAGGATTGTCGTCGAGAGGGTTCTTCGCCACCGTCGGCGCATAGGTGTCGACGAAGTGCGTGTGCAGCGCGGCACGATGCTGGGCACTCGCATCCCCGGCACCCACCCTCTGCTCGACGAAGCGAGCCAGCGCCGCGGGGTGCACCAGGTAGTTCTCGATCTCGTAGCGCTTCCAGCGGAGCCGCTGGAAGCCCGCTCCGGCGACCGCAGTCGATGGCAGTTTCGGGTGACCATCGCGATCGAGGATCTCCAGCGCAGCGAGCTCGTAGCGATGCACGCGCAGAGCCTCGTAGTGCTCCTTGGCCGAGAACGACGCGATGTTCTCCTGGCCCATGGTGCTGTAGCGATGCCAGAAGAGCTGCCGCGTCAGAACGTCCAACGCAGGGTGCCTCAGCACGCGCGCCCACGCCGCGAGCAACTGGATGTCCGTGTGGCCCTCCACGTAGAGGATGCCCGGAACCGTCTGTGCGAGCATCACGTCGGTGTTCGAGAACAACCCCAGGCCGCGGATCAGATGCCCACGCTCCGCGGGACTCGCGAGAGCTCTGCCCGCCGGCATCGCGACGATCTGCGTGAGGTCCGCTGCATCGATGATCACCTCCGAGTGCGTCGACACGATGAGCTGCGCACCTGACTCCGCCGCCAGCTTCTGCAGGCGTCGGTACGTCGACCCTTGCAGGATCACGTGCAGGTGTGCATCGGGCTCGTCGAGCAGCAGGACCGAACCTGGCCGCAACACCAGCATGCTCATCAGGAGCAGGACCTGTTGGAAGCCGCTGCCCGCGACGATCAGGTCCAGCGGCTTGCCATCGCCGATCCGGTAGTTCGCCTGCAAGTAGCGCCCGCGCTGTGGCGGTTCGAGCTCGCAACCGAACAACTCGCGCACGGCATCGACCAGCTTCGCCCATACGGCCGCATCGCGACTGGCCTCGAGCAGCAGGTTGCGGATCACCTCGCCCGGCCGGCCCTCCGCGAAGCGTCCGATCAGAAAAGCCTGGTCGGCGTACTGCGGCTCTTCGGGCACGAGCCCTCCCATCGGCGGAACGTAGACGACTGCCATGTCCACGCGGCCAAACACGTCGCTCGGGGTCGCCGCGACCGGACGCACCTTGACCTGTTCCTCGTCGAAGGTGAACTCCATGGTGACGTACCAACCATCCGTGCGCACGCCGATCTCGATCGCCCGCTTGCGATCGCGTCCCGTCCACAGCAGATCGAGGCCGTTGCGTGGCAGCGGCACCGCGAGGAAGTCCGGACGGGCGATCGGGCAGTACGAGTACGCGCCGCCGTGCTTGTGCGGATCGTTCAGCTCGCGCCAGCGCCGGAAGGCGAGATCCCAACTCGCGATGGCCTGGAGCAGCGTGGTCTTGCCGCCGTTGTTGGGGCCGGCAAGCACTACGTGCCCGGAGAGCTTCAGGTCCACGGCAGCGAATCGCTTGAAGCGGCGGAGCGAGACCTGGCGGATCATGCCTGCGCCTCCTGCACGTCCTTCACGACGAGCAGTTCGTTGCCGCGGTCGTCGATCACCTTGGCCGCGACCTTCTTGTGCTCACCGACGCGGAACGGGGTGCTCGTCGTGCCGGCGAGGTGCGCCCACACGGAGTCGTCGTACTGGCCCTTCAGCTCGCGCTTGAGGTCGTCCCATGCCGCGGTGCGCGGGAAGAACACTTGGGTCGCCTTGAAGCAGAGGCCGTTGTAGTCGGCGTCCACCATCCAGCACGGCACGTCGCTGCCCGGCCGGCTGTCCGGCTTGTCCTCGGCCGGGTCGTAGACGTCGAGGCCCAGCAGCTCGACCTGGTACCAGTCCTTGGTCTTCGCATCGCCGCCGAGCTGCTTGACGTCGCTGTCCTTCGCCTTGCGCAGCGCGACGTCGGGCAGGCCGCAGACACTGAAGATCTGGCTCGAGCGCAGGTTCTTCAGCAGGTCGCCCATCATCAGGTCGGGCGTGCACTGCACGTAGGTCGCGGGAATGCCCATCGCGGCGTCGCACTCGTCGACCAGCTTGCGAGCGTTGGCGGCGATCGCGAAACCGATCACGTAGAGGTGCGCGTAGCTCTTGGCGCGCGCCTCGCGCGCCGCTTCGTAGACCAGCTTCTCGGCAACGGCACCGTTCTCGGGGCCGAACACGATCGCGACCGGCTGGTCGTCGCCTTCGAGCTTCGCTTCGGCCGACAGCGACAGGGTCTTCGCCGGCGGGCGCACGTGGGTAAGGGTCACCGTCTTGTTGCCGGGCAGGTGCAGCACCGGCGAACGGCGCAGTACCTCGAGCATGCGGTCCTTGTGGGATGTGTACTCGTCGCTTGCCTGCTGGCCGGTGTCGGTCTGGCCGTCGTTGTCCCAATCGATCGGCGTCGGGATCGTGCCCTCGACGACGAACGGGCCGCTGATGCGCGTGATCTTGTTGTCCTGCTCGGGGCAGTCGACCAAAACCTCCTCGGCGGGCGGTTCGTTGTTGGCAATCGACTTCAGGGTCACGTGCGGAACGATGCCGCCGACCTCCTCGCCCTTCTTGTTCTGCTTGCGCACGTAGTGGAAGCCGCCGGCGGGGCCGCGCTTTTCGTCCTTGAGTTCGTAGTACGGGAACGTCGCGGTGAGCAAGCGCTGGCGGGCGAGGGCGAGCGGCACGCGCGACGTGTCGATCGTGATCCAGCGACGGCCCCACTGTTCGGCAACGTAGGCGGTGGTGCCCGAGCCGCAGGTCGGGTCGAGCACGAGGTCGCCAGGGTCGGTGGTCATCAGCATGCAGCGCTGGATGACCTTGGTGCCTGTCTGGACGACGTACACCTTCGGGTCCGTGAAACTGCCGGTGCTGGTGTCGTCCCATACGTGCGTAGCCTGCACGGCGGGGAAGTCATCGGCGAACCGCTTGTAGCGGAGTGTTTCCCCTGTGACGCCGAGCCGATTCGCTGCCGCAAGGTGCTTGAGCCCTGTCTCGTCAGTCTTGAAGGTGCCCTTCTTTAGCGTGAACACCTTGCCGTCGAACTCGAAGCTGCGAGTGTCTCCCTCACCGGCAGGGCGCGGGGAGGTGAGATTGTCCATGCAGAAGAGTCGCGCGCCGGGCGGCACCGGTTCTCCGGCGCTGAGCAACCTCTCTTCCCCTGATGCCAACCGGACGTACTTGTAGACCGCGTCCGGCTCCATCACCTTGCCCAGGTAGCTTGGGCGAAACCGCGTCGTGGCAGCCAAACGATCCCTGGCGTACCACAGCAAGTAGTCGTTCGTTGTCGGAAGAAGGTCGCCAGACGCGCCGGTCGTCTTGCGAAAGGAGATCGTGCTCATCACGTTCTCTGCCCCGAACACCTCGTCCATCAACTCGCGCACGTGGTGCAGATTCTCGTCCGAGATCTGCACGAACACACTGCCGCTCGCCGTCAGCAGTTCCCGCGCCAGCAGCAGCCGATCGCGCAGGTACGTGAGATAGCTGTGCAGCCCCAGATCCCACGTGTCGCGATACGCCTTCACCATCTCCGGCTCGCGCGACATGTCGTCGTCGTCGCCGTGCTTGACGTCCCGCTTCCTGACGAACGGCTGGAAGTTGCTGCCGAACTTCACCCCGTAGGGCGGGTCGATGTAGATCATCTGCACCTGCCCGCCGAGCCCCTCGTACTTCAGCAGCGAGTTCATGACGACCATCGAGTCGCCGAGCACCATCCGGTTGACCCACTTGTCCTGGTGCTCGTAGGCCTTCAGCACCTGGTCGGTAATCGCGTGCTCCGGGTCGCCGTACAAGTCGAACAGCAACCCCTGCGCCCGGTCGCGCCGGTGCCCGCGCAGCGATTCCAGCACCGCCTTGGTGCCGAGCCGCTCGTGCACGAACAGCGGCAGCGTTGGCACCTCGAACGACAGCCGCTCCGCCTTGCCGGCCCAGTCTAGAAACGGCCGCGACAACCGCTTCAGCTCGGCGACCGCTTCGCCGAGTGTCGTCACCCGCAGCACGATCGAGCCGCGCCCATCGCGGAACTCCTGCGGGCTCGCGAACTTCATCCCGGGCAGCCGGCTCGCTTCGTCGATCCTCGCCAGCAGCCACTCGCCGAGCCCGCGCGCCCCGTTCTGCCCGTCCCACTCCAGCGCCGGGCTCAGCGACGAGTCGTACCGGTACACCGCCGGCGCCTTCTTCTTCTTGAACTGCGCCTGGGTGCCAACCTCGGGTCGCAACAGCGTCGTCGCCTCCGGATGCCGGTACGCAGCCGTCGATCCGTCACTCGCCGCCGACTTCTTCGCTCGTGCCAAGGTCGCCTTCCGTCGTAGTGGACAACGCCGCTCCGGCGAGCGGTCGGGACACGGTAGCCGGATGAACGCCGACGAGCGAGCAAGCGCCGACGATGCGAAGCCTCCGGAGCCATGATGGCTCCGGAGGCTTCGACTTCGCCTCTCAGCTCACGCCGCATCCCGCGGACCGGACGATGCCGGCCGCAGGCGGTCGTTGAGCCGGCGAACCAGGTCCGACTTGGCGCGGAAGCGGATCAAACGGTGGGGGTCCGCCCGACGTGCTCGCCTCGATGGGTCGCTCGTGCTAACACGCACGGCGTGCGCACGCTGACCGAACACGACATCCCGGCGTGGGTCGAGAACGACCTGCTGTCGCCGGCCCGCACCCGACCGATCGTCGCGATCACGACGCACCAGGGCTCCGATCGCGGCTGGATCGAGCCGGTCGCCCTCGAACGCGCCCTCGGCGACCTCGCCGAGGTCGTGGTGATCCCGACCGGCGACCCGACCTGGGCGCTCAGCGAGGCGCTGCCGCCGCGGCTCGAGGTGTACGGCGGCGCCATCCGCATCTGGTGGGCGGGCCTGACCCGCGAAGCGAACCCGCTCGACCACCGGCTGTACTTCGTGCACGGCCTCGCCGACGCCGACCGCGTGCAGCAGGCGATCGTCGACGCCATCGTCGCGCGCGATCGTGCCCGGAGCGTGCCCACCACCGCCGAACCCGCGCCAGCCGCGCCACCGGCCGAACCGCTGCCGCCCGAACCGGTGCGAGTGACGGCCTTGAGCACCGACGAGATCGTCGTCGCGGCCGCCCACCGCCGCGGACCGCTGGTCGAAGCGGACCTGCCGCTCGACTTCCTGATCGGGCTGTTGAACGTCGACTGCCAGTTCCCGGCCCGGCCGCTGCGGCCGCTCGGCGACGGCAGGTGGTCGTTCTCGATCGCGGGTCTGCTGCCGGACGCGTGGCCACGGTTCGCCGCCGAGGCGAAGGTCGGCCACGTCTTCACCTGCCGGGTGCAGAACCTGAACCAGGCGAAGAAGCTGGTGTTCGTCGACGTGCTGCCGGGCGTCACCGGCATCTGCCACGTGCGCGAACTCGACCACACCTTCGTCGACCAGCTCGCCGACTTCGTGCAGCCGGGCGACCTGCTGGCGTTCGCGCTGCTCGAGATCGATGCCGCGCAGCGGCGGCTGCAGCTGTCGCGCAAGCGGGCGTTCACCGCGGAGCCGCGGCCGCTGCCGCCGCTGTTCGCGGGTGGGAGGCCGTTCGCGTGGCAGGCGGGACTGCCGTGGTTCAAGCACGCCGTCGCCGGTCAGGGTGTGCGCACCACGTTCGGTGCCGCGCCAACGGCTTCGCGTCCGCCTAGCGACGCGGTTGCCGCGGAAGCCGCCGAGAAGACCACGGCGCTCGAACAGGAACTGGCTGGCGCGCGCGAGGAACGTCTCGCGCTGGTCGCGCAGATCCGGCAGCTGCGGGAGCAGTTGCAGGACAGCAAGCGGGAGCAACGGGCCCTCGAACAGCGGCAAGACGCCGAGGCGCAGCGCAGCGGCGGCGACGACCCTTTGGCTGCGGAACGCGCGTTCCTGCAGGCAGTGCGTGTGCGCTACGCGCGGCTGTTCGACGAGGACGATCGCGCACAGCGGCCCTTGCAACGCCTGCGCGTCGGGCGCGAGTTTCTGGCCACGGTGCGCGACACGCCCGGCATCGACGTCGACAAGCTCCTCGACGTTTGCGTCGAGGTCGCCGCCGACATCGCGCACAAGAAGGCGGGCCGCGACGTGCATCCGCTGCGCGCGGG
>JBASWX010000831.1:0-2109 GCA_049276695.1 Planctomycetota bacterium
CCTCACATAGAACACCAACTGCTCTTTGAAATAGGGATTCAGGCCGGCATGGCCGCCGCGGGGCCAGCGGGACGGCGCCGGGGCTGCCGCCCCGACCGGCAGTCACGACACCGGCCGGTCCAGCTCCTGCCAGCGCGCATACAGCGCCTCGATCTGCGGCGTCAGCTCCTGTCGACGCTTCGTCAGCGCGTCGAAGCGCTCCCGGCCGGCCGCGGTGTAGACAGCCGGGTCGTTCAGCCCTTCGTCCACCGCCGCGAGCTCCCGCTCGGCGGCCTCGATCTTCGCCGGCAGCTCGGCGAGTTCCTGCTGCTCCCGGGTGCTCAGCTTCTTCGGCTTGGCGACCGCCACCTTCGCCGCCGTGGCCGCGGCTCTCTGCTTCGCTGCCGCCTCGGCGCGGGAACGCGCGGTGGCTGCCTCCCCTTCCTCCTCCCGCAACCGTTCGAGCAGCAGCGACAGGTCGCCTTCGTGTACCCGCGCACCGCCCTCCCCGTCGAGGTGCACGATGCGCGTCGCGATGCGGTCGAGGAACCAGCGGTCGTGGCTCACCACCAGGCAGGCGCCCGGGAACGCCAGCAGCGCATCCTCGAGCGCGCGCAGCGACGCCAGGTCGAGGTCGTTGGTCGGCTCGTCGAGCACCAGCACGTTGCCGCCGGCGCACAGCAGTTTCGCCAACAGCACCCGGTTGCGCTCGCCGCCCGACAGCGAACCGATGCGCGCGAACTTCATCGCGCCGGGAAACAGGAACTGCTCGAGGAAGGTCTCGACGCGCTGCGCACGGCCGCCCACCACCACGTAGTCGTTGCCGCCGGCGACTTCCTGCAGCACCGTCTTGTCGGCGGCGAGGTCGCTGCGCACCTGGTCGATGCCGGCGTACTTCACCGTCGGTCCGATCGCGACGCTGCCCTGGTCGGGCGCGAGCTGGCCAAGGCACAGCTTCAGCAGCGTCGTCTTGCCAGCGCCATTGCGGCCGACGATGCCGAGGCGCTGGCCCGGGCCGAGGTCGAGGTCGAACGGCCGCAGCAGCACGCGCTCACCGAAGCGCTTGCCGACGCCGCGCAGCCGCAGCACGAAGTCGCCGAGGCGCGGTCCATCGGGGATCTGGAACTCGAGTTCGTCGGGAGCCGGCGGCGGTGCCGCCGCCACCAACGCCGTGTGCCGGTCGATGCGGGCCTTGGCCTTGGTGGTGCGCGCCGGCGGGCCGCGCTTCACCCATTCGGTCTCGCGCCGCAGCGTGTTCAGCCGCGCGCTCTCCTGCTGCGCTGCCGCCTCGAGCCGCAGCGCGCGCTGCACCAGGTAGCTCCGGTAGTTGCCCTCGTACTCGAACAGCGAGCCACCGTCGAACTCGACGATGCGCGTGCACAGCCGGTCGAGGAAGTAGCGGTCGTGCGTGACCAGCACCAACGTCGTCGCCGACTCCAGCAGGAACGTCTCGAGCCAGTCGGTGACCTGCGCATCCAGGTGGTTGGTCGGCTCGTCGAGCAGCAGCACTTCGGGCCCCGCCAGCAGCAGCCGCGCCAGTGCAGTGCGCCGCTTCTCGCCGCCCGACAGTTCGCCGCAGCGCGCGCCGATCCGGTCCATGCCGAGCGAGTGCAGCACCGCGTCGGCGCGATGGTCGACGTCGTGGCCGCCGAGCTGTTCGAGCCGCGCTTCGAGCCGTTCCTGTTCGCGCAGCAGCCGCTGCAGGAGGTCGGGCGGGTGCTCGCCGGCCAGCTCGGTGTGCAGGCGGTCGAGCGCCCGCAGCACCTCGTCGCGGCCGGCGATGCCGCGCACCACGACCTCGTGCACCGTCGCCTCCGCCGGCAGCACCGGCTCCTGCGGCAGGAAGCCGAGCCGCAGATCGCGCCGCACGGTGCGGCCGCCCGCGTCGGCGACCAGTTCGCCGGCGAGGATGCGCAGCAGCGTCGACTTGCCGCAGCCATTCGGGCCGAGCAGGCCGATGCGTTCGCCTTCCCCCACCACCAGCGACACGCCCTGCAGCAGGTGCCGGTCACCGATGGTGACGTGCACGTCTGCGAGCGTCAGCAGGGCCATCGGCGGATGCTGGCGCAACGGCGGGCCGGCGGCAAGCGCGGCTCCGCGGCGGGCGAGCCGGTCCGATCAGCGCGCGGC
>JBASWX010000832.1:0-5190 GCA_049276695.1 Planctomycetota bacterium
GATTGGCCGGTGCGGGCCGTGGCGCGCGGCGCCGAGCCGCCCGACGGCCTCGACACCACCCCCGAGCAGCGGATCGAGATGATGTGGGAGCTGGCGGTGCAGGCGTATCGCCTGGCCGGCATCCCGATCCCCGACTACGACCGGGCGCAGGCGCCGATCCGCGTCGTGCGCCGGGGAGCGCAATGATCCGACTCGACGCCCTGTGCGCCGACTTCCAGGACATGGTGTTGGCGCTGTGCGAGGCCGGCGCCGAGTTCCTGATCGTCGGCGGCTACGCGGTTGCGTGGCATGGCCACCCGCGCAGCACGGGCGACATCGACCTGCTCGTGCGGCCATCGGCCGCGAACGCCGAGCGGGTCTGGCAAGCGTTGGTTCGCTTCGGCGCGCCGGTGACCGCGGCGGGGCTCACCGTGAACGATCTGACGCGCAAGGAGACGGTCTACCAGATCGGCCGGCCTCCCCGCCGCATCGACATCCTGACCGACATCAGCGGCGTCGACTTCGATGCCGCCTGGCAGCGGCGGGTCGAGTCGGAATGGCGTGGGCACAAGGTCGGCATGCTCGGGTTGGACGACCTGCTGACCAACAAGCGGGCGTCGGCACGAGCGAAGGACCTCGCCGACGTTCGTGAACTCGAGAACCTGCGGCGTGCGCGGCACGGGCGCCGCGGCGATCAGCACTGATCCGGCGCATGGCCCGCACGCTGCGCATCGAAGTGACCTTCCTCGGCACCCTGCAGCAGGTCGCCGGCCGCGCGACGACCTGGCTCGAAGTGCCGCCGCCGGGCACCGTCGAACGCGTGCTGGCCCTGCTGCGCGAACGCATGCCGCAGTTCGCGGGAGTGCCGATGACGTGTCTGGTGAACGGCGCCCCGGTGACGCCGCAGCGGCAGCTAACCCAAGGCGACGGCCTGTTCCTGCTGCCGCCGGGCTGACCGGTCCGATCCGGGGCGGCGAGGATCTGTTCCCGGCTGCCCTGACGGCCGGCGTCGGGACCAGTAGAAGGGCGGCATGCGGCTTCCTGCCCTCGTCGTGTTCCCGCTGCTCGCCCTGCCGGTGGTCGCGCAGGAACCCGCGCGCAATCCGGCGCTGCACCTCGCGTTCGTCGGCGACCTGGCGAGCCCGCGCGCCACCGACTTCGTGCGGTTCCTGCGCGAACAGTTCGCGCGTGTTGACGCGGTCGAGCGGGCCACCTGCACGCCCGAACAGCTGCGCACCGCCGACGTCGTCGTGCTCGACTGGCCGCAGGCCGAGGGCGTGATGCGGTGGCTCGAGGACAAGCAGCAGCCGCGCCACAACCCGCTCGGCGAACTCGCGCGATGGGACCGACCGACGGTGCTGATCGGCAGTGCCGGGCTCAACCTGGCGGCGGTCTGGGGCCTGCCCGGCAGCCAGGGTTGAACGTGCCTCTCGCCCCTCGCGCACGGGCTGCGCGAGCACAGCGTGTTCCAGTGGCCGCACCCGATCGACGTGCAGGCAACGGTCGAGGTCCCGACCCCGGCGTCGTGGCAGGAGGCGATGCCGGGTCAGGCGACCGTGCCGGTGCTGCGGCTGTGCGACGGCAAGGGCCCGGCGATGCCGGGGTGGTGTGCAGCGGCACCCGAGCTGGCGGGCCCCGAGATCGAAGTGATGTGCGGCGGCATCAACTCCAAGCAACCGACGCACGCCGGGCTGTGGCGGCAGGGGCACCTGCTGCACTTCGGCTTCGAGCCGGCGCCCGGCGAGTACAACGACACCGGCCGCAAGCTGCTGCTGAACGGCATCGCCTACATCGCGCGCTTCACCACCGACCGGCCGATCGTGCGCACGCGCACCTTCGCCGACCCGCAGGGTGCGGGCCCGTCGCGGTATTGGCTCGACTTCATGCTGACGTCGGGCAAGGCGCAGCAGGAAGACCTCGCTGCCATGTTCGCGGCGCCGTGGCAGGAACGCATCGCGGCGGAACCGTCGCTGGCGGACGCGCGCGCGTTCGTGCGGCAGCACCTCGGTGCGATGTGCTGTGCGGGTCGCAAGTTCACGTTCGACGACGACGCGTTGGCATTCGGCGTCGACCTGCGCGAGCGCGCGTCGCTGGCGCGGCTCACGGGCATGCTGGCGGATCCGGCCACCGCGGCACCGGCCAGGGCCCTGCTGCAGCGACTGCTGCCCGATGGCCCGCCGCCCGACACGACGCCGAACAACTGGCGCAACTGGCTGCAGCCGCGCCTTCCGGCCCTGTGCTTCGATCCGTTGTCGCTGGTCTGGCGCCTCGACCCGGTTGCACATTGGCGCTCGTTCGCGAGCGACGATCTGCGCGGCCCGGCGCGCGCCGACGGCGACGCGGTCCGGGATCCGGCCGCTGCCGAACTCGCCGCCAAGGTGGTTGCGCACCACGGCGGCCGCCGCGCCCTCGACGACCTGGCGACGTTCGCGTGCCGGTTCGGCGAGGTGCGCTGCCTGTGGGACCGGCGGGCCGGCATCTTCCGGCTCGAGAACGGCGGCACGATCCCGGCCGGCAACCTCGGCACGCCGTGGCGCGTCGTTGTCTTCGACACCGCGGCCGACGTCGACCTCGTGCGCGGCGGCGGGCCGGCGCCGCGGCCGTTCGTGTCCGGACGCGGCTTCTTCCGCGAACTGCAGGAGCGGCTGTTCCTGCCGCTGCTGCTGCTCGATCCGGGCACGTCGCTGCGGCTGCTGCCGGACGACGCCGAGGGGCGGGCGTGCCTCGAAGTGCGCCTCGGCGCCCGCTGCGCCGACCTGCGCAAGACGATGGTGTTGCACATCGTGCGCGCCAGCGGCGCGGTGACGGCGGTCGACGAAAGAGAACCTCCCCTTCGCAGCACACCATGGACCGTCGCGGGCACCCTCCAGGTCGGGCCGCTGCTGCTGCCGGCGAAGTGGGTGCGCAACACGCGCGTGCGCGACGAGGTCGAGTACGTCGACGCAGTCTGGAATCCGGCGGTGCCCGCGGCTGCGGCGACGTCGCTGGAGTTCGTGCTCGGCGGCAAGTGAGACCGTTCGACTGTTGCGGGCGGCGCGCCGGCGCGGTTCGCTTGCCGGCTGCGTGAAACTCGTCGCCTTCGCTTCTCCGGGCGGTGTGCTGCGCCCCGGCGCGCTGCTCGCCGACTGCGTGCTCGACCTCGCGCACCAGGCACTGGCGCTGCCGCCGCGCGGTTCGCCGCTCGACCCGTTCGACCTCGACCACCCGTTCCACGTTGCCGCGCGCGCGGCGGTGCAGCGGGCCGGGGAACCCAAGGAACGCGAACGGCTGCGCGGGCTCGGCGCCGTGCTGCCGCGCAGCGCGGTGTCGCTGCATGCGCCGGTGCCGCGCCCCGGCAAGATCCTGTGCATCGGACTCAACTACCGTGACCACGCCGCCGAGCAGAACGTCGAGCTGCCGAAGCGCCCGCTGCTGTTCAGCAAGTTCCCGACCTGCGTGCAAGCGCCGGGCGGTGCGATCCGGATCCCGGGCGGCAGCACGCAGACCGACTACGAGGCCGAGCTCGCGGTGGTGATCGGGCGCCGCGCCGCGCGCGTCAGCGAGGCCGACGCGATGCGCCACGTGCTCGGCTACTGCAACTTCCACGATGTGTCGGCGCGCGACTTCCAGTTCGCCGACGGCCAGTGGCAGCGCGGCAAGTCGTGCGACACGTTCGCGCCGTTCGGTGAGTACATCGCGACCACCGACGAGATCCCGGATCCGCACGCGCTGCGCATCCGGCTGCGGCTGAACGGCCGCACGATGCAGGACTCGAACACCAGGCAGATGCTGTTCACCATCCCGCAGCTGATCGCGTCGATCAGCGCCGACATCACGCTCGAGCCGGGCGACGTGATCGCGACCGGCACGCCGCCGGGCGTCGGCTTCGCCAGGAAGCCGCCGGTGTTCCTGCAGCCGGGCGACGTGTGCGAGGTCGAGATCGACGGGCTCGGTGTGCTGCGCAATCCGGTGGTGGCCGCCGGCCCTGGCAACTGACATGGACCTGCAGCTCGCCGGCAAGGTGGTGGTGGTGAGCGGTGGCTGTCACGGCATCGGGCGCGCGATCGTCGACGCCTTCCTGGCCGAGGGCGCCCGCGTCGTCCTCGTCGATCGCGACGTCGGCGCGGGTGACGCCCTGGCCAGCACCCGCCCGGCGGACGTCGTGTTCTGTGGTGGCGACCTCGCCAACGAGGACACGAGCCGACGCACCATCGAGCTCGCCGTCGAGCGGTTCCGCGGCATCGACGTGCTCGTCAACAACGCCGCCAGCAACGACTCGGTCGGCGTCGCCGCCGGTGCTTCGGCATTCGTGGCGTCGCTGCGAGCCAACCTCGTGCACTGTTACTCGCTGGTGCAGTTCGCCTTGCCGCACCTGCGGACGGCGCGCGGCGCGATCGTCAACATCGGCAGCAAGGTCGCGGTGACCGGGCAGGGCGGCACCTCGGGCTACGCGGCGGCGAAGGGGGCGCTGCTGGCCCTGACGCGCGAGTGGGCGGTCGAACTGGCGCCGGCGGGCGTGCGCGTGAACGCCGTGCTGCCGGCGGAAGTGTGGACCGGGATGTACGCAGAGTGGTTGGAACGGCAGCCGGATCCGGCCGCGCAGCGCGCACGCATCGAGCGCTCGATCCCGCTCGGGCGCCGGTTCACGACCCCGCAGGAGATCGCCGACACGGTGGTGTTCGTCGCGTCGGGCCGCAGTTCGCACACGACCGGCCAGGTGCTGTTCGTCGACGGCGGCTACACGCACCTCGACCGCCGGAGCACGCTGCCGTGAACATGGCCCGCCATTGCGTCGTGCTGTGCGTCGTTGCCGGGGGCTGCGCGTCGGGTGCGGGCGTTCACCACGTCGGCGTCATGCGCGAGGTGATGCGCGAAGGCCGCACCGAGGCGCGCGCCGCCCTCGCCGACCACTGCACGCCCGGCACGTTCGGCGTCGGGGCGCTGACCGGGCTGCAGGGCGAGGTCACCATCGACGACGGCGTGTGCTGGGTCGCGGTCGACGGGCCGGCGGCGGTGGCCGCTCCGCCGGACGCCACCGCGACGCTGCTGACCACCGCGGTCGTGCCACGGTGGCGCCAGCTCTGGATCGCGGATCCGTGCGACTTCGACGGGATCGAGGCGGCGATCGAACGGGCGTGCGGCGGCACGGTCGCAGACGGAAGGGTCGTACCGTTCGTGCTCGACGGCCGCGGCCGGGTCGCGCTGCACGTCGTGCGCGGCGCCTGCCCGCAC
>JBASWX010000833.1:0-3170 GCA_049276695.1 Planctomycetota bacterium
GTGCCGATCCTGCTCGACGAAGTGCGCGCGCTGCTCGCCGCGCAGCAACGCCCGCTGCTCGGCTTCGCGACCGGGGCCACGTTCGCGCCGTTCCTGCGGGCGCTCGGCGACGACGTCGCGAACGCCCGGGTTGCCGGCGCCGAGCGCCTGCTGGCGACCCACCTCGACGAGTACCTCGGCTTCCCGCCGGACCGCACCGGCGGCATGGTCCACGAACTGACGACTTCGTGCCCGGCGCTGGCGGCGATGCTGGCGCGCGGCACGTTCCTCCCGGTGCCGTACGACGGCGGTGCGGCCTCGCTGCGCGCGCACGCGGAACGACTGCAACGGGCGGGGGGCATCGGCCTGCAACTGCTGGGCGTCGGCCGCAACGGCCATCTCGCGTTCAACGAACCCGGCACGCCGTTCGACCTCGGCTTCCACACCGCGACACTGGCGGCGAGCACGCGCGACGACGCCAGGTCGCGATTCGCGCCGGCGGAGCCGCCGCAGCAGGCGGTGACCGCGGGTCCAGCGACGATCCTGGCGGCGCGGCGCCTCGTCGTGTGTGCGTTCGGCAAGGCGAAGGCGGCGGCGGTGGCGGCGATGCTGCACGGAGCGATCGATCCCGCCTGTCCTGCGAGCGTCGTCCGGCGCCATGGCAGTGTGCTCGTGTTGCTCGATCGTGCTGCCGCGGCCGGACTCGGTGAGTCGCCGCGCGTCGCGTGATTGCTGGCGGCTGCGGGGGCACCGGCCAGCGAACTGCCGCCGCCGATGGCCTTGACTCACTGGTGGCCCGGCGGAACCATCCGGCAGTGATCGATGAGGCGACCCTGGAACGCATCCGGCAGATGACACCGGCGGAACGGCTGGCGATGGGCATGGCCCTGCTCGACCAGGCGTGGGGCTTCCTGATGCACCTGCCCGTGGCGGAGCGGCAGCGGCGCCTGGATCTCGCCCGCCCGCCGTGGAACCCGCCGCCCGGGCCGATGCAGGAGTAGCAGCGATGCGCGCTTCGGTACCGCATGACGCTGTGCTCCACGTCGCGCGGGCGATGGAACGAACGGGGACCGAGTATGCGTTCATGGGCGGCTTGGCGGTGACCGTCTGGGGGATCCCGCGTGCGACCTTCGATCTCGATCTGGCGATTGGCGTCGACAACCAGCCGGCCAGCACGCTGCTCAGCGCGCTGCAAGTGGACGACATCGAGTCCGACGAACACTTCCGCAAGGGCTTCGTCGATGGGCGCAATGGGATGGCGAAGGTCGCGGCGCGGCTGCTGTTCGACGGCAACTGGTTCGTGCTCGACCTGTTCCTCGGCAGCACACCGTTCCTGCGCACGGTGCTGGGCCGGCGGGTGCGCGTTCCGTACTTGGATTCGCACGTCTACGCGGTCTCCGCTGCCGACCTGATCCTGTTCAAGCTGATGGCCGGTCGTCGCAAGGACTGGGTCGACATCGACAACGTGGTCGCGGTCCAAGGCGTGCCGGAACGGCCGTACCTCGAACAGTGGGCCGCGACGCTCGGCGTGACCGACCGGCTGCGCCGGGTCCTGAACCCTTGATCCCGTCGAGGTCTGCTCCGTGAAGTTCACCCACGCCGCCGCGTCGCTGTCGTTCGCCGTCGCCGCCATCGCCCAGGATCCCGCCACCGAGTTGCTGGCGAGGCTGTCGCTCGAGGAGAAGGCGGGGCAACTGTTCATGTCGTGGAGCCTGTCGCGAGTCGAGGGCAAGGACGGGGCGAGCAACCACGACAGGCTGCTGGCGTGGGTGCGCGA
Organism: Planctomycetota bacterium; assembly: GCA_049276695.1. Lineage (GTDB taxonomy): Bacteria > Planctomycetota > UBA1135 > UBA1135 > UBA2386 > UBA2386. Next base: position 1,757 of record JBASWX010000833.1, read on the forward strand.
TGCCGGCCTCGGCGGCGTGATCCTGAGCCTCGGCACCGTTGCCGACGCAGCAATGCTCATTCCGAAGCTGCAGTCGGCGGCCAAGGTGCCGCTGCTGCTCGCCGGCGACTTCGAAGGCGGCGTGTGGTTCCGGCTCACGGGGGCGACCGAACTCGGCAACCAGATGCTGGTCGGGGCGACCGGTTCGCCGGCACTGGCCGAGGCGATGGGGCGGGTGACTGGCGAGGAGGCCAGAGCACTCGGCTTCCACCAGGTGTTCGCGCCGGTGCTCGACGTGAACAGCAACCCGGCGAACCCGATCATCAACGTGCGCAGCTTCGGCGAGGATGCGCAGCTCGTTGCGCGGCTCGGGGCGGCGTTCGCGCGCGGCGTGCGCGGCGCGGGGCTGGTCGCTTGCGGCAAGCACTTCCCGGGTCACGGCGACGTCGACACCGACAGCCACCTGGCGCTGCCGACGGTGCCGGGCGACGGGGCTTCGCTGCGGGCGCGCGAACTGCTGCCGTTCGCGGTTGCGGCGAAGGAGGGTCTCGAGTCGGTGATGACGGGGCACCTCGGCGTGCCGGGGCTCGGCGAAGACCCGGCGGTGCCGGCGACGCTGAGTTCGAAGATCCTCGGCGGCGTGCTGCGCGGCGAACTCGGCTTCACCGGGCTCGTCGTCACCGACGCGCTCGACATGGGTGGCGTCAAGAACAAGCTGCCGCCGGCCGAGGTCGCGGTGCAGGCGCTGCTCGCCGGGGCCGATGTGTTGCTGATGCCGCCCGATCCACTGGTGGCGCGCGCCGCGGTGGTCGAGGCGGTGCAGGCGGGGCGCGTGCCGTTGGCGCGGCTCGATGACGCGGTGCTGCGGATCCTGCGGATGAAGGCGCGCGTCGGGCTGTTGGCCGGCGGCGGCCGCACGGCGCCTGACTGGCAGGCGCACGTGCGCACGCCGGCGGCAGAACGCGTCGCCGACGCGATCGCCCTGCGCGGCATCACGTTGGTGCGCGCTGCCGACGCCAGCCTGCCGGTGGCGAAGGGCGGCAAGTCGACCGCGATCGTCACCGTCGTCGACAAGGACCAGGGGCAGGGCAAGGCGTTCGCCGAGGCGCTGGCGGACCTGGCCGAGCCGGCGCACCGGCTGCGCGTGTCGTTCGCGAGCAGCGAAGACGAACTGCGGCGCGTGCTCGAAGTCACCGGCGCCGTCGACCGCGTGGTGCTGGCGCTGCACGTCGGCGTGCGCTCGTACTCGGGTGGCATCGGCCTGCCGAAGCCGGTGCACGAGGCGCTGGCGCGGGTGCGCGCCGGCAAGGGCGAGCAGGTCGTCGTCTCGTTCGGCAACCCGTACCTGGCGCGCGAGTTCACCAGCGGCGCGTTCGTCGCGGCCTACGTCAGCACCGACCGGGTCGAACGCGCGGCGGCGCGCGCGCTGCGCGGC
>JBASWX010000834.1:0-1784 GCA_049276695.1 Planctomycetota bacterium
GCCGCGAGCAGCCGTTGCCGGTGCACCGCGAGCAGCAGGTCGGCTTCGGCGAACGACTCCCACACCACGTGCACCATGTCGTCGGCGGCGATGCCCGGGCCGTCGAGGTCGGCGAGATCGGCCATCTCGGCGCTGGTCACTGCGCACGGACCGCGGAACGCCACCGCCGCGTCGCCGCCGAGGCCGAAGCGCGCCAGCAGCCAGTGCGCGCGCAGCTGGCTGCCGTCGTAGCGGATGCGCTCGTCGCAGCAGAGGGTCTTCATGCGGGAAGCGGACTGCTCACGAACCCCGGTGGTTGCGCCACTCCCGCACCCAGGCCGGGTCGAGGTCCAGCCGTGGCCGCTGCAGGCACCACGTCAACGCCACCAGCGCCGGCGTGCGCAGCTTCGAGTAGTAGGCCTGCTCGGTCAAGATCGTGACCGCCAGGAAGTCCGCGGGCGACAGCGCTTCCGAACCATCGCGACCGGGCAGGCGCAGCGCCGTCGTCGCCAGATCGCCGCGCAGCTGCCCGCAGTAGTGGATCAGCCGCAGGTGCACGATCGGATCCGGGTCGTAGCGGCTCTCGCCGCGCGCGAGCAGCGTCGGGCTCGCCGCCATCACCGCCAGCAGCAGCGGCACGCCGCGCGGCCCGGCCAGGCGCCGGATCAGGTCCATCGCGCACAGCCGCAGGTCGACGAACTCGGGCGCGCGCCCCTGCACGTTGTGCAGCAGCGCCCCTTCGATCACGTGCACCATCGCCGCGCGCACCGCGTCCGCCACCGCCGGCCGGATCGCATCCTCGCGTTCCAGCGCGTAGGCGATCAGCAGTTCCTGCAGCAGCTGCAACCGCGCCGGCGCCTCCGGGAGTGGCCGCGCGGTCAGTGTCGCCAGCGCCACGGTGTATGGCTGCAGATGGATCGGGCCGACCAGATCGGCCGGCCGTGCCTCGGGCCGCGCGATCGCAAAGCCGGTGCGCGCGGTCGCCAGCGCGTCGGGCGGCGTCGGCGTCGCCGCCAGCGTCAGGTCCGCGAACAGCGGCAGATCCAGCCGCTCGCCCAGCGTCGCCAGCCCATCGACGCCGACCAGCCGGCTCTGCGCACTGGGGTCGAGGTGCGCGATCCAGCCGAGCCGCACCGCGGTCTGCGCGCAACGCAGCAGGTCGCTACCGGTCTCGTCCGGCAGCTCGCGCAACAATTCGCGCACGTGCCCGGCGGGGTTCTCGAGCTCGGTGTCGGCGGTGTAGCCGAAGCACAGCCCGAACAACGGCCAGAACGGCGCCAGGATCCCGGCGCGCACGTACCAGGTCGACACCTCGGCGTGCCGTTCGTAGCGGATCGCCGGCTCCGGGCCGCGCGCCTCGATGCGCACGATGCGGTCGACCTCGTCGAGCAGTTCGCGACAGGACAGGTTGTCGGCGACCGAGCAACCGGCGCTGGCCCCGGCAAGCGCGATCAGCGCCAACCGGCCGGCGGGGGCGCGGCGCGCGCGGCAGGCTGGCGCAGTCACGGCGACACCGTCGCCTGCCAGGCCGCCAGCGCCACCGCGCGATCCCGAGCGGTGTCGGTGCGCACCTCGGTGTAGTCGCCGATCGCCGGCTGGAAGTGACGGAGCACGGCGTGCGCGGCCCGCCACACCGCGGGCTCGGGCTCGTCGCGCAAGTGCCCGAGCAGCAGCGCCAACGCGTCCGCACGCGGCAGGTCCTGGCACCGTCGTACCGCGAACCTCCGGACCAGCGGTTCGCGGTCGGCGAGCGCCTGGCGGCAGAACGCGAGCCGGTGTTCGGGCGCGATCTCGGTGAGCTGCAC
>JBASWX010000835.1:0-3188 GCA_049276695.1 Planctomycetota bacterium
CCAAGGCCGGACGAACCCTGCTCACAGCCACCCTCGCTGCCCTCGATGCGTCCATAACCAAGCTCAAGCAATGCGCGTAGAAAAGTGTTGCGCCACGCGAGCCTTCAACGGATTAGCGGCCCAGGACACGGTCCCAGCCACGTAGAACATCATCGCGTCCAGCCCACCCGGCTCGAATCCCGGGTCGGTGGCTTCGGTGTTCGGCACGGATGCGGTCGCCACCTTGTGCTGAAACACACCTGCCCAGGCGCCAGCGTACGGGTTCTGGGCCAGGCACGGCCCGAAGAGCGCGACGGAGATCAGCAGCGGCCACGACGCGGCAGCAGTGCTGACTTCGTTCCTTCCGTGGGTGAGCGCCGGAGTGGCCGAGGATCCCAGCGCGACGCAACGCGTCGAGCTAACTCTCTCTCTCTCTCTCTACTTGCGTTCATCGTCTCTGCTCCAGGTCGATGGTTCGTCGGGTCGAGACTCGATCCCGCGTTCCCGCGCGGGCTCGAACACGCGGACTGTACGAGGTGCCGGTCATCCGGCAATCCCCTTCCCCCTCATGAGCCGGGAGAGGAACGTGGTTCGACCCCGACGACGGGGTCAGCGGCGCGGATCGGCGAACGTCGCCCCGACGCGCAGCGTACGCAGCGACGAGTGCAGCACCTGGAAGTGCGGGCGCCCGGCGGCGTCGGGACCGCGGAACACCAGCGTCGCTGCGGCGGTCGCCGGGACCGTGCTGCGCAGCAGGTCGACCAACGCGTCCGGCTTGCGCACCGGGATGTCCTGGTCGGCCGCACGCAGCACCAGCAGCACCGAGCGGCCGCGGAACCGGGGCAGGTGGCCCTGCAGTTCGGCGCCGATCGCGGCGAGGTGGGACTCGTCGACACCGGCGGCGACGCCGAGCACGACCATCGGCGGCACCGTGTCGTCGCGTCGGGCCAGCACCGTGAGCCGGCTGTCGCTGGTCGCGACGGCCACCGGTGGAACGGCGGCGGGTGGCGTGGTCGTGGGCGGCGGCGCCGAAACCGGCGACGGGACCGCAGCCGGCGCTGCGGCGACGGCAGGTGCCGCGGGGATCGCCGCGAGCGCGGGGTGCACCTGCACCGGCTTGCCGTCGCCGCGGTCGAACAGCACCTTGCTGGCGCGCTTGCCGGCGATCGCCGCGACCAGCTTGCCGGTCAGCGCGCCGGCGGGATCGCCGCCCGCCCACGCGATCGTCACCGTGCTGGTGGCGAACAGGCCGAGGCCCTGCACGAACGCGGCCAGCTCGCGGTCGAGCTGGCGTTCCACCATCGCGACGTCGCCGCCGGCCTGCACCACGACCCGCACGCTCATCGCCTTCTTGTCGGCGGCGACCAGCAGTACCGGGTGCGCCTGCACCGGCGGCGGGCCGTCGAGCAGCACGCGCGCGGCACCCTTGGCGACGACGGCAGCGACCAGCGCCTCGGCGATCACCGATGGCGCGATCGTCACGGTGGCGCTGGCGACGAGCAGGGCATCGGCTTCGCGGACCAGCGCCTTCTGCTGCTGCGCCGCGTCGCGCCCATCGGCGTTGGCGGTGATGCGGATGGCCTCGCCGTTCTTGGCGACGTTCAGCAGCGGCGGCGACAGCACGTCGACGGTGCCGCCCTCTTCGACCTCGAGCCGGGTGACGCCCGCGGCCTGCAGCATGCCGACCACGGAACGCAACAGCGTGCGCGACAGCGCCGCGCCGCCGACGACCTGCACGCGGACCGGCTTGCCGCGCAGACCCATCGCGCGAGCCGCCAGCCGGCGCTCGATCGCGCGCTGCAGTTCGACCGGCTTGCCGGCCTCGCTGTCGATCCGCACCACCGCGGTGGCGCCCTCGGTCAGCTGCACCGGGTCGGGCCAGAACGGTTCGCGGTGCTCGCCGCCGATCGTGCAGACCAGCGCCTTGGCGCCGAGCAACGTCGCCACCTCGCGCACGCACCCGGCGGAGTCCGCGTCGAGCTGCCAGCCCGCGGGCCAGTCGACGACGACCAGCTTGCCGCGGGTCGTGCCGGAGTGACCATCGGCCTCGGCGCGCGCCGCGGCGAGGACCTGCGGCCGGCTGCGGCCGTTGGCGGTGACGCGCAGCGTGGTCTCGGCGCCCGCGGCCAGCGCCAGCACCGCCGGCCACACGACGTCGTCGCCGATGGTGATCCGCGCTGCACCGTGCTTCTTCGCGAAGTCGACACAGAAGTCGCGCGCCGCCGGCGATGCCTTGGCCAGCTGGACCCGCACCGGCTTGCCAGCGCAGTTGCCGGCCTGCTCGGGCAACACCATCGACAGCGCCGCGATCGTGGTCGTGTCGTCGTCAGCCGGCTTCACCGCGATCGTGAACTGCTCGCCAGTCGCAGTGCACTGCACCCGTTCGGCGAGTTCGCGATCGAACAGCACACGCTCACCGACCGCCGCGCGCACCGCACCGGCGTCCTGCAGCGTCTTCGTCAGTTGCGCCCGCAGTTCCGGGTCGGGCTTGTGCTGGCCGCTGAACACGAACGTGAACTTGCGGCCGCGCGCCGACGCCGCGACCCGCTGCAGGTGCGGCGCGAACGCGACACCGATCAGCGCCGGCTCGAGATCGGCGGTCGCGATCTCGACCCGCGTCGTGCCGGCCTGGTCGCTGGTGGTCACCGCGACCTCCGGCAGCTTGCCCTGCACCACCATCTCGTCGCCGAAGCCGCGACGCACGACACCGAGCAGCGGCTTGTGCAACTTCAGCGCCTCGGCGACCAGTTCCTTCACCGCGCTGCCGATCAGCGCGTCGCCGGTGAAGCGCACCAGCACGCGCTGGTGCCGGAGCTTCGTGGCCGACGCCGCCAGCAGCCGCTGCAGCGGCCCCTTCACCGCGTCGGGCACCAGCTTCTTGTCCATCGCCGGCACTGCACAGCTCACCACGGTGTCGAAGCCGGCCTCGCCGCCGCTCGCGCACGCGACCTTGATCGGGCCATCGTCGTCCGCGGGTTCGAGCGTCGGCAGCTCGGCGGTCCCTGGCGCCACCGGCGCACCGGCATCCTCGACCAGCGGCTCCAACGTCGGCAGCTCCTCGGCGATCTCGTCCTGCTTGGTGCGACCTGGGCGCTTGCGGGGCAGCTCGTGGCGGTTCTTGCTCATGGCGACGGCGTGGGAGAGGGGGCGCAGAGGCTACCCGGCCCGCTGCGCTCGCCAAGAGTCCGCTGCGCTCTCCGCCCCGGCAC
>JBASWX010000836.1:0-4804 GCA_049276695.1 Planctomycetota bacterium
GGCCCGTCGTGGCCGCGCCCGCGGTGCGCGCGCACGGCGCGCAGCCGGCCATCGCGGCGCAGTTCGCCGGCCAAATGCAGTTCGTCGTCGCGGCCGAGTCCGGCGAGGAACATGCCCCGTTCCCTGCCATCGCCCGCCAGCTCGTCGCCGAACGCACACTCCGGCGCGAACTCGACCGTCACCACGCCGTCGACGACGGGCACCTCGGCGGCGACGGTGCCGTCGCCGAGCAGCAGCGCGCCGGTGGCCTCGATCGCGACCGGCACCGTGTCGAGCCGGCCGATCAGTCGCGGTTGCCACTCCGGGCCAGCCGCGGTCGGCACGACCTGCGAACCGTCGTCGGCGATCACCAGCCAGGTATCGGCGTTCGCCACCGGCGTGAACGGATCGGCGAACGGCACGCTGACTTCGGCCGGCCCGCGCAGTCCGGTTGCGGAGCCGTCCGCGGCGAGCAGCATGCCGCTGCCCGGGACCAGCAGCAGGCGCAGTTGCACGTAGTCGCCGGCCGGCGTGGCTGCCAACACCAGGCCGCCGGCTCCGGCGGTCGGATCGGTGAACGTCACGAGGCCAGGTGCTGCGAGCAGATTGCCGGTGGTCTGCCCGTCCTCGCCGACCAGCCGCGCACCCGCGACCTGGAACTGGACGAGGTCACCGGCATTGGTCGCAGTGTCGACGACGACCCGCACTGCGGGTTGCCGCTGGGCTCCGGCAGCGCCGGCCTGATCACCGCCGCTGTTGCAGGCAGCGAGGCCGAGGCACACGGTCAGCAGCGACGAGGACATCGAGCGCGGGAGGTGCATGTTGGGGAACCGGCCGAGGACCGGCGAGGAGAACGGGATTCCGGCAGCGTACGGAACGCCACCAGCGCCGCCAGACCGCACTCCGGCGGGTGCGCCGCACGCGGCTGCGGCACGACGCAACGTGGCTGGGTATCGTGCCGCCCGAGCATGCGCCTCACGCTGACCCGCCCGGACGACTGGCACCTGCACCTGCGCGATGGCGAGGCGATGGCCGCGGTGCTGCCCGACACGGTGCGCCGCTTCGCGCGCGCGATCGTGATGCCGAACCTGAAGCCGCCGGTGACCACGGTCGCCGAAGCGCTCGCCTACCGGCAACGCATCGTGGCGGCGCTGCCGCCCGGTTCGGACTTCCAGCCGCTGATGACGCTCTACCTGACCGACCACACGCCCGCGAGCGAGATCGCCGCGGCGAAGGCGTCGGGAACGGTGCACGCGGTGAAGTACTACCCGGCCGGCGCCACCACCAACTCGGCGAACGGCGTCACCGACTGGCGCCACGTGCGGCCGGCGCTGGCGGCGATGGAACGCCACGACCTGCCGCTGCTGCTGCACGGCGAGGTCACCGATCCGGAAGTCGACGTGTTCGACCGCGAGCGCGTCTTCGTCGAACGGCACCTCGTGCCCCTGCGGCGCGACTTCCCCGGCTTGCGCCTGGTGCTCGAGCACGTGACCACCGCCGACGCGGTCGACTACGTGCGCAGCGCCGACCGGCGCCTCGCCGCGACGATCACCGCGCACCACCTGCTGTGGAACCGCAACGCGATGTTCGCCGGCGGCCTGCGCCCGCATGCGTACTGCTTGCCGGTGCTGAAGCGGGAACGCCACCGCCAGGCGCTGGTCGCGGCGGCCACCGGCGACGACCCGCGCTTCTTCCTCGGCACCGACAGCGCGCCGCACGGCAAGACGACCAAGGAAGCCGGCTGCGGCTGTGCCGGCATCTACACCGCGCACGCGGCGATCGAACTGTACGCGGAGGCGTTCGAGCAGGCCGGCGCGCTCGACCGGCTGGAGGCGTTCGCGAGCCATCGCGGCGCCGACTTCCATGGCCTGGGCCGCAACCGCGGCTCGCTCACGCTCGAACGCGTGCCGCAAGCGGTGCCCGCGGACCTGCCGTTCGGTCGCGATCGGCTGGTGCCGATGCGCGCCGGCGAGACCATCGGCTGGCGGTTGGTTGCTGCGAGCGGTTGACCGGGACACGGGCGCCCGGCGCGCCCCCGCCGTCGCTGCTGGCGACAGCAGAAGCGGACGGCGAACCGCGGAATCGCGCGTCACGCCCGGCACGGCGGCGGACTCACCGGGGCATGGAGGCTCTCATGATCTCGCGCTTCTGTTCGTCCCGGATCCCATCGCCGGCTGCAGCCGGCTCCATGCTCCCCCTTCTGCCGGCGCTGCTGGCCGCCGCCGCCGCGCACGCGCAGTGCACCGAAGAGTGGCTCGGCGGCCAGGGCCTGCCCGGCACCAACGGCCCGGTCTACGCGGTCACGACCTGGGACCCGGACGGGCCGGGGCCAGCGACCCGACGGCTGGTGTTCGGCGGCGACCTCACGGCTGGCGGCGACGCGCGCACGCGCGGGGTCGGCACGTGGGATCCAGCGACCAGCACCTGGGGCACGATCGGCAACGGGTTCATCACCGCCGTCCGGCCGCGCGCGTTCGCGACGCTGCCGAGCGGCGAACTGATCGCCGGCGGCTCCAGCACGATCGCGCGTTTCGACGGCACGACCTGGATCCCGTTCCAGGGCACGATGCTGACGCCTGGCTACGGCAGCGGCCTGTGCCGGGCGCTGGTGACGATGCCGAACGGTGACCTGATCGCCGGCGGCGACATCGGCTCGATCGGCATCCCCGGAGGTGGCGGCGTGATCGCGTACCACATCGCGCGTTGGAACGGCAGCACGTGGGCGCCCATCGGCGGCGGCCTCAACGGCCCCGTAGCGAGCATGGTGGTGCTGCCGAACGGCGATCTCGTGGTCACCGGCACGTTCACGACCGCGGGTGGCAATCCCGCCAACAACATCGCCCGCTGGGACGGCGCAACGTGGTCGCCACTCGGTGCTGGCCTCGGCGCCGGGGGCAACGCACTCGCGCTCCTGCCCAACGGCGACCTCGTCGCGGGCGGATTCTTCACCACTGCGGGAGGTGCAGCGGCCAGCTACATTGCTCGGTGGAACGGCAGCACGTGGTCGCCTCTCGGCAGCGGCTGTGGGCATTACGTCTACTCCCTTTGCACGCTGGCGAACGGCAGTCTCGCCGTGGGCGGAATGTTCGCCACGGCGGGTGGCCAGCCAGCGGGCAGGTTCGCGATCTGGAATGGCGCGGCGTGGTCCAACGGGCCGCCAACCAGCGGCGCCGGGATGACCTACGCGCTGACTCAGCTGGCCAACGGCGACGTGATCGCGGGTGGCGGCGGTGCTGCCTTCGGCAGCACGCCGCTGACCCACATCGCGCGCTGGGACGGCGCGCAGTGGCAGGCCCTCGCCGGCGGCATGAACAACCCGGTCAACGCGATCGCCCAGGCGACCAACGGCGACATCTTCGCCACCGGCCAGTTCACGACGGCTGGCCGCGTCGGCGCCTACACCACCGCGAACCGCATCGCGCGCTGGAGCGGCAACAGCTGGCAAGCGCTCGGCTCGGGTCTCGACAACGAAGGCAAGGCGGTGATCGCGCTGCCCGGCGGCGGCGTCGCCGTCGGCGGCTCCTTCACCGCGGCCGGCGGCACCATCGTCAACCGCATCGCCCGTTGGAACGGCGGTTGGAGCCCGTACGGCACCGGCATGAGCGGCAGCGTGCTCGCACTCGCGACGCTGGCGAACGGCGACCTGGTCGCGGGCGGCGGCTTCGCAACGGCAGGCGGCGTCGCCGTCAGCAACATCGCGCGCTGGAGCGGCACGGCGTGGCAGCCGCTCGGCACCGGCGTCAACGGCGTGGTGAATGCCATGCTCCGCCTGCCGAACGGCGACCTGCTCGTCGGCGGCTCGTTCTCGACGGCAGGCGGCGCGCCGGCGAACTGCGTTGCCCGCTGGACGGGCAGCGGCTGGGCATCGCTGAGCCCTGCGACGTTCGTGCACGGCACCTACACGGCCGGCGTGCGCGCGCTGCTCGGGCTGCCGAACGGCGATGTGATCGCCGGCGGTCTGTTCAGCACGGTCGGCGGCTTGCAGTGCAACCACATCGCGCGCTGGAACGGCGCCGCCTGGTCGTCGCTCGCCGGCGGCATGACCGGGACCGTGCCGGGCTACGTCAATGCCCTCGCGAAGCTGCCCAGCGGCGACCTCGTCGCCGGCGGCGCCTTCTATTTCGCCGGTGGCGTCGCCGCCACCCACCTCGCGCGTTGGCATGAGACGACGTGGGCGCAGGTCGGCGCTGGCACGGGTTCGCAGCTGAACGGCGGCGGGTTCGACGTGCGCTGCCTCCTGGTCGGCAACGACGGCGCGCTGCACCTCGGCGGCGCGTTCACCGGAGCCGGCGGCGTGCTCAACGCCTGGGAAGTCGCCGGCCACCTGGGGCGCGCGAGCAGCAGCTGCCCGGCGCTGTCGCAGACGCACGGTGCTGCGTGCCCGAGCTCGGGCGGCGCCAACTCGCTGACACCCAGCGCGCTGCCGTGGATCGGCTCGACGTTCCGCGCGACCGGCACCGGCCTCCCGACGACCGCGTTCGTATTCGCGGTCACCAGCCTGACGCCGCTGTACCCCGGTATCCCGCTCGCCGGCATCGTGCCGCAGGGGCAGCCGGGTTGCTGGCTGGCGATGACGCCGGACAGCGTGCAGGCCATGCCCTGCCTGGCCGGCACCGCCGAGTCGTCGTTCGACCTGCCCTACAATCCGGCGCTGATCGGCATCGCCTTCTACCACCAGATGCTGCCGTGGGAGGTCGACGCGTCGCTGCAGTTCCTCGGCTTGACGGCAACGAATGGACTGCGGCTACAGATCGGCGCGTTCTGATCGGCCGCGGTGGAACGTACCGGCGCGCGCCGCGCGTCGCGCCGGCCCCCTGCCGGCGAG
>JBASWX010000837.1:0-1961 GCA_049276695.1 Planctomycetota bacterium
ACCGCCTGCGCATGCTGCACGCCAAGATGCTCGCGTTCGGCCGCGCCCGCGGCCGGACCGGCGACGTCAAGACCGTGCCGCTGCCGGTGCTCGTCGCCGGCCTGCGCGACGAACTGCAACAGGACCAGCTCGGGCTGGAGCTGCGCTGGGAACCGCCGCCGCATCCCGCCGAACTCGCCGCCCCGCCCGAGATCGCGCACGAGGCGCTGTCGTACCTGTGCGCCGCGATGCTGCGTGCCGAGCGCGGCGCGACGCGCCTGTCGATCGCCGCCGAGCCGTGCTTCGCCAGCGTCAACCCGCGGCTGCAGCTCGAACTGGTGCTGGAATGGAGCAGCGAAGCGTCGCCGCGTTCGACCGGCCTGCTCGACGACCCGGCGTTCGCGCTCGACCTCGAAGCGAGCAACCACCTGATCACCAGCCACGGCGGCGAACTGGCGATCCACCACCTCGCCGGCCGTTCGGTACGGGCCGTGGTGCGCTGGCCGCTGGCGCCGGAGCCGCTGCTGCTGCCGGCACCACCAGCCGACACGGCCGCGGAACCAGTCGCGGAACCGCAGCCCGACCGCGGCCACCACTACGGCGGCGCCCTGGTGCTCGAGGCCGACCCGGCGATCCGCGCGATGCTGGCGCGCGAACTGAAGGCGACCGGCCGCGCGGTGTTCGCGTGCGCCGATGGCGCCTCGGCGCGTTCGTTCCTGGAAGCGACGCCCGACCGCTTCGAACTGCTGATCGTCGACGACCCGCAGCGGCTCGAGACCGGCGACCCGCTGGCGGCGACGATCCGCGAACTCGCGCCCGGACTGAAGATCTTCGCGCTGACCCCCGCCCCGGTCATCCGCCCGGCCTGGCCGCTGCTGCACCACATCGAGAAGCCGTTCGGCGTGCACGAGCTGCGCGAAGCCCTCGCGTCGGTTCTGGCTGCCGGGTAGGGTGCGCCGCCCCGCAGGAGGAACGAACCTGGCTCGCAAGAACAACCGTCAGCCGGACCAGCTCCGGCCCATCACGTTCACGCGCTCGTACACCGACCTGCCCGGCTCGGTGCTCGCCGAGTGCGGCAAGACCAAGGTGCTGTGCACGGTCTGCGTGCAGGACCAGGTGCCGCAGTGGATGTACAACCGCCACCAGGGCGGCTGGCTGACTGCCGAGTACTCGATGCTGCCGGGCGCCGGCCAGCCGCGCAAACCGCGCGATGGCCGCACCGGCCGCCCGCTGGATGGCCGCAGCTTCGAGATCCAGCGCCTGATCGGCCGCGCGCTGCGCTGCGCGATCGACCTGACCGTGCTGCCCGAGATCACGCTGTGGGTCGACTGCGACGTGATCTCTGCCGACGGCGGCACGCGCACCACGTCGGTCAACGGCGCGGTCGTCGCGCTGTACGACGCGCTGCTGTGGATGGAGGAACAGAAACAGCTGCCGAAGTGGCCGCTGCGCGGGCTGGTCGGCGCGGTGTCGGTCGGCGTCGTCGGCAGCACGCCGATGATCGACCTCGACTACCAGGAGGACAGCGCCGCCGAAGTCGACCTCAGCATCGTCTGCGCCGCCGACGGCCGGCTGATCGAAGTGCAGGGCGGCGCCGAGAAGCGGCCGGTCGCGCTCGACCAGTTCCAGCAGATGGTCGGCATGGGGCAGACGGCGTGCGCGACGATCCGCGACCTGCAGAAGTCGGTGCTCGGCATCTGACCGCGGAGCGCCCGATGCCGGTGTTGTGGATCGCGTCGGGGAACCGGAAGAAGCGCGCGGAGCTGGAACGCCTGCTGGCGCCGCTCGGCATCGAGCTACGCGGGCCGGACGCGCTGGCGGCGCCGTTCGCGCCGGTCGAGGACCAACCCGACTTCGCCGGCAATGCGCGCGTCAAGGCGGCGCTGCTGGCGCGGCTCGCCGGCGGCAACGCGCTCGGCGACGACAGCGGCCTGTGCGTCGATGCGCTCGGCGGCAGGCCCGGCGTGCTGTCGGCGCGGTAC
>JBASWX010000838.1:0-2215 GCA_049276695.1 Planctomycetota bacterium
GCGTCGCGACCGCGGGGGCCTGGGCCGTCGCGGCGAGTTGCAGCCGCAGCGCCCGCAGTTCGGCAGCGACTTCCTCGCTCGCCGTCGGCGCGGCGTCGTTGCACGCGGCCAGCGTGAGCAACGCGCCGAGCAGGACCGGGCGGGCGTTCACGAGGCTTCCCCCAAGGCAGCTCGCGGGCCGCTGCCGGTCGCGAAGCGCTCCCCGGTCCACCGCAGGCGGCGCGGCGGCACCACGATGCTGCCGCGCATCGGCGTCAGTTCGTCGTCGTGGATCGTCAGCGGCACGAAGCCAGGCGTACACACCGCGGCGCTGTCGTTGCGCAGCCGCAGCGGCACCACCGCGCGCGGCTCGCCCGTCGGCACCGGGAAGCGCACGCACAGCGGGCTCGCCGCGGTGAACAGGTGGCCCTCGGTCTCGTCCCACTCGGCGGCGAGGTCGTCGGGCTGAAGTTCCAGCAGCGCCTCGGTACTGCCGCCCGGCGAATGCCAGCACACGGTCGGCACCAGGCTGACCACGACGTAGCCGGCGAGGCGGCCGCCGGACACCAGCGTGACGATCTCGCGCGGCACGACGTGCAGCGGGAGCTTCGGCGCCCGGAGCTGCAGCGTCAGCTGGCCCGCGGCATGCAGGCCGAGCGCGTAGCGGCGCGTCGCGCGGCCGTTCGACCACAGCAGCGAATGGCCGCCGCGCACGGTCTCGAGCAGGACCTCGGCGCTGCCGATGCGGGCGCGCGTGCAGCCGCCGCGCAGCGGTCGCGGCAACGGCACGAGCAGCGCCGGTGCGGTTGGTGCGCGCGGTGCCGAGCTGGGTTGCGGTGGCGATGGCGGCTGGGGTTCCATCGATGCCCAGGACGGTAGCGGACCGCACGCGGGTTGGGGCGCTCGACGTGCTGCGAAGGCGGCGATGGCCTCAGTCCGGGACGCGATCCTGGTGCGCTGGCGCGCACGTTCGCGGCCGGGTTTCCGCTTGCTTCTCCCGGTGCCGTCGCAATGATCCCCGGCCCTGACCCGGGCGTTTAGCTCAGTTGGCTAGAGCATCAGCTCGACAAGCTGAGGGTCGCAGGTTCGACTCCTGCAACGCCCACCATAATCAGTTGCCGATCGCCGACTTCCGGCGTCCCCCTCGACAGCGAGGGAGCGGCTTCAGACGCGGGCACCTGCTCAAGCAGGTGCGCGACCCACTGGAGTCTCTCATGGCAACGAAGTCCGCACCCGTTCGCGTTCCGCGCCTGTGCACGCGCAAGAGCCAGGCGACGGGACGCACCCTCTTCTACGCGACCTTCAACGGCCGCTTCGTGTCGTTCAGCGGCGACGCCGAGCAGGCGCAGCGCGAGTACTCGACGTTCGCGGCGCGCTGGCTGGCGAACGGCCAGCGGCTGGAGCCGGCGCCGGCTGACGCCGCCCCCTACCTCGTCGAGGAGCTCGTCGCCGACTACATGGCGCACGCGAAGACGCACTACCACGACGCGCGGACTGGCGAGCCGTCGGGCGAGTACAACAACCTCGTCCTCGCGCTGCAGCCGATGCTCGACATGTTCGGCACGCTGCCCGCTGCCGAGGTCGGCGGCATGGCGCTCCAGGCCGCGCGCCAAGCGATGGTCGACGGCGGCCGCCTCTGCCGGCGCGAGATCAACGCGCGCGTGCACCGCATCCGTCGCGCGTTCCGCTGGGCCGCCGGCATGCAACTGGTTCCCGAGTCGAAGGTTGGTTCGATGGCTCTCGTCGAAGGGCTGAAGGCTGGCCGCACCACCGCTCGCGAGTCCGACCCGGTGCTGCCGATCGGCGAGGCCGAGGTGCGTGCGGTCACGGAGCACCTGTGCCCCACCGTCGCCGGCATCGTCTGGTTCCAGTGGTGGACCGGCTGCCGTCCTGGCGAGGCCTGCGCGCTTCGCTGGGGCATGATCGACCGCAACGGCCCAGTGTGGGTCGCCGAGTTCGAACGACACAAGACCGCCCACCGCGGTCGCCGCCGCGTCCTCGCGATCGGGCCGAAGGCGCAGGAGGCGATCCGGCCGCTGATGATCGTCGACGCGCGCGCGTTCGTGTTCTCGCCGCAGCGCGCCGTCGATGAGCAGCGTGCGGCGAAGCGCGCACAGCGGCGGACTAAGGTGCAGCCGTCGCAGCTGCGCCGCGCCGCGCTAGCGGCGAGGCACCCGAAGGAGGACATCGCCGAAACCTACACCGTGGGGGCACTGCGGCGCGCGATCGCCCACGG
>JBASWX010000839.1:0-1729 GCA_049276695.1 Planctomycetota bacterium
CGCCGCTCGGGCCACATTCCCCGGCCGGCGCCGCGGCAGCACGGACGCCATGCAGCCGTTGGCGCGACCAGCTACGTTGTCCGACCCGCGCCGAATAGTCCGGCGCGCCCGACGAAGCCCCCAACGATGTCCGCCCTCCGGATCGCGTCGCCGCTCCTCGCCCTCGTTGCCTCGCTGCACGCGCAGAGCGAACGACCACCCGAACAATTCGCGATCGGCGTCGGCTTGCAGCAGCGCGGCCTGCACGACGAGGCGGCGGCGGCGTTCGAGCAGTTCCTGCAGCAGCACGGCAAGCACGCGCTGGCCGCCGAGGCGTGGTACCGGTTGGGGCTGGCGCGCATCGAACTGAAGACCGGCAAGCCGGCGGTCGCGGCGCTGCGGCAGGCGCTGGCGGCGGGCGGCAAGGACTTCAAGCTGCGGCCGGAGTGCCGTTACCGGCTGGGCAACCTGCTCGAACAGGGCAAGGAGCACGGCCCGGCGCTGGAACAGTTCGAAGCGCTCGCCAGCGAGATCCCGGCCGACCACTACCTGCGGGCGGCGGCGCTCTATGCGGCGGGCGAAGCCTGCCGCGAGTTGCAGGACGACGAGAAGGCCGGCGTCGCGTTCGCGGCGGCGGCCGAAGCGGCGACGGGGGAGCGGGGCAACTACAAGTTCCCGGCGCTGTACCAGCTCGGCTTCACGCAGGTCCGGCGGCAACAGCTCGCCGAAGCCGCGGCGACGTTCGCGCTGGCGGCGACGGCGGCGCCGGACGACGGTGGCAAGGGCGAGTGCTTCTACCTGTCGGGCGATGCGCTGCTGCGGCTGCACGAACACGACGCCGCCGAACGGGCGTTCAGCCGCGCGGTGAAGCTGGGCGGCGACTTCGCGGATGACGCCGCGCACGGGCTCGGCTGGGTGGCGCTCGGACGCGACGACCGGGCGGCGGCGGTGCGGGCGTTCGGCAACCTGCTCGAGCGTTTCCCCGACTCGCCGCTCGCCGCCAGCTCCCGGCTCGAGCGCGGTCGCGCGCTCTACCAGGACGGCAAGGCGGCGCAGGCCGACCAGGAACTGCAGCCGCTGCTCGCCGAGGGCGTTGCGGCGGAGGTGCGCCAGCAGGCCCGGGAGCTGGTCGGGCTGTGCGCGCTGGCGACCGGTGCCGGCGACGTCGCGGTGACCTCGCTGCGGCAAGCGCTGCAGCAGGCGGCTGCCGGCGATCGGCCGCGGCTGTCGTACGCGCTCGGCGAGGCGCTGGCGAACCTCGGTCGGTGGGAGGAAGCGCTGGCCGCCTACGACGCGGTGCCCGCCGAGGCGCCGGCCGAACTGCGCGGCGACGCGCTGTACGGCGCGTGCTTCGCGGCGCACGAACTCGGGCGCCATCAGGACTCGATCGCGCGCGCCAAGTTGGTGGTCGCGCTGGCGCCGCCGCACCGGCTGCGCAGCTCGGCGACCCTGGCGCTGGGCGAGAACCACTTCGCGCTGCAGCAGTACCCGGCGGCCGAACAGGCGTTCGCGGAACTCGCCGGCGACGCGACCCACGGCGCCGAGGCCGCCTGGAAGGTGGCGTGGTGCCGGTACCTGCGCGGCGAGCACCTCGACGCGGCGAAGCGCTTCGCGACGATCGCCGCCAAGGCGGACGACGCGCACGCCGAGGAGGCGCTGGCGATGCAGGCGCTGGCCGAGCTCGAGGGCAAGGACGCCGAGGCGGCGCTGGCGAGCGCCGATCGCTACCGGGCGCGGTATCCGACGGGCC
>JBASWX010000840.1:0-2649 GCA_049276695.1 Planctomycetota bacterium
GCCGATCCAGTACGGCCGCGCGCGCAAGGCGCTCGGCCTGCCGCCGCTGAGCACCCGCGGGGAACCGCGCAACATCACCTCGGGGCCGGCCTGGACTCCGAGCACCGCGGCAGCAGACGCCAGTGCGGACGAAGCGGGCGACGACCCTGCCGACACTGGCGACGCCACACCAGCACCGGCCGCGCCCGACGTGGTGGCCCCGCGGCGCAAGGGCTCGCCGGCGTTCGACTTCCTGGTCCAGGAACTGCGCGCCGACGCATCGCTCGTCTACGGCGTGTTGCGCGAACGCGCCGAAGCCAAGGGCCTGAAGATTGCGCCGATCATGTACGGGCGCGCAAAGGCCGTGCTCGGGCTGGTGCCGGTGAAGCCGCGCGGCCAGGGCCGCAAGGCGATCGCGACCGCCGCCGCCGCCGCCAACGCACCGCCGCGCACGCTGAAGCAGGTCGAATCGGTCGCGGCCGACCGCTTCCACCAGGAACTCGAGAACGTGCGCAACCTCGAGCAACTGGTCAACACCGTGAAGGAACTCGACGCCGACCGCCGCCGCATGCGCGACCTGCTCGAGCGCATCGTCATGATGATCGACGAAGCGCTGGGCTGAGCAGCCGCGCCGTGGCAGCGCGCGGCCGGCGGGTCACAACGCGCCAACCGTCAGGTCGAGCGCGTTGCTGCTGGTGAGGCGCACGATCGCACCGAGAGCGCCGATCTCGACGCCAACGACCTGCGTGCGCAACGCCATGCCGGCCAGCGCCAGATTGCGCGGCACCGCGAACGTCGCCGCCGCCTGACCCGCCGCCGGCAGCAGCACGTCGAGCAGGATCGGGTTCACGAACAGCGAACAACCGGGGGCACCACCGGGCAGCGGCACGGAGGCACTCGCGACGCCGATCGCGTGCACGCCGAGCGAGCCGGCGGGCAAGCCCGTCGCCATCGACGCGAACGTGCCGCCGATCCACGGCGCGGTGGTCGTGGTCAGCGTCATCGGGCCGGCATCGCCGACGCAGCCGGTGCCGAACGTTGCCGCCGCCGCCGGGCACGTGGGCGCCGCCACGGCCAGGCCCAGCGACACCTGGTTGGCGGCCGCGATCACCCCGCCGGCAACGACGACGTCCCCTTCACGCGTCGACGTCGCGGCGAGACGGAAGGTGGAGCTGTATGGGCCCGCGATCACTTCGGTGCTGAGCGGCACCCACGCGGCGCCATCGAAACGCCCCACGATGCTGACGTTCTGGAACGGCGAGGCGATCGCGAGCGGATCGCCGTTGGGCAACGCCGACAGGCTCAGCGGCAGGCCGTACGGGAACACCGACCCGATCTGCGTCCACGAGTTGCCGGTGAGGCGCCAGACCTCGCTGCCGCCGGCACCCGACATCGCGCCGAGCACGCGACCTTGCAGGTCGTGGCCGAACCGCGTGACCAAGAGCGGCTGGTTCGCCGCGAACGAGAACACGCCCTGGGCGAAGCGCACCGTGCCCGAGCCGCCGAGCGGGGTGAAGAACAGGCCCCCGATCAGGAAGTCGCCCTCGGGTGCGGCGGCAATCGCAGTGGCCGGTCCGTTCGGTGGCGTGATCGTCGACCACGACGCACCGTCGAACCAGTGGACCTGGTTGCCGCCGCGCGCCAGCACCTGGCCGGCGGTGCCGGCCGCCAGTTCGACGGGAGCGACGCTCGGCCCACTGCCGAGACTCGTCCACGCAGTGCCCGTCCAACGCGCGACGCGGTTGGCCGGACCGCCGCCGGCGTTGGCGAATGCGCCGCCGACCAGCACCGCACCATCGGGTGCCACCGCGAGCGCGTCGACGGGACCGTCGACGCCGGCCCCGAGCGGCACGAACGTCGTGCCCGAGCGCCGCACGACGTGGTTGGCGGCGACGCCACCGAAGCTGGTGAACGTGCCGCCGAGCACCAGGTCCCCGTTCGCCAGGCGCACCATCGCACGCACCGCCGGCGGTTGCGGACCGCCGAGCGCGTTCCACGCGGCGCCATCGAACACCGCCGCGGTCGGACCGGTGTACGCACCGGACGAGCGGGCGCCGCCGGCGACGAGGTCGCCCGTGGCAGTCAGCGCGAGTCCGTTCACGACGCCCGGCGTGCCCGGACCAAGATTGCTCCATGCGGCGCCGTTCCAACGCACCACGGCGCCGGCACCCGCCACCGCGAAGCCACCGACGACGAGGTCGCCGTTGGCGAGCCGCACCATCGCCCGCAGTGAACCGCCATTGCCGGGCGGCGCCGGCAGCGGCGCCACCCCGGCGGTGCTGCTGACGACCACCGAAGCGGTCGCCCCGCCCGGGAACGGGAACAAGCCGACCGCGGCGAACTGGCCTCCGGGCAGCGGCGTGACCGCGCTGGCGATGCCACCGGAACTGCTCAGCCCCGGCACCGCAGTGAACGCGGTGCCGTTCCAGGTCGCGAACATCAGCGCCGGACTGCCGCCGGCGGACGCAAAGCCGCCGGCGACGAGCACGTCCCCGTTGGTCAACAGCGCGAGCGCCGTCACCGGGCTGTTCACGCCCGCGCCGAGGCCCGCCCAGGTGCTGCCGTTCCAACGGGCGACGCGCGCTGCGGCGTTGCCACCGGCGGTCGCGAAGCTGCCGCCGGCGAACAGGTCCCCGTTCGGCATCGCCAGCAGCGCGTTCACTGCGGCAT
>JBASWX010000841.1:0-2965 GCA_049276695.1 Planctomycetota bacterium
GCCGAGCCAGAAGCCGAGCGGCAGGATCACCGCGGCGGCGCCGGCGATCCGGAACAGCACCCAGGCGCGCGGGTCGATCGCGGCGAGGATGTGCTTGATGACCGCGTAGTTGGCCCCGAACAGCAGCGAGACCGCGAACAGGGCGGAGTGCACGCGCAGCGGGGACGGGGCCAAGGCGGGGATCCTTGGTGACGCGGTGGTGCGATGCAAGGAACGGCTGCGACCGCGGCGGTCGTTCCGCCGCGGCCAGGGCGCGCACTCGCCGAGTCGTCGGCCCTCTTGTCCAAAGAGTGCAATCGGCGCCGGAGTTCAGGCCCGCAATGCCACTGTGGACATGCAGACTCCGCACGACCGACTGTTCTGCCGGGTGTTCGCCGATGTGCGGAACGCCCGGTTCCTGCTCGAGGCATGCCTGCCGCCGGCTTTGGCGGCAGCCCTGGACTGGGCGACTCTCGCCGAAGTGTCGGGCCGCTTCCTTGGCACGAGGCTGGGCGAGCGCCGCGCCGACCTGCTGTTCGTCGTGCGGCTGCGCGCACACCCGTTCCGGTTGTTGATCCTGATCGAACACAAGTCGGGCCGGGTGCGGTGGGCGCCGCTGCAGTCGCTGCGCTACCGGCTGGCGATCTGGGAGAAGTGGGCGACGCAGCGACGCAGCCTGGGGCTGCCCCCGATCGTGGCGGTGATGGTGCACCACGGCCGTCGACCGGTCCGGGTGCCGAAGGACCTGCGCGGGCATTTCGAGGTTGGGGGGCTTGCCGCCCTGCGGCACGCCGATCCTCGGTTGGCGGCAGTGCTCGGTACGGTCGCCGCCACCGAGACGATCTGGCTCCACGATCTCGCCCGCGGCGGCGAGGCCCGGTTGCGCCGCCGTGAGGGGCCACCGGCGGCGCTGCTGACACTGCTCTGCCTGCAACATGTCCGCGGCCGAGAGGCTGGCGCGACTGCAGCGGCGTTGGCGCGGTGGGCCGGGTTGCTGCAGGCGATGCATCGGCGCGGCAGCTTCGGGACCATGCAAGCGTTGATGACCTACATCCTGGAAGCGACCGAGTTGACGGCCAAGGAACTGGCTGCAACGATGAGCAAGCTGGTCCCCTTCGAAACCGGAGACAGAGACATGTTCGTGAGCGGTGCCGACAAACTGAGGGCTGAAGGCAGGGCCGAAGCCAGGGCCGAAGCCAGGGCCGAAGCGGCGATGCGCCATCGCCGGCTGATCCTGCGCCTGCTGCACAAGCGTTTCGGTGCGATCTCCGCGCGTTACGTGCGTCGGATCGAGAAGGCGACGCCGGCAGCGCTCGACACCTGGGGGCTGCGCCTGCTCGACGCGAAGGACCTGGCCGCGGTGTTTGCTGGCAGCTGACCCGGCGGGTGGCGGGCAATACGGCAAAGCGCCGCCAGCCGGGACAGGGGCTGCCGCGCCCGATAGGATCCTGCCCCTTCGACTCCGACCCCGCCGGTCCCCTCCCGGCAGGCGCCTCCCCGTCGGCAAGATCCAATGACCGTCGTCGCCTCGCTGCTCCTCCTGACCGTGCCCCAGGTCTTCCCCGGCGGCGACATCAAGCTGCCGCCGCCGCGTTCGCAGTCGCCGGCCGAAGCCGCCGCGGTGCGGCCGCTGACCGAGGTCGAGCGCTTCCGCCGCGACGTCGCCGAGATGCAGGGGCCGACCGCCAAGGTCGAGCTGAAGCTGCAGGAGATGGCGGGCGCGTATGCGGGCCCGGTGATGGAGACGCTGATGCTCGAGGTCGCGCGTTCGGCGCGGGCCAACGAGATGGCGAACCTGATGGTGGTGGCGCGGCGTTTCGGCACCCCGACGCAGGCGCCGCGCGTCGCCGACGAACTGCTGTTCCAGGCGCTGGCGCGGCCGCTCGCCGAGGCGACGCGACCGGTGGTCGAGACGATGGCGGCGCTGAAGGGCGACGCGGCGAAGCCGGCGTTGCGCGAGTGCATCCGCGGCCGCATTCCGGCGGTGCGGCGGCACGCGGTCGACGTGCTGCTGCCGATGCTGAAGGCCGACGACGTGCCGTGGGCGCTCGACCTGTCGCGCGAACAGTCGCTCGATCTGCAGCTGCGCGCGATCGAACTGCTGGCGGCTCTGCCCGACGACCGCAGCCAGCAGCGCCTGATCGAACTGCTGGCGAAGGACCCGGTGGTCGCGGGGGCCGCGTGCGCGGCGCTGACCACGATGGGCCAGCCGGCGGTGCCGGCGCTGCAGGCGTTCGCGGCCCAACCGCCGATCGACCGCGGCTTCGCCTATGCGGCGTTCGCGCTGGCGGGGATCGCCGAGCGTGCAGGGCCTGCCCAGCTGCCCGATTCGCTGGCGCCGGCGTTGTGCAAGCGCCTCGCCGATCCGGATGCGCTGACGCGCAGCCTCGCCGCGATCCCGCTCGCCGATCTGACCTGGCGTGGTGCTGCCGGCACCTCCGGCCACGACCGCGCGATCGTCGAGAGCCTGCTCGCGGTGGTCGAACCATCCCAGTCGCTGCCCAACCTCGACCTGCTGAGCCGGCCGGCGCGCGAGCGCTTGCTGCGGCTGACCGGTCGCATCGTCGTTGCCGACGGCCTGTCGTGGCAGCTGTGGTGGAAGGAACAGAAGGACGGCTTCACCGCAGTGCGCGCACGCATCGAGGTGACCGAACCGGAGGCGTCGATGGCGGTGGTGACCTGGCGGCACGAACAGCGGCACGTCCGGCTGCTCGCCGAAGGACTCGCCGACATCGCGCCGGTGGCTGGCGCCACCGAGGTGGTGCTGACCAAGGCCGCGATGCGCGAGTTGGTCGCAGCGCTGCAGGCCGCGGGATTCGGCGATGAGGTCGCGATGCGGGTCGACACGGCGTTGCCGTTGCTGCGCTGCCTCGGCGTGCAGGTTCCCGGCGGCCGCGCCCAGGTGGCGATGCCGCTGTCGGCGCACGAGCGCTTCGACGCGCTGGTCGCGCTGGTGCAGGCCCGGGTCGACGCGGAGGTCTGGCAG
>JBASWX010000842.1:0-7887 GCA_049276695.1 Planctomycetota bacterium
GCATTCGCCTGGCTCGCGAACGGTCACAGCATCGGCAAGGTGGTCCTGTCCATCGCGCACGCCGATGGTCGCGCCGCTGCGGCGCCGCCGCGATCGCGGACCCGGCTCGCCAGTTCCGCCATTCCGCCACCCGCCCGGCGCGAGGTCGCCGCCATTGCAACCGCCACGCCGCCGGGCCTACGCGCCGCGGTGCGCGCCGCCGTCGCCGCGGTACTCGGCTTCCCTGATCCGGAACACCTCGCCGCGGATCGGCCGTTCCGCGACTACGGCCTCGATTCGCTGCTCGCGATCGACGCCAAGGACCGGATCGAACCGCTGGTCGGCTGCGACCTGCCGGCGAACCTGCTGTTCGACTTCCCCGACCTCGACCAGCTCGTCGCGCACCTGCACGCGCTGCTCGACCGTCAGGCGCGGGCGCCGACGAACGCGACCGCCTCGACCTCGACCAGGAAGCCGTAGTGCAGCGGCCCCACCGGCACCACCGCGCGCGCCGGCCGGTGTTCGCCGAAGGCCTCGGCGTAGACCGCGTTGAACGCCGCCCAGTGCTCTTCGGTGGTCAGGTACGCCGTGACCTTGACGACGTCGCGCAACGACGCACCGGCGGCGGCAAGCGCGGACTCGACGTTCGCGAGCACCAGGCGGCACTGCCGTTCGATCGGCAGGGTCGGGTCCTTCTTGCCGTCCGGCGGGATCGGCAGCTGGCCCGACACGAACACGAAGCCCCCGGCCGCGACCGCGTGCGAGTAATGGCCGCCAGGGGCAACGCCGTGGGCATTCGAACGGAAGCAACGGGGTGCGTCGGTCGGCATGGCGACGCGCGAGCGTAGCAACGGCTCCACGGTCACGGCGGCACGAAGCCGATGCGTTCCTTCGGCTCGGGCGGCGGCGGCTGCAGCAGTTGCCGGATCGCCTCGAACACCGCCGCGATGCGTTCGTCGTGATCGACGAACTTGCGTTCGAGGTCGGTCACCCGTTCGGCGATCTCCCGGTGGTCGAGCAACACCTGCCGCAGCCGGACGAAGGCGCGCATGATCGCGACGTTGACCTCGGCGGCGCGGCGCGACCGCAGCACGCTCGACAGCATCGCGATGCCCTGCTCGGTGAACGCCAGCGGCAGCTTGCGTCGGCCGCCCCAACTTGAAGTCACAAACTGTGACTTCAAGTTCGCAACCTCTTTCCTGGCAAGGGGGAAGGCGAAGTCAGCGGGGAACCGTTCCGGGTTCCGGGCCACCGCCTGGTTGATGGCCTTGGTCGGCACTTCGTAGAGCCGGGCGAGGTCCTCGTCGAGCAGCACACGCTGCCCGCGCAGCACGCGGATGCGCGCCGCGATCTCGTCGGGCGCCAGGGCGGATTGCTGTCGGTACTGGTGATGAATCGTCATGGGCAATGTCCTCCTTCTCCTGGTTGCAGACCGGGGGCAGACTTCGCCCGAAATCCGTGGCCAACACCCGCCGACCCGCCGCCGTGCGCCGCCGCCGGGCGCTGCGCGTGCTGGTCGCGATGCACGAGGACGTGGTGCCGCCGCCGGACGCGCACCGGCTGGGCCGGGCCGCGACCTGGGACTACCTGATGGAGCTCGAGGTCGTGCGCGGCCTGCGCGCGCTCGGCCACGACGTGCGCGTGCTCGGCGTCGGCGACGAACTGCGTCCGGTCGCCGACGCACTCGCGACGCACCGTCCCGACCTGGTGTTCAACATCGTGCAGTGGTTCCACGACGTGATCGCCTACGAGGCGCACTTCGTCGCCTTCCTCGAACTGTGCAAGCAGCCGTACACCGGCTGCAACCCACGCGGCCTGGCCCTCGCCGGCGACAAGGTGCTCGCCAAGCAGCTGCTGGCCTGGCACCGCATCCCGCAGCCGGCGTTCGCGGTGTTCCCGCGCGGCGAACGGCGGCGGCGGCCGCAGCTGCCGGCCGGCGTCACGTTCCCGGTGATCGTGAAGACCGCCGACCGTCACGGCAGCGCCGGCATCGCGCAGGCCTCGGTCGTGCACGACAACCGGGCGCTCGCCGCGCGCGTCGCGTTCCTGCACCGCACGCAGCGCGCCGACGCGCTGGTCGAACGGTTCCTGCCCGGCCGCGAGTTCTCGGTCGGCGTGCTCGGCAACGACCGGCTCGCGGTGCTGCCGGTCTGGGAGACCTGGTTCGACAAGCTGCCGGCGGGCCACGCTGCGATCGCAACCGAACGTGTCAAGTGGGACGAACGCCACCAACGCCGCATCGGCCTGCGCAGCGGCCCGGCGCGCCGGCTGCCCGCTGCACTGCGGCGCGAACTGCGCGCTCTGGCGCAGCGCACCTACCGCGCGCTGCGCCTCTCCGGCTACGCGCGCATCGACTTCCGGCTCGACGGCGAAGGCCGCCCGCACGTGATCGAAGCGAACGCCAACAGCGACCTGACGCCCGGCGAGGACTTCCCAGAGTCCGCGCGGCACGCCGGCATCGGCTACCAGCGCCTGCTGCAGCGCGTGGTCGCTGCCGGGCTCAGCTACCGGCCGGCCTGGCGCCAGAGCTGACGGTCAGGCCCGGTCGGGACCCCACGGATTGGTGCTGCGGCGGTCGCCGCCGTGGTGCACCGAGTCCTCGCCGTGGCGGTCGCGGATCACGTCCATCGCCCGCAGCAGCCGGTCGCGCTTCCTGCCCGCCGGCGCGAACAGTTCGCCCTGCGCCGGCTCGGCGGTGCCGACCAGCGACGCCGCGGTCACGCCGAGCAGCCGCACGCCCCGCCGCTGGTCCCACACCGCGGCGAGCAACGCGCCCGCAATCTGGTGGATCGCGAGGTCGTCGGCGGTCGCGGCGACCTTCTTCTGCCGCACCAACGTCGTGAAGTCCGGGTACCGGAGCTTCAGCCGCACCACCGTGCAGCACACGCCGGCCCGCCGCAGCCGCCGGCCGACCATCCCGGCCAGCTGCAGCAGCACCGCCTTGACGTCCCCTTCGGCACGCAGGTCCGCGGCGAACGTCATCTCGTGGCCGATCGACTTCGCGTCGCGGTCGGGCTCGACCGCGCGCGGGTCGAGGCCGTTCGCCAGCACGAACAGGTGCTCGCCGAGGTTCGCACCGAACGCCGCGGCCAGCTGCGCCTCGCTGCGTTCCTGCACCTGGCCGATCGTGCGCAGCCCCTCGCGTTCGAGCCGCTGTTGCGTCACCGGCCCCACGCCCCACAACCGCGACACCGGCAGTGGCGCCAGGAACGCGATCTCCCCGCCCGGCGGCACCACGACCAGCCCGTCCGGTTTGCGCAGGTCGCTGGCCACCTTGGCGACGTACTTCGAACTCGCGACGCCGACCGACACCGTCAGCTGCGTTGCCGCGCGCACCTCCGCCTTGACGCGGGCCGCGATCGCCGCGCCGTCGCCGAACAGCGCCCGGCTGCCGGTCACGTCGAGGAACGCTTCGTCGAGCGACAGCGGTTCGACCTGGTCGGTGAAGCGGCCGAACACTTCCCGGATGCGCGCCGACTCCGCCGCGTACACTTCCATGCGCGGCACCACGAAGATGCCCTGCGGGCACAGCTGCTTCGCCCGCACGCCCGGCATCGCCGAGTGCACCCCGAACTTGCGCGCCTCGTAGCTGGCGGTGCTGACCACCTGCCGCGGCCCGTCGCCGCCGACGATCACCGGCTTGCCGCGCCACTCTGGATGGTCGCGCTGCTCGATGGCCGCGTAGAACGCGTCCATGTCGGCGTGCAGGATCGTGCGCGGTGCTTGCACTCCGGGAAGGCTAGCGCCTTGCCGTGATCAGGGCCGGCGCGTCGCGCCGCCCCACTCGATCAGAACCACTCGGGGACCATCTCCGGGTCGAGCCCCATCGCCTGCAGGATCAGCGTCTGCACGTACTCGGGGTCGATCGAGAACTCCTTCAGCGTCTCGTAGCACGAGCCGGCCTTGACCGACAGCAGGGCCAGCGCGAGGTGCTCCGGCTCGACGGTCTTGCTGCCGAGCTGCTTCGCCGCGTCCTTCGCCCGTTCGAACACCGTGCGCACGTGGCGGTTGAACGGCCCGTTCGGCACGCCCGGTTCGCGCGGCAGGCTGTTCACGTAGGTCGCGAACATGTCCGGGTCGACGTTCAGGTCGTGGAAGATGTGGTGCAGGCAGACGCTGCGGTCGACGGTCAGGCCGTAGATCACGTGGCCCGTCGCGACCGATTCGTCCTGGAGCTGCTGCGCCAGCTCCTCGGCCTTCTTGATCGCCACCACCGTCTTTTCGGCGAAGTCGTCGAACATAGGGGGGCAGGACTCTAGCGAGCGTCCCGGGGCCGCGCTACCCGGCGGCGGATCCCCAGGGCTGCGGGTGCTGGGCGCGCGCCCAGCCATCGCGGCGGGGACTGGGCGCAACAAGGCGCCGCATCGCCAGTGGGCTACTGCGCTCGCAGCTGGTGCTTGCTGCTCGCGGCGTAGGCGAGCGTCGCGGGGTCGAAGACGAGCCACTGCGCGACGATCGCAGCGCCGAGTGTCGGCACGAACTGGAAGGGCAGGTCGACCGCGGCGTACCCGCGATCGATGCCGGTCGTGCCGAGGATCCGCCAATCGGACGCCTCGGGTCCGACATGGAGATCGCAGCCGACCAGGCCGAACGGGCTCAAGTCGATCGGCAGAGTCAGGCCGGCGTACGTGGTTTGGGGCGCGATGGCCAGGTTGAGGAAAGCGACGGCGCCGGGTGGGGCCTTCGCGATCGTGACGCGCGCGCCGGCCGTTGTCTGGCGGGCACCGATCTGCGGGAGTTGGTTCGTGCTCGAGCACGCGTTGCCAGTGATCGGGCCCTGTCCGGCGCGAGCCGTGTTGTAGGCGCGCACTCGACCATAGTGGGTGAGAGAGGTGAACCACTGCAGGTCCATCCAGGCGATCGCCGGGTATGGGCTGCCCGGTTGCACCCCGAGACCCGCTGCGTACCGCGCATACCCGGAAGAGCCGTTCGAGATGCCGGAGCCCGGCGGCGCCTGGAAGTTGTCGACGCGCCACAACAGCGTGCCATCGCGACCCGAGCGGGCGCGGGTGCTGCCGTACACATTGCCGCCGAGCGGGAGATCCGAACCCAGCACCAGGTCCGGCACTCCGTCGAGGTCCATGTCCTGGCCGGCGATCACCGAATCCGCGAAGTCGTACCAGTAGCGGATGATGTTGCCAGTCGCGCCCGAGATCTGCATGCAGAGGCCGCTCCACGTCGAGATGTGGGGGAACCCGGCGTAGTCGTTGACGCCATCGCCATCGATGTCGCCGAGGTTGGAGGCGTGGTCGGTCATCAAGTCGCCCGTCGCGAAACCATAGCTCAAACGCAGCACCGAGCCGTTCAACCCCGAGGTGAGCACGAGCACGCCGCGGTACAAGGAGTCGTTGCAACCGATCACGAAGTCGTCGCAGCCGTCACCATTTATGTCGCCCATGTCGCAGAGGCTGTACGCCACGCGTCCCTGCGAGTGGCACGGCACGGTGTAGAGCAGCACGCCGGAGCTGTCGTAGACGTAGACAAGGGATGCGGACGGCACGCTCGTCGTCACCAGGAAGTCGCTGCGACCGTCGCCGTTGACATCGATGTCGCCGAGCATCGCGTGACCATAGTCGTTGCTGATGCTCCCGGACTGCTGCCACAGAATCGAGTTGTTCTTCGGCGACCAGATGTCAACCCAGCGGACCCCGCTCTGATTCAGGACGGCGAACTCCGGCACTCCATCTCCGTCGATGTCGCCAGCATCCGCGATCCTGTTGAGTACCCAAGTGGGGACACCGCTCCACAAGACGGCACCGTCCCTGCCTGACACGATCTGCACTGCCCCCTGACTGGTCACGAACGCATTGGGCAGCACGACTTGCAGGAAGTCGCGGTAACCATCCAGGTCATAGTCGGCAAACGGCTCCAACTGCAGATACTGCGTCGTTGACGGTGGCGACGGCACCTGCCACAGCAACTGCTGGGCAGGCAGCGCCTGCGCCAGCAGCGCGGTGGCCAGACCACGCAGCACAACCGCGTTCATCGCACCACCACCCACAGCGCGTTGGAGACCGCACCGGTGTTGGTCACGAGCCACAGCCTGTACAGACCGCTGGGTGCCACTCCTTCCTCCGAGAGGCCGGGCATGTCGAATCGCACCTGGTTGTGGCTGGTGGCCACCGTCGTCAGCTCGACGTAGCGGTGATGCATGTCGCTGCTGTGCGTCGTCGATCCCGGGGGAATCAGCACAGCCTTCTGCACCTTTACATCCGGGTCCCCGAACGGGTCGCACTCGATGTCGTATTGCGCGCCGTAGTTGAGTTCCCAGGCGTCAAGCACAGGATCGAACACCGGCGGCGACGGGAACGTCAGGTTCACCGGCTTGTGGCTCGCGGGCAGCAGCGTGTAGTACGGCTTGTACACCTCGTAATCGCAGCTGCGTGGGTCACCACCACCAATGGCCACATTACCGTCGTCGAGTAGGAGCACGGCGGAGTGGTACCTCCTCGGACTGAATGTGGGGTTGGGAACGTCCTTGTGCCAGCTTCCGTCCGCGAAGATCAAAGGACTGACCACGGCCTGTCCGAAGTTGTTTTCGCCGCCCAGGACGAGAACGACGCCGGTCGGCAGGGTCACAGCGTTCAGGTGCGTGCGCGCGCCATCGACAAAACCATCCGTCGCGATCATCTTGGGCAGGGCAAGCCAGGGTCCGCCTCCGAACGACCACTCCACGGTGTCGGTCCCGGTGGGCGCGGCGTACGGAACCGTCGACGACCCGCCAAGGCGCATCACACAGTCGTAGAGCCCAGGGATGTTGATCACCACGCTCGAACCGTCGTGGCGCGGGTTCGCCCAGTTGCTGCTGTATGGCGCGCCCCGCCCGGTCTGGGCAGCCATCTTCGTCCAGAATGGAGTCAGCGGCTCGTGGTCGAGCAACGCTCCCCGCGGCACATAGCCAGACTGGAACAGCGTGCCATTCGAGAAGGAGTGGAGGCGTGGGTACTCCTGCAACCAGTCCTCGTTGAAGGGAGGTGCGCCGCCGCCGTTGGGAGGGGGCGTACCTGGACCATCCCACAAGGTACGCGGCAGCGTCCCAGGCGTTGAGTCGACGATCAGGCCGGAGTTGCCGAGGATGCAACCGGAGTCGACCACGAACGCCTCGTACGAGTTCCATGGACTGTTGGACCACGTCCCCGGGATCTGCGAACTGCCGCCCGCGATGATCACCCGTGGCCTTGGCTGAAGGGAGGTGCCCACCGGACTACGCGCGATCTTCTTCGTCAGCGTCGCCATCGCGTACCAGCGCGCGGCGAACATGTCGGGCCCAGCAACCCACAGGCCCTTTGGGATGCTCCCAGCGGTTCCAGGAGGAGGGTAGAGGGGTTGAGTCCCGCTGGGCAGCGGGAATGGCCCCACGTTGGCGGCTGGGTTGAACACGTACGTCATCACGGGCCCCGTGTAGCCCGAAGCCACATTGAACTTCGTCCCGCCAACGACCACGAGGTCGCCGAACTGCGTCCAGCAGTGGCCAGCACAGAACAGGTCGGACGCATACCCGTGGCCGGGAGTGGTGTTGTCAGGATCGACGCGCTCGATCGGCAGAAGGAAGTTCTGGTACCGAACCGTGGCGTTCGGGCTCAGGTCGACGATCGCGTAGGCCTGGCACGCCCACCACAAGTTCGAGTTGGTTCCAAGCGTCGGGTCGTAGGTGGGCGACTTGCACAGCACAGGGCGGAGGTTCCAGACGAGCACCTTGCCCCTATTGTCGCCCTTGGGAATGAGCGACATGTGCACCGCTTCGAACATCGTTCCCGAGGTGGGATCCACGGCCGGCCAGCCCCATCTCAGGCTCGGCTGCGCCTCGCCCGAAGCCCAACCTGGCAGCGTGATCGCGTGAGTTGAGCGATGGAGTCGCCATCGACGTCGCGGAAGGAGGAACACGGCGTCGTCCGCGGGTACACAGGC
>JBASWX010000843.1:0-3148 GCA_049276695.1 Planctomycetota bacterium
TCCTCGACGTCTTTGGCCGCCCCGCGCGCGACAGCGCCTGCACCTGCGACCGGCGCGAAGAACCGACGCTCGGCCAGGCGCTGCACCTGGTCAACGGCGACACGATCGCCGCCAAGATCGCGAGCCCACAGGGCCGGCTGGCCCGGCTGCTGGCCGCCACGACGCCGCCCGACGCGCTGCTCGACGAACTGTTCCTCGCCGCCTACGCGCGGCTGCCGCGCGCCGACGAACGGGCGCACCTGTTGGCGGCGGTCGGCGGCAGCGACGCCGCCGCAACGCGGGCAGCGTGGCAGGACGTGTTCTGGGCGGTGCTGAACTCGCACGAGTTCCTGTTCCAGCACTGAGACTCCGGTGTTCCGGGCAGGTCCGGGCTGCAGGCGCTTGCCCGCGGTCCGCCCTTCAGAAGCCGGACCCCCACGAGAAGGTGCTGTGCGCCGAGTCGTAGTTCTCGACGACCTCGCCGCGCCCGAAGCGAAGCGCCTGGTCGAGGATCTTCAGCAACTCGGGCGCCTTCTCGTCCTTCTGCACCTGCAGCAGCGCCTTGTTGGCCACCTGCGAACGCTGGCCGCCGAGTCCCCAGATCGCGAGCCCGCGCGTGTTCAGGTTCTTGCTGGTCAGCTGCGGCAGCAGTGCGGCGACGATCTTCTCGTGCGGATCGAGCCAGCCGAGCGCCACCAGCACGCTGCCCGTCAGCTGCGCCGACGCCGACTTCAGCTGCTTCAGGCAGAGGTCGCGGATCTCGGCGTTGGCCGGATGGCAGCGCGCCGCCGCGCGCAGCAGCGGACCGAGCACGCGGTCGCGCTTCTCCTTCTTCGCCGCCGCCAACAGGGCCGACGTCGCCTGCGGCAGCTGGATCGACTCGAGCGCCGCCGCGACCTTGGCGAGGATCGGCGCCTTGTTCTCACCGAGCAGCTGCACCAGCGGTGCGACGGCCTGGTGGTTGCCCTTGCTCCCTACGGCGCCGATCGCGGCGAGCCGGGTCATGTCGTCGTGCTTCGGTCCCAGGTGCTTCAGCACGGCCGGCATCGCGCGCGGGTCCTCGGCGTAGGCGAGACCGCGCAGCGCCTCCTCGCGCAGCTCCAGGTTGCGGCTGTCGAGGTTGGTGAGCCAGGTCGCGACCGCGACGCGTTCCTTCTCGACCATGTCGACGCCGCCGTCCTTGCCGAAGTCGACCGCGAGCCCGGCCGTGTCGATGCCGCAGTCCTGCAGCGTCAACAACAGGCACTTGGCCAGCGTCGGCTTCGAGATCAGGAACACCTTGCGGCGCAGCGGCTGGCCGGACGGATCGCAGAACACGTGCTGCGGCGTGCTGACGATCTCGCTGTCGAGCCAGCGCGCCCGCGCCTTCTTCTCGACGGCCTGGTGGTGCTGGCACAGCAGACCCGGGAACTTGCCGCAGCCGGTTTCGGTGCCCTGGTGCTCGCCGATGCAGCCGACCAGGCAGACGAACCGCGCCAGCAGCTTCTGGATCTGCGGGTCGCGGTAGTGGTCCTTGATCGTCTCGTCGTTGGCTGGCTCGTTGTCCATCAGGAACGCGACGAACACCGGCTTCTTCTCGGTCGCGGCCCGCTGCATCGCCGCGTCGAAGTCCTGTTCCCACGCAATGACCGGCGCCGCCTTGGGCGCACCCTCGTCCGGTTTCGCGGGGGGCGTCCCGGACTGGCCAGCCACTGGCGCCACCAACACCACGAGAGCGGCCAACAGACCACGCCGCGCACCGGTCTTCGTCATGGTTCCTCCAACCTCGGGTTCCGGGAAACGGAACGGGCCCCCATGGTAGCGCGATCGGTGCCCACCGCGGCAGGCAGTTCTCCTTGCCTGGCCGCCGGGCTGACTCAGGCGACCGGCGCGCAGCGAAGTGCGCACGTGCGTCCCGCCGGCAGGCTCATTGCAGCCAGTGGGCTGCGTGGATGCCGTCGCTCCCGGTCCACACCAACAGGGCGCCACCGCGAACGGCCGTGAGGCGGGGGAAGCCCGATTCGCGCGACGCCGGCACGCGCGCGACGTCGACCGCCGGGCCCGGTGCGTCGTTCACCCACTCCTGGGTCCGCAGCACCGAGCCGTCGTCGCCAGCGGCGAGCCAGCACAGCACGAACCCGTGCGCAGTGGCGGCGATGTCGCAGCGGCCGACGGGGTCTTCGCGATCGACCTGGTGTGCTCTCGCGAAGGTCGCGCCGGCGTCGTCGGACAACGCCAGCTTGACCCCCGCGCCGTCCTTGGCGCCGGTGTACCAGACCACCGCGACCTGGGAACCGCGCGCGGCCATCGCCGGACCGTTGACGGGACAGCCGGGCACGACCCAACCGTCGTCGGCGACCGCGCGCGGCTTCGTCCAACCGTCCCCGTCGCGCCGTGCGATCAGGATGTCGCGGACTTCGCCCGCGGTGTGGCCGCGGTAGACGATCGCCGGCCCGTTCGCGGTGACGATCGCGCTCGTCTGGCAGCACGTGCAGACGTCTGGATCGAGCACTTCTTCGGCGCCGAAGGTGTCGCCGACGATCGTCGTGGTGCGCAGTTCCATGCGCCGCTGTCGTTCGTAGTTGCGGCCATCGAGCCAGAAGAGGCGCACGCCCGCGCCCTCGGGCAGCATCGAGACGAAGCCCGCTTCGCCGCGAATGCCCTCGCGGTGCGGATGGCCGAGGCCGGTGAACGGGTCGGCGCCGGGCGGGCGGCGTGCGACTTCGATCCCGTACTGACCACGGCCGCCGCGCCGCAGCCAGTGCGCGACCACCGCGCCATCGCCGGCCACGACGGCGCTGGCGAAGTCAGCCCAGTTGACGAACAGCGTACCGCCCTCGACGACGCGCGACGGCGCCGCGAAGCGCCCGTCGTCGTACTGCCGCAGTTGCAACGCGTGGCTGCCCTTGCCGACCGGTTCGATCCACGTCAGCAGCGCCCCTGTCGCCGTGCTGGTGACCTCGGGCGTCACGCTGCCGGCGGCACTCGGCAACTCGAGACGCTGCCAGTCCGGCCGCGACGCGCCCGGGTTCGACGACTTGCCCGGATCCTGGCCGGCTGCGGGGAGCAACAGCAGTGCGGTGATCACCACGGAGCGCATGCCGCACCGATTCGCCATCATGGCGTCGCATCATGCCGGTGCGGCGCGCCCCCGTCACTGTCCGACGCCGGCCGACCCGGTGCTCAGCGC
>JBASWX010000844.1:0-4013 GCA_049276695.1 Planctomycetota bacterium
ACCCTCGCCAACCGGGCCGGCCCCGACGTCGCGCTGCCATCGGACCATCGGCGCCGCCGCGCCGGTTCCGAATCGAGGCGAAGCGACGCTCGTTTCCTGCGGATGGCGTTCCGTTCGCGGTCACCGCGCGCGGTCCTGCAAGCGACCGGGTCGAGGGCGGGTGCCCGCCGTCGCTGCCCCGGCCCGGACCACCCTCACGAGATCGATCATGAACCTGCACGCCGCGCGTCGTTCCCTTTCGCCGTTCGCCCTGTCCCTGTTGGCCTGCCTGCTCGCCGACCCGGCCCCCTGCCAGGTGCCCGCCGGTTGGTGGATCAGCGCCCACCACGTGACCCCGACCACCTACGGACCCGCTGGCCTGTGGCTGCACCATCCGACCGGGGCAGTGCCGTCGATCCCAGTCACGGGACTCAGCGGCGGCCTGTTGGGCACGGGTCTCGTCTCCGGCACCGGCCTGCCGACAGCGGGGTCGGCGAGCGTCACGCTGTGCGAAGCGACCGGAACGACCGTCTACGTCGGCGAGGTGGTCAGCGGCACCGACACCCTCGAGCTGCACCGCGTCACCCTCGCCGGAACCACGGCGATCGCGGATGTCGTCGTCGGCACGATCCCGACCTACCCCGGCACGATCCGGCGGATCAGTTCCCTCGCGACCACCGACTGGAGCCCCGGGAGCGAGCCGTACATCCTGATGACCATCGCCGGCCAGCCGGCGGGCTACCCACAACTCGCGGTCTACCAGACGATGACCGGCCTCAACATCGTGCCGACCCTCTACGGCATGCCGATGGGCACCGCGACCGCGGTCGCCTACACGGACAGCTACCCGGGCACGACGATCGCCGTCGTCTACGCCGGCACCACGACAATCGTGACGGTGAACATCACCTTCGGGTCGGCGTCGTACCAGGTCGGTCCGGTCACCACGCTGGCGACCATTCCGGCCAGCGTCGCGGCGATGGACTTCGAGCCTTCGACCGGGCTGATCTACTGCGCCTGCGATTCCGGGCCGGCGCTCTACACGGTGGACGCCAGCACCGGAGCCGTGACCGCGCTGGGCGGCGGCGGCGCGCGGCGGGGCGTCGCGTGGGACGCGGAGACCGGCACGATCGCCAGCGTCGGCACCGGGTTCGCCGCGTTCGGCACCGCGCTGC
Source organism: Planctomycetota bacterium (assembly GCA_049276695.1). Classification (GTDB taxonomy): domain Bacteria; phylum Planctomycetota; class UBA1135; order UBA1135; family UBA2386; genus UBA2386. Next base: position 1,155 of record JBASWX010000844.1, read on the forward strand.
GTTCGACCGTCGGCGGTTTCACGACCGTCGCCACCGCGCCGCCCGTGGGCGGCTGGAGCACACCGTCCGCGGTCGACGTGCGGGCCGCGGTGCGGGTCATCGAGGCGGGTCCCGCCGGAATGGTCGACCTGCGCTGGAACACGCCATGGACCGCGGCCGCGGCCGGGGTCGCCAACCTGCCGTTGTCCGGCAATGCCGGCTGGGGGCTGTCGGTGTCGCCGACGATCCTGGCGCCGATCACCGCGTTCGTCGGCGTGTCGCTGGCGCCGTCGCCGTTCCCGATCCCGCTTGGCATGCCGCCGCAGTTCATCCTGATCGACCTCTCGCCAGGGTCGTTCCTCGGCATCCTGCCGGTGTCCGGCTTCGGCGTCGCGGCGCTGCCGTTCCCGATCCCGGCAGGCTTCGCCGGCGCCGAGCTGTGGTTCCAGGCGGTGTGTTCGGTCGCGACCGTGCCGGACCCGATCCTCACCGACGCGCTGCAGGTCACGATCCTGTGATCGTCACGCTGCCCGCGCCGACGCGGGCAGCCGCATGCTGACGCCGAGTGCGGCGACCAGCAACGCGTTGGCGACGAACAGCGCGCCGTAGCCGAAGTAGGTGCTCCAGTGGCCGGCGAGGTCGAGGCTGAACACGCTGGCGAGCGCGATCGAAGCGGCCACCAGCACGCGCACGGCGAACACCGCGCGACCGGAACTGCCGGCGACGTGCGCGAGCAACGCGACCTGGCACCACGGCAGGTGCACGAAGTAGTGCGGCCACGAGGTCTCGATCAGGAACGGCAGCGCGAGGAACGCCGCGACGAGGCCGAGCAGCGGCGGCGGCGCAGCAGCTGACTCCGGCGTTGCCCGGCCCGGCGCGCTGCGGCGGCGGTCGAGCCCGGCCGCCAGCACGAGGCCGGCGATGCCCAGCAAGGCCCCGACCACCCGCAGCACGAAGTGGGCCGACGCGCCGGTGGCCGCACCGGTGCACAGGTAGTCCCAGCGCGCCACGACGTTGGCGAACGACTGCGAGTTCAGGTTGGCGGCGACGTCGATGCTGCGGATAGCCGACACGACCGCCCGCTCGAAGCGCCACCACCCGGCGGGCCCCAGCACCAGCGCCGGGATCACGACGGTGCACAGCGCGGCGGTCGCGACGAAGGCGACCAGCGCGCGCACGTTCCGGCGCGCGAGCCACAGCACCGCGAACAGCCCGGGATACACCTTGACCGCGGTCGCGAAGCCGAGCACGGCGCCGCGCAGGCGCTGCCGTTCGTGCGGCCGTGGCCACAGTGCGACCAGCGCACACAGCGTGAGCAGCACGCTGACCTGGCCCCACTTGAGGTTGTGCAGCACCGGCGCCGACGTGCTGACGAGGCACAGCGCCAGCGCCGCGCCGGTGACGGTGCGCGGCAGGCCGGCACGCAGCACGAGCCAGCCCAACGCCAGCACCAGCGCCAGCTGCAGCGCGCCCCACAGCAAGCTGGCGGTGTCGACGTCGAGCTGACCGAACGGCACCAGCAGCAACGCAAAGAACGACGGGTAGAAGTAGCCCGGGACCGGCACCGGCTCGCGCAGCAGCTGGCGCCCCATCGGGTGGTAGTGGCCGACGAAGTCCTGCTGCAGCGGCATGTAGTCGATCGCCGCCGACAACGCCTGCCAGCTCGGCCAGCGCAGCCAGAAGTACGCGGCCACTGCCAGCACCAGCGCCGCGGTCAGCGCGTGGCGCAGCACGGGCGTCGGGGCGCTGCCGCCGCGCGCCGGTGTGGCGGGATCCAGCCGGAATGGCTCGCAGCCCCGCCCGGTCCGGATGCGGTCGAGAAACGCGCGCACCGGCGGCCGCCGCACCAGGGCCAGTTCGAGCCGGCGCTTGCCCGGAAAGTCGACCAGCAACAGGCCGACCAGCAGCGTCAGGATGCCCTGACCCGGCAGCACCAGCATCGCGATGCCGGCCAACGCCAACACGACGCCGAGCGCGTTCTTGGCGAAGTGGCCGAGCCAGCCCAGCGCGTTGCGCGCCGGCCGCGCGGCGAGCGTCGGGACGAAGTGGTCGGCGGGCAGCCGCACCACCACCACCGGCACCAGCACGATCGTGAGCACCAGCGACCCGATGCCGAGCGCGAACAGCCAGCCGAGCCACGGCGCGAGCCAATCGAGCCAGGCCGGCAGCTCGGGCGCGGCCGCGTGGCCGGCGGTGAACGGGGCGGGTGCGCGCGTCATCACCGCCAGCGCTGGTCCGGGTCGCCGCCGTGGTCGTGTGTGGCGGGATCTTCCTCGTCGTCGTCGCTGCTGCAGAACCAGTCGACCCCGAGCTGGTGCAGCACCCAGGCGCCGGCGCAGTCGGCGAGCAGGGCCAACGGCGTCAGCGCGATGCGCGCCCAGATCGAACCCGGCAGCGTGCGCATCTCGATCCGCACGTCGCGCTGCTGCAGCCGCGCCGGCCACTGCAGCGGCGGCAAGGCCTGGTCGCCGGCCGCGAACGCTTGCCACGTCGAGCGCTGCACCAGCCGGCCGTGCTCGACTGCGAGGCTCGCCCACAGCCACGCGGCGTCGGCGCCCAGTACCAGGTGGTGGCGACGCCTGCCGTCGGCGAGTTCGACCAGTACGAACGCAGGTGCCAGGCGAGCCAGTACGTCGGGCAGCGGTGGCGGCGCCGCTGCCGCTCCGGGGCTCGGCTCCGGCGGCTCCGGCGTGAACAGGTGCAGTGCCTCGTCGACGACCAGCATCGCGACGACGACCGGTGCCGCACCCGCCGCCACCAGCGGCGCGAAGTCGCGTTCGCGCAGCCGGGCGACGCACTCGGCGAGCAACGGATCGGGGCTCGCCGGCGGCGGTGACGTGAACGGGAAGTCGACGCGTTCCGCCTCGGCGCGCAGCGCCG
>JBASWX010000845.1:0-1925 GCA_049276695.1 Planctomycetota bacterium
CACCGCCGTGCAACTCGATGCCGAACGCCGAGCGCGCGCGCCTGGCCAGTGGCAGCGTCAGGAGCCCGACCCCGCAGTACAGGTCGGCGACGACGTCCTGCTCGCCGGGGCGCAGCCAGTCGACGACGCGCAGCACCAGCTGTTCCGCCATGCGCGGCGAGGTCTGGAAGAACACCGTCGACGACAGGCGGTACGTGATGCCGGCCAGTTCCTCGTGCACGAACGGGCGGCCGCTGACCAGCTCGGTGTGTGGGCCGAGCAGGCGTGCCGGTTCGCCGTCGTTGTGGTTGACGCTGACCGACGACGCGCCAGCGGCGTGCAACCGCGCGATCACCTGCTCGAGCCCGGGGATCTGCGGTGCCGTTGCGACCACGACCAGGTGCGCGTCGCCGGTGGTGGTGGTGCGCACCAGCACGCTGCGCAGCAGTTCGTTGGGCGCGAACCACGGATCCCAGGCGCGGTGCGGCAACTCGCGCAGCAGTTCGATCGTGCGCTGCACCAGGTCCCATGCCAGCGGATCGCTGGCCGGGCAGTCCTCGATCGCGACCAGCTCCGGGCTGCGCGCCCGGTGGAAGCCGGCGACCAGCCGGCCGTCGGCGTCGGGCAGCAGCTGCACCGCGACCTTGTGGCGTTCGCCGTACGGGCCCGCCGCCGGCACCGTGTCGGCGACCGCGACTGCACCGTCGCCCAACGCGAAGTCGACCGCCTTCTGCAGCCGCTGCTGCTTGCTGACGAGCTGGGCCGGATACGCCTGGTGCTGGCGGTGGCAGCCGCCGCAGGCGAGGAAGTGCGGGCAGCGCGCCGCGACGCGGTCGGGGCTCGCTTGCTGCACTGCGAGCAGCGTGCCGCGCCCGAACTTGCGCGCCGCTGAGGTGATCTCGACCAGCGCGCGTTCGCCCGGCAGCACGCCGGGCACGAACACGACGTAGCCGTCGAGCCGGCAGAGGCCATCCGGCCCGTCGCCGAAGCCTGCGACGTCGATCGCGAGCTGGTCGCCGCGGCGGACGGGGATCTCGGAACGCGGGCGGGCCATTCGGGGGCGAACAGCGTAGCGATCGGTGACGCCGCCCGGCAGCACGGAGTCGCGGTGGCCGTCGTCGGCCCGTACCCTTGGCGGCGCCATGTCCAAGACCAGCACCCCGGTCGACGACGACCTGTTCGCGTTCCTCGCCGCGATGACGATCCAGGAGGATGCGGTGCTGCGCGACCTGCGGCGTGCCGCCGCGGCGGCAGGGTTGCCCGAGATCCACATCGCGCCCGAACAGGCGGCGTTCCTGCAGCTCGCGCTGCGCGCGGCGAAGGCGCGTACCGTGGTCGAGGTCGGTACGCTCGGCGGCTACTCGGCGATCGCGATGGCGCGGGGCCTGCCCGCCGACGGCCGCGTCGTCACCCACGAACTCGACCCGCACCACGCCGCGTTCGCGCGGGAGTGGATCGCGCGCTCCGACCAACGCGGCAAGATCGAGGTGCGCGTCGGCGACGCCGCGACGACGTTGGCGGCGCATGCAGCCGGCAGCGCCGACGCGATGTTCGTCGATGCCGACAAGCCCGGCTACGTCGGCTACCTGCGTCACGCGCTGCGCATCCTGCGCCCCGGCGGCCTGCTGCTCGCCGACAACGTGCTGGCCGCCGGCGAAGTCGCGCGCGGGACCAGCGAAACAGCGGTTGCGATGCGCACGTTCCTGGCGGCGGTGCAGCAGGAGCCGGGACTGCGCTCGGTGATCGTGCCGCTCGGCGACGGTTGCCTGTTCGCAGTGAAGGCGTGAGCCTTCTACGTGGCGAACACGCCGGCGTCGTGGATGCCGCGCGCGCAGGTGCCGTTCGAACATGCCCGCGCGGCGGCGTTCGAAGCGGTCCAGCATCAGGCGGGGCTCTTCGCCGCGCCCGCAGTCGCCGCGGGCCTTGGCGCGGCCGCGGCAGCGGGG
>JBASWX010000846.1:0-4774 GCA_049276695.1 Planctomycetota bacterium
CGTTCCTCCTGCACCGACGCCACCGCCACCGGCTCCTGCCAGACCGTCCTCGGTGGTCGAGTTCGCCGACGAAGTCGTCGAGGTGCGCAAGCCCGTCGCGAAACCCGAACCCGCAACCGCGGCGAGCGGCAAGGCCGCGGCCGGCCCGGCCATCGCGGCGACGTCGTCGCGCATCCTGCAGTTCCAGAAGAAGACCGGCGGCCCCGGCGGCCTGCTCGGCGACGACTTCGGTCAGCTCAGCGGCGGCATGCGCGGCCTCTTGGTGCTCGGCGTGCTCGCGTTGGGTGCCGGCATCGTGTTCGTCGTCGCGCAGCTGATGAAGTAGTTGGGATGACCGACACGCGCTGCATGAGTGAGCGTGATCAGGAGGGCAAGGGACGCCGGATCGTTCTGATCATCATCATCGCGACGCTCTCAATGTCGGCTGCCGTGACCGCAACGTACCTGCTTGTGCGGGGGAGTGACCGACTCTCTCAGCAGTGGGTGCGGTTCGTGCTGACGGTCATACTCTCCCTCAACCTCTATTGGGGCGCAGCATGGGCTCGTTGGATCGCGAGCGTGCTCTTTCTCATCGGTGGTGTACTCGGCCTCGTAAGCCTGTTCGGCCTTCGCCAGATGGACTTCGCGGCGCTCCTCCTGACTGCGCTGTGCCTGACGTACCTCGGTTCGGCCGTGGCGTTGATCGCACTTCCTTCGGTTCGCGCGCACTTTGGCGTTCGTGCTCGGCCTTCTGCCGGATCGCGTCAGCACCCGTCTGCGTCTCGACGATGACCCCGGTTGCGGCGGATCATGAGTCTGCCCGCGCAACGTGGCACACGACGATCTGCGTCAACACCGGACCGGGGACGAACGAGGTCGGTCGGAGCGCTGGCCGCCCTTTGCGCCCCGATTGTCGGCGAGTTGGGTCTACCTGATCGCGTGGCTCGTGTTCCCCGCTCGGCTTCTACGGCTACGCCGGGATGGCCGGTTGGTGGGACTGACCGCGTGGGACTGACCGCGGTTGCGTCGGATGGCCTCGATCGACAATCTGCTCGCCAAAACCAACACGGAACGTTAGTTTTCACAAGCAGAATGTCACGAACGGCCCCGGCAGTCGACCAGAGCGTCGCGGCTTGGATCGACGACCTGCAGGCGGCAGGGCGCTACACGTTCACCAACGACGAACTGGCCGGCTTTCCCGGCCGCAGCGAGGTCGCGGTCGCTGCCGCGTTGCGCCGGCTCAAGCAGAAGGCGCGCATCCAGAGTCCGCGCCGGGGCTTCTTCGTGATCGTGCCAGTCGAGTATCGCTCGGCAGGCTGCCCGCCGGCGAGTTGGTTCGTCGCCGACCTGATGCAGTTCCTCGGCCAACCCTACTACGTGGGCATCCTCAGTGCTGCCGCGCTGCACGGCGCCGCGCACCAGCAACCGATGAGCTTCCAGGTGGTCACGGATCGGCCGACGCCGCCTGCAGGTGCCGGCCGCGTCCGCATCGAGTTCCACATGAGCAGCGTACTCGCGAAGACGCCGGTGGTGGACCTGCAGACCGACACTGGATCGATGCGGGTCGCGACTCCCGAGGCGACCGCGTTCGACCTGGTGCGCTACCAGGCTGCCGCCGGCTACCTGGACAACGTCGTGACCGTGCTCGCCGAACTCGTCGAACGCATGCGGCCGGAGGCGCTGACCGCCTGTGCGAAGAAGCAGGCGGTGCCCGATGCACAACGCGTGGGTTACCTGCTCGATCGTCTTGGCCACCAGGCACTCGCGGACAGCGTGTGGAACGGCATCGCCGCAACACCGCGCGCGGTCCTGCTGGTTCCCCGGCGGGGGCGAGGTCGCACCAGGATGCACCCGCGCTGGCGCGTGGTTCCCAACTGGAACTTCCAGGCCGACCAGTGATCCCGCGCGCCAACATCACCGCGTGGCGTGCGGCGGCGCCGTGGCCGACCGATGCCCAGGTCGAGCAGGATCTCGTGATCTGCCGCGCGCTGGTCGAACTGTTCTCGCGGCCGGCGATCGCCGATGCGGTGGTGTTCCGGGGTGGAACCGCGCTGCACAAGCTGGTGCTGCCGACACCCGGCCGCTACTCGGAGGACATCGACCTGGTGCAGGCGGCAGCGGGGCCGATCGGTCCGGTCCTCGATGCGATCCGTCAGGTACTGGACCCCTGGCTTGGCGTGCCCACGCGCAAGCAGTCCGCGGCCGGTGCGACGCTGGCGTACCGCTTCGAGGGCTCGGGCCTTCCCGTCCAGGTCATGCGACTGAAGGTCGAGATCAACACGCGCGAGCATGGCCATGTGCGTGCCCTGGCGCGCCGCGAATTGCGCGTAGCGAACCCGTGGTTCACGGGCTCGGTCGCCGTCGTCACGTACAACGACATCGAGTTGCTCGCGACCAAGCTGCGGGCGCTCTACCAACGCAAGAAGGGCCGCGACCTGTTCGACCTGTGGCAGGCGCTGACCGCATTGGATGTCGACGACGTGGGGCTTGTCGAGGTGTTCGCCGAGTACCTGAAGCGCGCCGGCCTGCGCGTCACGCGCGCGGAGTTCGAACGCAACCTCGCGCAGAAGGAACGCATGCCGGAGTTCCACGGTGACGTGTTGCCCCTCCTGCCCGTTGGCTCGACGTACGAACCCACCGCGGCGTTGGCGCTGGTGCGGCAACGGTTGATCGAACGGTTGCCCGGCAAGCCATGGCGAGCCAAGGGGAGCAGCGGATCCTGAGCCGTTCACGGCCTCTTTGATCTGTCTGGCCGACTCACGGGCGCTGGGCGAGTGTGCCGTCCGCCTCGAGATCCGAGGAGACGAGGGTCAGCCGAGCAGGAACCCCACGCAGTCGATGAGCCAGTGCGCCAGCATCGCGGCGGCGAGGTCGCGCCGAAACAGGTAGAGCGCGGTCAGCACGAGGCCGCCCCAGCCGGCGACCATCAGGTGCTCCCAGCCCCAGTAGTCCAGGTGGGCGTACGTGAACATCAACAGCGAAACCAACACCGCCAGCCAGCGTCGGCCGGTCAGTTCCGCGATCCGCTCGATGGCGAAGCCGCGGTAGTACAGTTCCTCGAACACCGCGGCCCGCGTCACGATGCCGACGAGGAGCCACAGGGGCAGCCCTTGCAGTGCACCCAGCTGCTCTTGCGCCGGCAGACCGACAGCGGGGAACACCACGATGTAGACGAGAGCCATGCCCGCCACGGCCGCGACCGCTCCGACCACGGCCCATGCCACCGTTCTCCGGTCCGGCTTCTTCAGCCCGAGGGACAGTAGCGGCCGGCGTTCGATGCGCAGCACGTAGAGCAGCAGCAACACGGTCATCAGCCAGAACACCAGCTCCCGCGCCGTCAGCGCCGCGACGCCGTCGCCAGGGGCGAACCATCGTGGCCAGGGCAACTGGAGCAGGAGCAAGACCATTATCGTGGCGAGCCAGCGGCTGCGGACGCGCGGTGCTACGGCAACGGAGGATGTGTCTTGGTTCGTCATGGCAGTGGTCTCCGGCCCTCGTGCGGGGGCAAGCTTGACTGAAACGGTCGTTACATGTAACGATCGTATCATGACCGAACGCAAAGACCAGCTGCGTGCTGCGGTGCTGGACCACCTGCTGAAGCACGGCGTGGCCAGCGCCTCGCTGCGGCCGATGGCCGCAGCGCTCGGCACCAGCGCCCGCATCCTGATGTTCCACTTCAAGTCGAAGGAGGCGCTGCTCCAGGAGACCCTGGAGGAACTGCAGCTGCGCCTGCGAGCGTCGTTCGCTTCGATGGTCGACCCCGGCCCGCGGCGCGTCTCGCCGTTGAAGCGCTTCTGGCTGTGGGCCGCCAGCCCGCAGAACGCCCCCTGCCTGCGCCTGCTGTATGAAGCGCAGATCATCGCCATCCAGAACCCCACCAAGTACGGTCACTACCTGGCGGAGTCCTCGGCCAACTGGCTGGCCATGAGCCTCAAGGCGATGTCGGAGCCGCTGCGCAGCGGACCCATGGCCAGACTGTGCATCGCCGTCTTCGACGGCCTGATGCTCGAGTACTTGAGCACCGGCAACCTGCGGGCCACGACGCAGGCCCTGGATCACTTCATCGCACTCGCCCGGCTGCCGCAGGATCCGGCAGTCGCGACCAGGCGCCGGCCCGCACGAGCGAAGTAGGCGCGGCGCCGACGGTGACAGGCAGAGGCGGCCTCGTCCGAGTTCGCGTTCGATTCCTTTCACCCCGAAAGTGCGCGCCAGATGCCGAGCAGCTGCGCGGCGGCGTCGCGCCAGGAGAAGCGGGCGGCGTGGGTGCGGCAGGCGGTGGCGTCGACTGGGGACGTGGTCGCCGCCGCGATCGCAGCGGTCCATGCCGCGACGTTGTGCGGGGGCAGCACGCGCGCACAGGTGCCGACCACTTCGGGCAACGCACCCGCGGCGCTGACCAGCAGCGGCTTGCCGTGCGCGAGGGCCTCCAGCGCCGGCAGCCCGAAGCCTTCGTGCACGGACGGCACCACGACCGCGCGCGCGTGCCGGTAGAGCGAGGTGACCGCATCGTCGGTGACGACGCCGAACGCGTGCAGCGTGACCGACTTCGCTTGCGCGCGTGCCTGCAGTTCCGTCAAGGCGCCGGCGTCCTCGCCGGCGAGCCAGAGCTGCGGTCGCTGCGCGGTTGGCAGCGCAGCGAGCGCGTCGACGACGACACCGAGGTTCTTGCGCGGTTCGACGTGGCCGACGTGCAGCAGGTAGCTGGCGGGCAACGCGGGCTGCGGCGGTGGTTCCGGATCGGGGGGCGGCAGCGTCACGCCGTTGCGCACGACCAGCGGGGGCGGCGCGTGCGGAC
>JBASWX010000847.1:0-11090 GCA_049276695.1 Planctomycetota bacterium
GGTCTTCTCCTCGGGTCCGCGCGGGGTCGGCCGGCTGCGATCGCCGCCGTGCCGGGTCGGTTGCTCGTCGCCGTGCCGGGTCGGCGTGTCGTCGGGATCGGGCTGACTCATGGGGGACGGCCAGGAGGCGGCCCCTCTTTGTAGCCGCCCGCCGCAAGCGGGGGCAACCGCGGCCCCCGCATCCGGCCGCCCCGGACCCGGCCGGCACCCGGACCGCGTCCCTTTCCTGTCGATCCGGGACTCTTCCCATCGTCTGGCATTCGTCTGCCGCCCGGCAGACGATCCGCCTCCCCCGAACCCATCGCCAAACCATGAGAATCCGCCCCCTCGCCCTGTTCCTGCTCGCCTCGTTCACCGCCAATGCCCTCTCCCAGGCCCCGCCGCAGCCCGGCCCCGAGCACAAGAAGCTCGCCGCCTACGCCGGCACCTGGGACGCCGTGATCGAGATGGCGGACGCCGCCACCGGTCAGATGCAGAAGTCGAAGGGCGTGTCGGTGGTCAAGGTCGGCCCCGGCGGCCTGTGGGTGCTCGACCACTTCACCGCCGACTTCGGCGGCATGCCGTTCGAAGGCCAGGGCCAGACCGGCTACGACCCGGCGAAGGGCAAGAACGTCGGGACCTGGATCGATGCGTGGTCGACGGTGCCGATGGTGCTCGAAGGCGGCTACGACGCGTCCGGCAAGGTGCTGACGCTGTCGGGCATGGCGCCCGGCATGGACGGCAAGCCGGTCATGCACAAGCTGGTGACGACCGACAAGGACGCGAACACGCGCGTGTTCGAGATGTTCCTGCCCGGCGAAGGCGGCAAGGACATGAAGATCATGACGATCACCTACACCCGCCGCGCCGACGGCAAGGGCGCCGACAAGAAGTGATCGTTGACGCCCGCGACCCGGCAGTGACGCGCTGATCGTCGGCGAGCGTTTCGCACGAGCGGCTTCATCGGCGGAAGTGCTTCAGCAAGGCGTCGCGAGCAGCGACACCGAGCTGCGCTGCATCCGACATCGGGTCCCGCGCGACCAAGGCCGCGTCGACCAGCGCTTCGAGGTCGGCGCGCAGCGTCGTGGGCAGGCTGCCCGCGGCGACGAACGGTGTGCCCAGCAGCACTGCTTGCGGGCCACGCAGTGCCGCGCGCACCCAGGCGATCTCGTCCTCGCCCCCGAGGCCGAGCCGCACGAGTTCGCCGAGCAACAGGGCACGGTCCCGCTCGTCCGTTGCCGCCGCGAGCCACCGCCGCGCGGCTTCGCGCCGCACCGCGGCATCGTCGCCGACGAGCAGGTCCCAACACTCACCCTGCCGCAGGGGCGCCACCAGCACGGCGAGCTGGTCCACCAGCGGAACCTCCAGCTTGCGGAACAATCCGGCAACCAGGTCCCGCGTCAGCAAGCTTGCCAGCGACGGTACTGCCGCCAACACCGCGGCGCGGGACGCGGCGACGTCGGCACGCTCCGCGATCCACGTCAGGGCCAGCCTGCGTATCGCGGGATCCGGGTCGCTGAGCAGCGGTTCGATGCGCACAGTGGGCACCAGCGCGGCATCGACCGGCCGCAGGCTCGCGACCGCCGCCGACCGCAACCAGCTGTCGGCATGCGTGAGCGATGCCACGACCGCTTCCGGGGCGACCTGCACCAGCCGGTCGAGGCACGGACCGCGCCAGCGCGCATGCTGTCGATCGGCCAACCGCGTCGCGAGGCCGGCCAGGGCCGGTTCCCCGTCGTCGGCCGCCGCCAGCCATGTGTCGGTGCTGGCGTGGAGCATCGTGCACAGCTCGAGCTTGCGCGTCGTCGGCAGGTCGAGCGGTACGCCGAGCCGCCGCAGGCACCCGAGCAACCGCGCGCGAACGCCCGGCGTCGGTGGATCGTCGAGCATGCGCCGCAGCTCCTTGCGCAGTTCGGCATCGACGCCAGCGCCGAGGTTGGCGAGCGCATCGACCGCGAGGATCCTGGTCGGGATGCTGCGACCGCCCTTCAGGATGGCGGTCGCGGCGGCGGCGAGTGCAGGGCGCGCCTTCGGCGCGATCGGTGCCCGCGCCACGACCGCGAGCGTGCGTTGCACGGAGTCGGCGCCGTCGGCCTTGAACAGCGGCAGCAACTCGTCGCCGAGACCGGCCGCCCGTTCACCCAGCGTGCACAGCACGGCCAGCGCCCGGGCTCGCCGCCGTTCCTCGGCAAGCGCCGGCACGACCAGAGGCACCGCGTCAGCGCCCAGCTGCAGCAACAGCCATCCCGCCTGACCTTGACCCGCCCGATCGTCGCCGAAGAACTGCGTGACCACTGCCTGCCTGGCCGCTTCGTTGGCGAGCAACCCGACATCGCCGAGGTCGATCACCGTTCGCCGCCACGGCAACGAATCGCCGGCCAGCAGGTGCGTCAGCAGCTCGCCGCCCTGCGGTTCGTACTGCCAGAGCGCGCCGGCGAGCGCCACGAGGTCCGAGCCATCGTCGGCGCGGCGCCGCACCGCCGCCTCACCCGGCCAGGCCGCGCGCAACCACAGCCCCGCGAGGTGGACGTTCCCGAGCGGCACGCCGTCCAGGGCCTTTGCGATGGCGGGATACAGCGCTGCACGCTCCCGCAGCAGCCAGGACGACAACTCGTGCGGATGCCACGGCACGACCAGACGCCTGAGGTTGGCGACGCCGTCGTCCGGCCATTGCCCCGCGCGGCGCCACCCGCTGACCACCTCGGCGGCTTCCCGCACGACGCGATCCAACGGGTCGGTCGAGCCACGACCGCCCCGGCCACCGTAACGAACCTCGCTGATCTCCGGCCCCTGCCACGGCTCGCGCAAGACGCTGACCAGCGCACCCACGTCCAGTTGCGCATCCGGGAGCGCCGCCAGCGCCGCCGCCGCGTCGTTGCGGACGCGCCAGTCGGGCGACCGCAGCGCCGTCGCGGGTTGGTCCTGCGCCGCCAGCGATGCGAGCCAGGTCGCCGCGATCAGCGCTCGCCACATGGCGACCAGCATACGGCGAGACCTCACATCAGGCTGGCCGGGTCGACGTCGAGCGTGATCCGGCACGTGCGCGTCCCCAAGTCCTCGACCGTGCCGATCGCGCCCATCGCGGCGGCGAACGACGTCGGCAGGAAACACTTCGCCAGCATGTGCCAGCGCCAGTGGTCCTTGACCCTGGCGATCACCGCCGGCGCGGGCCCGAGCACCTCGACGTCGGCGAGCGAACGCAACGGCGCGACCGCCTTCTGCAGCAGCTCGCGCGCTTCCCGTTCCTGCCGTGCTTCGGCGAGCACGCGCAGCAGCCGCGAGAACGGCGGGTAGCCGGTGACCTTGCGGAAGTGCAGCTCCTGCTGCACGAACGCCGCGTAGTCGTTCTTCGCCGCCGCGGCGACCGCGTAGTTGTCGGGGCAGAAGGTCTGGATCACCACGGTGCCGGCCTTCTCGCCGCGGCCGGCGCGGCCGGCGACCTGGTGCAGCAGCTGGAACGTGCGCTCGGCGGCGCGGTAGTCGGGCACGAACAGCCCGGTGTCGGCGGAGACCACGCCGACCAGCGTGACGTCGGGGAAGTCGAGCCCCTTGGCGATCATCTGCGTGCCGATCAGCACGTCGATGTGCTTCTTGCGGAAGGCGCCGAGCACGCGTTCGTGGGCGCCGCGTTCGGCCATCGTGTCGGCATCCATGCGGGCGACGATCGCCTGCGGGAAGCGAGCCTTGACCGCTTCTTCGAGCCGCTCGGTGCCGACGCCGAGTTCGTGCATGCCGGGGTGCTGGCAGGTGGCGCACAGCTCCGGCCGCCGCTTCTCGCGCGAACACCAGTGGCAGACGAGGCGTGCGTGGCGCGCGTGCCAGGTCATCGACACCGAGCAGGCGTCGCACTTGACGACCTCGCCGCAGCCCGGACACAGCAGCACCGGCGCGAAGCCACGGCGGTTGAGGAACAGCAGCACCTGGTCGCGCGCCTTGAGGCGCTCTTCCATCATCACCAGCAGCGTGCGCGACAGCACGACGCCGGCACGGCGGGCTTCCTTGGGCTCGCCGCGCAGGTCCTGCACGACGATCTGCGGCAGCCGGCCGGCACCGGCGCGTTCGGGCAAGGTCAGCAGCTCGTAGACGCCGCGGCGCGCCTTGCCGATCGACTCCAGCGTCGGCGTCGCCGAGCCGAGCACCACCACCGCCTTCTCGATCTCGCCGCGCACGATCGCCATCTCGCGGGCGTGGTAGCGCGGCGTGCTGTCCTGCTTGAACGACGTCTCGTGCTCCTCGTCGACGACGATCAGCCCGAGGTCCTGCACCGGCGCGAACAGCGCCGAGCGCGCGCCGACCGCGATGCGGGCCTTGCCCTGCAGCAGGCGCTGCCACTGCCGGCCGCGTTCGGCATCGGTCAGCCCGCTGTGCAGCACCGCGACGTCGGGGAAGCGCGAGGCGAAGCGGCCCACGGTCTGCGGCGTCAGCGAGATCTCGGGCACCAGCACGATCGCGCTCTTGCCGAGTGCGCGCACCGCTTCGAGGATGCGCAGGTAGACCTCGGTCTTGCCGCTGCCGGTGACGCCGTGCAGCAGGAACGTGCGGTGCTCGCGCGCCTTGACCCTCGTGGCGACCGCGTCGACCGCGCGCTGCTGGTGTTCGTTGAGCACGTGGCGGAACGCGGCCTCCTCGGGGGCTGGCACCAGCTCTTCGAGTTCCTCGGCCAGCATCACCTTCTTCAGCAGGCCGTGCTTGCACAGGGTCTGCCACGGGCTGTCGCTGGTGTTGGTGCGGCGGCGCACGTCGAACAGCGGCATCGGGCCGCCGTACTCGAGCACGGTGCGCAGCACCCGCGACTGCGCCTGGTGCTTCTGTTCCAGCTCGGCGACCGCGGCGAGCGCCAGGTCGCGCGGCGCCTTCACGTCGAGGTGCGGCAGCCGCCGCTGGCCGCGGCGCTTGGCGACCGCCGGCAGCATCGCGTCGAGCGCCTCGCCGAGCGAACAGCCGTAGGTCGCCGCCATGCGGTGCGCCAGTTCGAGCAGCGACGACGGGATCGTGACCTCGTCGTCGAGCACGGCCTGGATCGGCTTGACCTTCGCCGGCGGCAGGTCGGTCGAAGCACTCACTGCAGTGACGACGCCGCCCGCCGCGCGGCCGTGGAAGTCGACGCGCACGCGGTTGCCCGGCCGCGCCGAGAGACCCGGCGGCAGCGCGTAGGTGAACTCGCGGCGCAGCGGCAGGTTCAACGCGACCTGCACGTAGGTCGGCGGCGCTTGCGGCTGCTGGGCGAGTCCGGTCATCGCGCGGCTGAGTGAAGCGGGCCACGCGGCGAACGCAACCGGGGGCAGCGGCGGATTCGTGCGACGGCCTTCGCGCCGCCTGCTGGCCCGCCGTAGTGTCCCGTTCCCCGGAGACGCCAATGAAACTGCCAACGATGTTCGTGCTCGCGACGGCCGCCCTGCTGCCGGCGCAGCATCCCCCGAAGCAAGAACCCCAGAAGCCGTCGGCCGCCCGCTCGGCGACTCCGGCGCCCGCCGCCGGCAAGCACGCGACGCTGGCCGACCTGCAACGCGACTTCCAGGAGCAGAAGCTGTCGGCGCTCGAAGCCTACGTGAAGACCAACGCGGGCGCCGCCGACGTCGCGCCCGCGATCGTCGAGGCGGCGGGCCTCGCCAAGACGCTGGGCCGGCACCCGGACGCGCTGCGTCTCGCCGACTTGTACCTGAAGGACCATGCCGACGGTTCGGCCGCCGGCGAGATGCGCATGGCCCGCGCGTTCGCACTGCGCGACTCCGGCAACGCCGACGGCGCCGACCAGGCGCTGCGCGACGTGATCGCCAATGCCGGCGACGACATCAATGGCCTGGTCGAAGCGACGACGGCGCTCGGCGAGATGCTGGTCGACGCCGGCAAGAAGGAGGCCGCGGTCGAACTGCTTACCAAGACCGGGGACTCGCGGCCCGAGGTGCGCGGCCTCAAGGAGCACTTCGAGTCCATCGCGAAGTCGTACGAGCTGATCGGTACCGAGCCGTTGGCGATCGGCAAGGAGGACACTGCCGGCAAGGTGATCGATCTGGCCGAGTACAAGGGCAAGGTCGTGCTGGTCGACTTCTGGGCGACCTGGTGCGGCCCGTGCGTCGGCGAGATGCCGAACGTGATCGCCGCCTACGAGAAGTTCCATCCGCACGGCTTCGAGATCATCGGCATCAGCCTCGATCAGCAGCGCGCGCCGATGGACAAGTTCCTCGGTGAGCGCAAGGCGATGTCGTGGCGGCAGTACTTCGACGGCAAGGGCTGGAAGAACGAGGTCGCGGCCGCGTGGGGCGTGCAGTCGATCCCGGCGACCTACCTGATCGGACCGGACGGCAAGATCGCGGCGGTCGGTCTGCGCGGCGAACAGCTCGCCGCGAAGCTGGCGAAGTACTACCCGGCCAAGACGGGCAAATGAGGAACCGCCGGGCAGCAGGCGGCGAGCGCCGCAGCGGCGCTCGCGCCTGAGCCCGGGCAACGGAACGATCTCGAGGGCGATCCGGGTCCGGCGGCGGCGCGGCCTACGCGCCGTTCAGGAACTTGGGTCCACTGACCCAGGCCTTCCAGGCCTCCTCGAGCGCCTTCCAGTCGGCGTCGGTGAAGCCGCGGAACGCGGTGTCGCTGGCGAGCTTGCTCTGGCCGTGCACCAGTATCACCTTGCGGTACATGTCGAGCGCCTCGCCCCACCGCGCGTCCCAGCCCTTCTCCTTGTCGCCGCGGCGCAGGAAGTCGACCATCGAGTAGGCCTGCGCGTAGTAGTACGGCGCGTTCTTGGCGTAGAAGCGCTGGCGGTCCCAGTGCACGATGTCGCGGAACGGCACGTAGTCGCCCTGCCGCACCATCTGCTTGCAGTCGGCGTAGCGCATCTTGCTGCCGACGTACTTCCAGCCCTGCTGGCCCCAGCGGAACGAGCCGAAGTAGTCGCCGTGGCCCTCGTCGAACCACCGGTGCAGCGAGCCGCGCCGCGCGGTCTGCGGATGGTCGAAGTAGAAGTCGGCGTACTGGTGCCAGCCTTCGTGGTAGGTCACCGTCTCGGTGGCGCCCTGGCCCATCATCTTGTCACCGCCGAGGAACACGACCAGCTCCTTGCTCATCGGTGAGAACCAGCCGACGACGCCGGGCGGCGACTGGCCGTACTTCTGGAACTGCTCGTAGGTCGCGCACAGCCGGAACACCGGGTAGCGCAGCGTGCCGAGTTCGTCCTTCTTGCTCTCGCGCTCCTCTTCCGCCTCCGCCGCCTTCTCCGGCTTCGGCCCGGTGGTCGGACCGCCGAGCTCCGGAATCGACTTCGGATCGGGGAACACCGCCTTCGTGCCCGACTCGTCGAGCGGGTACGCCTTCAGGTACAGCTCGCGCATCTTCTCCAGCCGCGAACTGTAGTACTCGGCGTCCTTGCGCGACTTGCCGCGCTCGTCGGGCTTCTCGAAGTCCCACGAGTAGATCACGATGTAGTTCGGCGACGTGAAGTAGTCCCAACCCTTCATGTCCGCGATGTTCTTCTTCGCCGCGGCGAGCGCCTGCTGCCGCTCAGGCGTGTTCGCGTACTGGTCGCGCTTCTTGTCGACGTCGTCGCCGTTCGCGTCGGCCGCGAGTTCGGTACCGCTCGGGATCACGCGATCGATGATCGACTTCCACTTGCTCTTCGGGATGCCGGGCTTCTCGGTCTCGAGCGGCATCTCGATCACGATCGCGACCTCGCGCTCAGGGAACGAGTACACCGCCGCCTCGCAGTAGACGACGCCGCACGGGCCGAAGCCGCTGCGTTCGCGCCACACCCAGTGCACGTGGTCGAGCTTGCCCGCCTTGCCCTTCCTCGGCTTGCCGGCGACCTCGACCGTCAGCGTGTCCTTCTTGCCCTTGTTCTCGTCCTCGAACCACTCCTTGAACGTGGTCTTGCGCGCGAAACCGTGCTCGGCCATCAGCTTCTTCAACTGCTCCTTCATCTCCTCCGGCACGCCCGCCGGCAGGTCCGCGTCGTCGCCGCCCTTCTTGCTCGAGAACTCGTAGACGTCGCAGTACCAGTAGTACTGCGAACGCACGAAGTCCTGGTTGTCCTTGGGCCGGAAGCGCGCGCGCTGGTACACGGCGCCTTCGCCGAGTTGCATCGGCAACCGCTCGAGCCGGCCGGGCGCGTCGATCTCGAGGCCGACGCTGGTCAACGGCTCCTTGCGCCACTCCTGGGCCGGGATCGCGGTGCAGCTGAACACGACGGCGAGGGCGACGGCGACGGACGGCGGACTGAGTCGTGACATGGGCGCGCTCCTGGGTCACGACGATAGCGGCGCCGCGGCAGCAGGGCAGCACCCCGCGGCACGCGACCGCGTCGCGACCCGCGTTGGTCGGGCGATCCTGGGCGGTGTGCCGGCACGAACGCAACGATCCCGCAACCGGGTTGCGGGCCCGTTCCGCGGCGCCGACAGTGCCGCGCCCACCGCCAAGGCAACCCATGCCGCGTTCTCGCCTCGCCGTCGCCACCTTCTTCCTTCCACTCGTCCTCGCAGCCCAGGCGCCGCCGCGCCCCGCACGCGTGCTGCCGTACCCGATCGACCTGCCCGAACGCTTCCAGGCCGCGATCGACGCGGGGACGCGCACCGCGAACGGTCATCCCGGACCCAAGCACTGGACCAACTACGCCCGCTACCGGCTCGCCGTCGACTCGATCCGGTGGCAGCGCGGTTGACCGGCACGGCGGCGCTGACCTACGTGAACCGTTCGCCGCGCAGCATCGACGCGCTGACCGTGCACTGCTACCAGGACCTGATGAAGGCCGGCGCGCAGCGCACGCGCACCGTCACCGCGACCAACGGCCTCGAGATCGCCGCGGTGCGCCTCGCCGCCAACCCGGTGCGCGCTGTCGCGCGCGACACCCGGCTGCGCATTCCCCTACCCGAGCCGCTGGCCAAGGGCGCCGAGATCACGCTGGAGATCGACTACGCGTTCGACGTGCCGGTCGCCGGCTCAGCACCGCGCATGGGCCACGAACCCGACAAGGTCTTCTACCTCGGCTACTGGTATCCGCAGTTCGCGGTGTTCGACGACGTCGACGGCTGGGTCGCCGACCCGCACCGCGGCAACGGCGAGTTCTACATGGGCTACGCCGACTACGACCTCGCGATCACGGTGCCGGTCGGCTACCTGGTGCGCGCGACCGGCGAGCTGGTCAACCCGCAGGACGTGCTGACCGTGAACGCGCAACGGGCGCTGGCCCTGGCGACGACGCGACGGGAGATCGTGCACGTGGTCGACGCCGACGACCACGAGGCCGGCAAGGTCACCGCCGAGTCGCCGACCGGCAAGCTGACGTGGAAGTTCCGCGCCGAGAACGTGCGCGACACCGCGGTCAGCATCGGCCGCACCTACCTGTGGGACTGCACGCACGCGGTGGTCAAGGACAAGCACGGCCCCGGCAAGGACGGCACCTGCCTGATCCACGCCGTCTACGAGCCGAACTCCGGCGACTGGATCCGCGCCGCCGAGTACGCGCGCCACACCATCGAGTACATGTCGGCGCACGTGCACCCGTACCCGTGGCCGCACATGACCGCCTGCGAAGGCATCATCGGCGGCGGCATGGAGTACCCGATGATGACGATCTGCGGCGGCCCGCAGCCGGCCGGCGTGATCGCGCACGAGCTGATCCACATGTGGTTCCCGATGCTGGTCGGCAGCAACGAGAAGCGCTGCGCGTGGCAGGACGAAGGCTTCACGTCGTTCTGGACCACCCTTTGCCGCGACGACTTCCGCAAGAGCACGAACGGGCCGCGCGGCGACATCCTGCGGTACGCGGGCACCGTGCAACGCGGCGGCGACGCCGCGTGCATGCGCCACGCCGACGCCTACGGCGGCGACAACTTCGGCTTCGCCAGCTACGGCAAGCCGGCGGCGGTGCTGCACCAGCTGCGCGCGCTGCTCGGCGACGACACGTTCTTCGCCGCGTTCCGCCGCTACACCGCCGAGTGGGCGTACAAGCACCCGTACCCGTACGACTTCTTCCGCACCTTCAGCGACGTCGCCGGCATCGACCTCGAGCCGTACTTCCGGACCTGGATGTACGAGACCTGGCGGCTCGACCACGCGATCGCCAGTGTCGACCAGAAGGCCGACACCGCGACCGTCGTCGTCGAGGACCGCGGCCGCGCCGTGCACCCGTGCGTGATCGAGGCGACGTTCACCGACGGCAGGAAGGAACGGCAGACGATCCCGGTGGCGGCATGGTGGCAGGGCACGCGCGCCAGCGTCGCGTTCCGCGGCGCAGTCGCCCAGGTGCAGCTCGATCCCGACATCGGCACGCTCGATTGCAACCGCGACAACGACCGGTGGCAGAAGCCGCAGTGAGCAGCAGCGGCAGCGTCAGCGCTTCGGGATCAGCGCCTGGAAGGTGCGCCAGGTGCGCTCGGTGTGCGCGAACTCGTTGACGAACCACAGCCACAGCTTGCCGAGCGTGCGGTTCGCCGCGAGCTGCTGCGCCCGTGGCAGTTCGCCATCGCCGACCAGTTCCAGGTCCTTGCACCCGGTGGTCTCGGCCAGCCAGTGCTGCAGGCGGACCGCCTGTTCGAACTGCACCGCGTTGCCCCAGTCGGTGCGATCGAGTTGCGTGGCGGCGATGACCAGCGCCCGCGGCGCGTGCTGCGCGAGCCGGCTGGCCTCCTCGTCGTCGTAGCCGGTCTGCTGCAGGAACGCAGCGAAACGCTGCTCGAGGAACAGCGTGCGTTGCGGATCCGGATCGGCGGCCTCGAACGACGGCACCAAGGCCTGCAGCGATCGCTCGGCGGGGCGCAGCGGGGCCCTGGCGCGCAGCCGGTCGATGTGCGCCAGCAGCGCTTCGCGCGAGGCTTCGCGGTCGTGCTGTGCCTGCTCGACCCACTCCGGCTCGCTCATCGAAACGAGGTCGCCGAGCCCGCGCGGTACCGTGAAGGTGCGAAAGGTCTGGGTGCGGTCGTTCGGCACCGCGATTCCAGCCGCCGCGCCCGGCATCGGAGCTCCGCGCACGAAGAAGAACAGCGGCAGCGCGACGCAGCAGGCAGCGATCAGCGCCCCGGGGATCCTCCGCCAACCGCGCCGATGGCGAATCGGCTCGGTGATCGGTTCGGTCGCGGGCGCTGGGGCGGGGGCTGCAGCGCGCAGGGGTTCACTGGGCTCGGCGG
>JBASWX010000848.1:0-3759 GCA_049276695.1 Planctomycetota bacterium
GCGCGGGTCGGGTGCGGGCGCCGGCCACGGCTGGCCGTGCACGATCTGGTCGATCGCCGCTGCCGGCGTCGACGCCACCGACCACAGGCCGCGGTAGTGCTGCTGGATGAAACCCTGCTGCAAGCCGCGTTCGAGCATGTCGAGCAGCGGCCGCCAGTAGTCGTTGGCGTTCAGGATCACGATCGGCTTGCGATGGAAGCCGAGCTGCTTGAACGACAGCATCTCGAGCAGCTCGTCGAGCGTGCCGAGCCCGCCCGGCAGCGCGATGAAGGCGTCGCCGCCTTCGTCGAGTCCGCGCTTGCGCAGCCGCATGTCGTGCACGGTCGCCATCTCGTGCGCGGCGTCGCAGTGCACGTTCTTGTCGATGAACTGCTGCAGGATGACGCCGAGCGTGCGGCCGCCGCGGGCGCGGGCGCCGCGCGACAACGCCCCCATCAGGCCATGGCGGCCGCCGCCCCACACCAGCTCCCAGCCGCGCTCGGCGATCCGGGCGCCGAGTTCCTCGGCGATGGCGTGGTATCCGGCATCGACGCGCTCGCTCGACGACGCGTAGACGGTGACGCGGAACGGCCGCGCCGGCTGCGGCCCGGCGTTCACGCGCGACCCTGGGCAGCGAGCCAGCGATCGAGCAGCAGCAGGCCGGCCATCGACTGGCCGTCGCCGACTTCCTGATCGAGCAGCAGCGTGCGGGCCCGGGCGAGGCCGACGCGGTGCGTCGAGATGCGTTCGCTCGCCTCGAGCTGTTGCGGCACTTCGGTCAGCTCGCGCGCCAGGAAGAAGTGGCAGACCTCGTTCGATGCGCCCTTGTACGGCGCGAAGGCGCCGAGCCTGGTCCAGTTCGCGGCGAGCAGGCCCGCCTCCTCGTGCAGCTCCTTCGCCGCGACCGCCTGCGGCTCGTCGCCGGGCTGCATGCCGCCGATCGGGAACTCCCACAGCTCCCGGCCGAGCAGGTAGCGGTACACGCGCAGCAGCATCGTCGAGCCATCGGCGAACAGCGGGATCGCCGCACAGCTGCCGGTCATGTCGACGTAGAAGTAGGTGCCCTCGCTGCCGTCGGTCTGCACGTAGCGGTCGCGGCAGTAGCGGTGCCACGGGTTGTGCACCAGCACCTCGCGCGACAGACGGGTGAACGGCGGCGGCGTCATCGGCTGAACGAGAAGAAGAGCTGGCGGCGGTCGTCGCTCTCCTCGTACAGCCACGGCCAACCGAGGTCGAGCGTGATCGGGATCTCGAGCCGCGGGATCACGATGCGCAGGCCGATGCCCGAACTGGCGCGCAGTTCGCGGAAGGTGTCGTCGCCGGCGTCGAGCCCGAGCAGGCCGAAGTCGGTGAACAACACCCAACGCAGGATTTCGCGGTCGCGCACGTCGCCTTCGAGCCGCGTCGCGACCAGCGGGAAGAAGATCTCGACCGCGCCGTTCCACGTCGCCTCGCCGCCGAGCGGCCGGCCGAACTGCTTCGGGCCGGCGCGCCGGAAGTCGAAGCCACGCATGTTCTGGCCGCCGAGGTAGAACCGCTCGCTGAGGAACACGTCGTCGCTGCCGCCGTACGCGTTGGCGATGCCGGCGAACTGCTCGAGGTGCAGCACCGTGCGGTGGCCGAGTTCGTTCTCCGCCAACGGCACGAACACCTGCGTCGTGTGCGTGACCTTGGTCAGGCTCTCCTCGCCACCCAGCGGCCCGCCGACCAGGTCGCCGGCGAGGCCGAACTCGACGCCCGACGTCGGGAACAGCGGATCGTCGAGATCGCGGTAACGGCCGGTCAACCGCACGCCGCGCAGCTCGGTGCGGCCCTCGGCGTCGAACGCCAGCAGCGTCGCGTCGGGCGCCAGGTTGTCGATCTCGACCGAGTCCTCGCGCACCGCGAACCCGATCTGGACGTGGTCGGAGAAGTTGCGCGACAGGCCGACGTCGGCGCCGAGGATGTCCTGCGTGTAGCCGTCGGGCAGCCGGCGGATCTGGCGCCGGCCGCTGACGCGCAGTTCCCAGGTGTTCTCGAACAGCGAGAACACGTCGGGCTCGGACCAGGTGAGCTGGAACTGGCTGTAGCGCGTGCCCGGCGCCAGCAACAAGCCGAGGTTCTGGCCGCCGCCATGGAACGCCTTGTTGTCGAGGATCTCGCCGAACGCGGTGATCGGGTTGAGGCTGGTCGGCGGCTTCCACAGGTCGAAGTTGCTCTTGTTGAACGTGAAGCTGCCGGACACGCCCTGGCCGGGGCTGATGCCGAAGCCCCACCGCAGCTGGCCGGTGGGCACGTCCTCGACGTCGAGGCCGATGTCGACGGCGTCGGGTTCCTGCGGCACCGGCTCGAGCCGCAGCCGCGGCTGGCTCATGCTCGCGGGATCCGAGAAGAAGCGCGTCTGCTCGATCGCGCGCAACGAGCGCCGCACCTCGACCATGTCGATGCGTTCGCCGGGGTGCACGCGGAAGCGGCGCCGGATCACGTGGTCCTGGGTGAAGCGGTTGCCGCGGATCACGATGTCGCGCAGGCGCTTGGGCGTGCCTTCGCTGACCTGGTAGACGATGTCGACCTCCGGAGCCAGGACCCCGTAGCTCTCGCTCGGCGGGAACACGTCGCAGCCCTTCGCCACGTCGCGCATGCCCGGGAACGTGCGGCTCGGATGGCCGCGCCGGCCGTAGAAGTCGACGATCGCCTGCACGTCGCGCTGCAGCCGGTCGTGGTCGTAGAACTGGCCGGGCGCTGCCTTCAGCACCGCCTCGACTTCGGCGACCGGATGCAGCGGCGGCGTGGCGAGCGCCTGGCCCGGCGTGCCGTCGACGTGCTCGACGCGCACCGAACGGATCGTGTAGCGCGGTCCTTCGACGATCACGAACGTCAGGTCGACTGTGCTGCGGTCGGACGAGAACTGCACGTCGGCGACATCGACCGTGGCGTCGAGGAAACCGCGACCGCGGTAGAACAGGCGCAACCGGTCGAGGTCCTCGTCGAGCACCTCGCGGCTCCACGGCTCGCCGTTGATCAGGCCGCGCGCCGGATCGCTGGCGATGCGCGCGTCGCGCACCAGGTAACCGTCGGTGCCGAACATGCCGAAGACCGCATCGCCCGGGAACGACACGTTGCCGAGGAACCGGATCGCGCCGACGGTGATCTTCGGCCCCTCGTCGATCAGGAACTTCAGCACGCGCAGCGGCGCGCCCGTTCGCTGGCCCGGCTGCGGCGGTGGTGGCGGCGGTGCTTCGGCGCCGTCGACCGGAGCATCGTCGAGCGCGATGCCGCAGAACGCGAAGCCGTCGCGCCGGTACCGTGCCAGCAGCACCTTGCGCATCGCGTCGCCCTCGCTGCGGGTGACCTGGCGATCGACGTGCAGGCCGAGCAGGCCGTCGACGGTGGCGCGGTCGAGGCTCTTCAGGCCGACGAAGTCGACGCCGGCGTAGACCTCGACCTCGAGCTGGATCTCGAACGTCACGACGATCTCGCCGTCCTGTTCGCGGGCGTAGCCGTGCACCAGGATGCGCCGCTCGTTCCACAGCGTGGTGCAGTCGGCGGACACCTTGCGCGCCTCGAACGGGGCGCCCACCTGTGTCTGCAGGCCGCGCACGTACGACTCGGCGCTCTCCGGCACGACCGTGAGCGCTTCGCCGCGACCCGCCCGCGTCACGACGATCGCCCGGACCGGCTTGCCCTGCAGCTTCAACACCGCCTCGTCGAAGCGCACGTCGCGCGGTTCCTGGTCCTGGGGCTCGACGCGCGCGCCAGGCGGCGCCGGCGACGCACCGCCGGGCGGCACGGCGGGTGGGC
>JBASWX010000849.1:0-1647 GCA_049276695.1 Planctomycetota bacterium
GGCCGGCTCGCGCGCACCGCCTCGCCGCCGAGCACTTCGCCGAGCAGCCAGTCGAGCTGTCGTTCCCGCGCGATCCCCATCGCCGCCGCTGTCGTCGCACTCATGCCAGCCTCCGTTCGATGCAGTGCCGCAGCAGAGCCCGCGCCCGCTGCACCAGGGTCTTCGTGCCGTTCGTCTTCAGCCCGAGCTGCTGCGCGACGCGCTGCCAACCCAGACCATCGCGGTAGTGCAACTCCAAGGCGCCGCGCGTGCGCGGGGCGAGTTCGCCAAGGCACGTGCGCAGTGCGGCCAGCAGTTCCTCGCCGTCGTCGTCCGCCGCGGTCGCGAGCCACAGTTCCTCGACCGCGGCCGCGATCTCGCGTTCGCGGCGCCGATGCCAGAAGCGGCGGGTGCGCAGCCACAGGTTGCGGGCGACGCCGCGCAGGAACGCACGGGCACGGTCGGGGTCGGCGGGCAGGGGGGCCGCGCAAGCGACCAGCATCGCTTCTTGGGCGAGGTCGTCGGCCTCGTCGGTGGTGGCACCGAGCACGCGCAGGTACCGCCAGACGGCGAGCCGGTGGGGTTCGGCGACCGCTGCCATGGCGGGTTCGCCGGACGGCGGCGAGGCCAGGTTGGCGGCGGGGGCGGCGGAGGACACGGTCGTCAGGTCACCTCGGGGGCGCGATGCTATTCAGGAAAGACGGGAATCTGCACGGAGCCGGGCCCGGTCCGACATCAGGGCGCCGCATGAACACGATCTTGTCGAGCGTCCTTCCCTGGTTCCTCTGCCTGTCGCTCGGTGGCTCACCAGCCGCCCCGAACGCCGGCCAGGACCCCTGCTGCCCCTGCTGCATCGTCTGCCCGCCCAACTGCTGCGACGAGCCCTGCTGCCCCGAGTGCTGCCCGCCCGGCTGCTGCGAACAGGGCGCTGCGAAGGTGCCCGCGGCCAAGCCGGCACCGGCGACCGGCTGCTGCGCGACCGCTTGCGGTTCGGGCTGCGGCGGCTGAACGGTACGACGGTACCCTTGCCGCTGGATGCCCGCTGCCCGCCTCACCGCCGACGAGTTCGTCGCGGCGTTCGCCCGTCATGGGCGCGCGCTGTGGGTGCTCGCTGCCGCGTGGGGGGGACGCGGGGACGCCGATGACCTCGTCCAGGAGACCGCGCGCATTGCGTGGGCACGGCGCGGCCAGTTCGCCGGCGGCGACGTCGGGGCGTGGCTGGCGCAGATCGCCCGCCACACCGGCGCGAACTGGCGGCGGCGAAGACAGCCGGCGCCGAGCGGCCCGACGCACCCCGAACCAACCGCTCGCGCGGAGACGGTGCCGGTGTGGTCGTTCGCGCGCGTGCGCGACGACCTGCCGGACGAACTGGCGCGGGCGCTCGCCGCACTTCCCGAAGCCGTGCGCGCCTGCCTGCTGCTGCACGTCGTCGCCGACCTGACCTTCCCCGAGATCGCCGCCATGCTCGAGCTGAACGAGAACACCGCGACCAGCCACGTGCGCCGGGCGCGGCTGCAACTGCGGGCGGCGCTGCAGTCGGCAGTGCCGGCGTCCCAGGCGACCCCCGTCACGCCAGCACTTCTGCCGGAGACGCCATGACCCACCCCCACGACGACGACCTCGACCGGCAACTGCGCGCGGCGTTCGCGCCGCCGGGCAGCGATCAGC
>JBASWX010000850.1:0-8780 GCA_049276695.1 Planctomycetota bacterium
GCGCGGGTCAGTGCCTCGAGGGCCGCGGCCCGGGTCAGCGGGTCGGGGGCGTGCCGCGCCAGCCGTTCGATCGTCGGGAGCGCGCTGGCATCGAAGGTGGGCCCGGGGCCGGCCAGCCAGCCCAGCAGGGCCCGCTGCTCGTCGGCGCTGCCGCGTTCCAGCACGCGCTGCCGCAGCCTGGGGTCGAAGGTCGCGTCGTGCTGCAGCAACAGCGACAGCATCAGGCCACGCACCTGCGGGTCGCGATTCGACTCGTCGTCGTACAGCCGCCGCACCGCCATCGCGTCGCCGCGCGCGGGCTGCATCGTCATCGCGATCAGCAGGGCGAGCAGCGTGTCGCGCTGCCGCTTCCAACTGCCCTGCGCGATCGCCGACAGCACTGCGGTGGTTGCTGCCGTGGCCTGCTGGTCGGCGACGAGGCCGAGCCCGAACGCGGCCGCGACGCCGTCGTCGGTGCCGCGCGTGGTGGTGTCCGCGAGGACTGCGGCGAGCACCTGCACGGCCGGGGCGCTGCCCATCAGCCCGAGCGCGACGAAGGCGCGGTGCCGCGCCGCGGGTTCGCGTTCCTTCGCCATCGCCAGCAGCGCTGGCTGCTGCAGCAGGTCGGGCCGGCCGGCGACGACCAGCGCCGCTTCGCCGCGGACTTCGGCGTCGGGGTGGGCGAGGTGGACCAGCGCGTCGCGGCTGACCAGCCGCGCGAGTCCGTCCTGCGCCTGGGCGGTTCCGCACAAGGCGACCGCCAGTGCGAGCCGCGCGAGCGCTGCCGAACAGCGGCGGTGCCGCGGTGCAGGTCGCAGCGGCGTTCCGGCGGCGGCGGTGATGTCGGCGCGTTCGTTCACAAGCGGCAGCAGTGGCGCGTAGTATGGCGGGTCACGGAGCGTGCGGGACCACCCGGGTCCGGGACCGGCCGGCAATCCGGTGCGGTCGGCGCCGCGTTCCGCAAAGCCCGTTCCAGGACCAGACGCCCATGCGGATCGCCGTGCTCGATGCCTTTGCCGGAGTCGCCGGCGACATGTGGGTCGGTGCCTTGCTCGATGCCGGAGTGCCGCTGGCGCCGTTGGCGTCGGCAGTGCGGTCGCTGGATCTGCCGGGGGTCGCGATCGCCGCCCGCAAGGTGCTGCGCGCCGGCATGGCCGGTACGCACTTCACCGTCGACGTCGCGCGCGCGGGCGAAGGCACGTTCGCGATGGCGACCACGGGGAAGGCGCCGCTGCTGCCCGCCGCTTCGGGCCACGTGCACCGCAATCTCGCCGACATCGAACGCATCGTCGGCCGGGCCGAACTGCCGGCTGCGGTCCGGGCCGACTGCTTCGCGGTCTACCGCGCGATCGGCGAAGTCGAGGCGGCGGCCCACGGCTGCAGCATCGACGCGGTGCACTTCCACGAAGTCGGCGCCGAGGACACCATCGTCGACGTGGTCTGCGCGTGCCTCGGCACCCACCTGCTCGGCGTCGAACGCATCCACTGCCACGGTCTGCAACTCGGCTCCGGCACGGTGAACACCGAGCACGGCGTGCTGCCAGTGCCCGCGCCGGCGACCGCGGCCCTGCTCGCCGGCATCCCGGCCCGTCGCGGTGGGCTGCCCGGCGAACGCACGACGCCGACCGGGGCAGCGCTGCTGCGCGAACTGGTCGACGCGTTCGACCAGCCGGTGACGTTGGTCGCCGAGCGCATCGGCTACGGCGCCGGCACCCGCGATGACGCCGGGCTGCCCAACCTGCTGCGTCTCACCGTCGGCACCGCCGCGGCGTTGACCTCGGCGGCCGAACTCGTGGAACTGCAGTGCACGCTCGACACCGCGACCGGTGAACAGGTCGGCTGGCTGCTCGACGAACTGCTCGTGCGCGGCGCGGTCGATGCGTTCGCGGCGCCGGTGACGATGAAGAAGGGCCGGCCCGGCCTGCTGGTCACGGTGCTGTGCGACGAGGCGCGCCGGGCCGCACTGCAGGCGCTGCTGCTCGAAGAGTCGTCGACGCTCGGCGTGCGCGCGCACCGTGTGCAGCGCACCGTGCTCGAACGCTGGCAGGAGACGCGCGAGACGGTGCTGGGGGCGGTGGTGTTCAAGGTGGCGCGACTGCCGAGCGGCGCACTGCAGGCGCGGCCCGAAGACGCCGAGGTGCGGCGGCTGTGCGTCGAACTGGGCCTCGGCCGCGCCGAGGTGCTGCGGCGGCTGCTGGGCTGACCGGCGTCGCGGACTGCGAATGCGAGACGAGGGCGGGCGCGCGGATTCTCGGTCGGAGCTGTAACCAAACCGGCTGTCCGGGGCACTGAGCCATTGCGCGGCGCTCGGCCGTCGGGGCCGTCGACCGCGCGAAGGAGATGCGTATGCTCGAATGGGTGATGCCGACCGCGACCGCCGTCACGAGCCGCTCCCGCCACCGGGTCTGGACCTACGCCGACTACTGCAGGATCCCGCCGGACCGCAAGCGCCACGAGATCATCGACGGGAGGCACTACGTGAGCCCGGCGCCTGACCTCGGTCATCAGGACGCTTCGGCCAACCTGCACTTCGAGTTGATGGCGAAGGTCAAGCAGGCGGGCCACGGCAAGGTCTACGCAGCGCCGATCGACGTGCACCTGGGTCGTGGTTCCCTCGTACAGCCGGACCTTGTCGTCGTGCTCCGCAAGAACGCGGCGGTGCTCGGCGACAAGAAGATCACCGGCGCGCCGGACCTCGTGGTCGAGATCCTGTCGCCGTCGACCACCGGCCGCGACCGGCGCCTGAAGAAGGCGCGCTACGAACGAGCCGGTGTCCGCGAATTCTGGATCGTCGACACCGACGAGCAGACCGTCGAACAGTTCGTGTTGCGCGGTGGCAGGTACGGACGCGGAGTCGTGTGCACGGACCGCATCCGGCTGCGCATCCTCCGTGGGGTCACCATCGATCTGGGAAACGTCTGGTGACCCGCCGTCGCGGATTGGCACGGCGGGCTGACGTGCGCGATCGTCCGGCTCGCGGATTCCCGGGCCGGCTGTAACCAAACCGGCGGTCCGGGGCACTGAGCCATTGCGCGGCGCTCGGCCGTCGGGGCCGTCGACCGCGCGAAGGAGACGCGTATGCTCGAATGGGTGATGCCGACCGCCACCGGCGTGAGGAGCCGTTCCCGCCACCGGGTCTGGACCTACGCCGACTACTGCAGGATCCCCGCGGATCGCAAGCGCCACGAGATCATCGACGGGAGGCACTACGTGACTCCCGCACCTAGCGTGGGTCATCAGGACGCTTCGGCCGGCCTGACCATCGAGATCGGCATCAGGGTCCGCACGCCGGGCTTGGGCAAGGTCTATTCTGCCCCGCTCGATGTGGATCTGGGCCGCGGCACCGTCGTGCAGCCGGATCTCGTCGTTGTCATGCAGAACAACCGAGCCGTGATCGGCGACAAGAAGATCACCGGCGCGCCGGACTTCGTCATCGAGATCCTGTCGCCGTCCACCAGTCGGCGCGACCGCCGTCTGAAGAAGGCGCGTTACCAGCGGGCAGGCGTGCGCGAGTTCTGGATCGTCGACGCCAAGAAGAAGTCGGTGCGGCAGTTCGTGCTGCGCGACGGCAGGTACGGCCGGGGCGTCGTTTGCAAAGACCGCATTCGCCTGCACGTCGTGCGCGGCGTCTCGATCGACCTGGCGAAGGTCTGGTGAAGGTGCGGAGCCGGGGTCGGTGCGCGCGCGGTCAGCCGCCGGAGAAGCCGAGCATCGCGTCGAGGGTGCGCTGGCTGACCGAGTGGTAGCGCGGCCGGGCCTTCTGGTAGATCGCCAGCGCCCGTTCCTTGCCGCCGGGGCGCTTCGTCATCGCCTCGTAGATCGGCTTGAGGAACTTGCGCCGGCCGACGGTCATCAGGAACAGCTCGAGCCGGCGGTCGACGGCGCGGTAGTCGGATGCGATCGCCAGCACGAGCCAGGCGCACAGGATCTCGCTGTTGCCGCTGCGCGTGAACGCGAACGCGGCGTCGAGGTGCTGCAGCTGGGCGGCAGTCGGCGAGCCGAGGCCGTGCAGGAAGCGCAGCCACTGCTGCGTGGCCCAGCCCGTGGTCGCCAACGTGGCCGGTGCGTTGCCCGCGCGCCACGCGGCAAGCTGGGCGTCGACCGCAGCGAACAGGGCGCTGTCGGGGATCGGCGCGTCGCCGGGCAGCCCGGTGCCGGTGATCCAGTGGGCAACGTCGATCTGCGCCGCCTTGCCGGCGTCGGTCGCGAGCAACTCGCGCTGCAGGAAGTCGCGGAAGGTCGTGGTGGTCACGCTCTGGAACGCGTGCTGGTCGAACCACGCCTGCAGAAACGCGTCGAGCCGCGCGCGACCGAACACCTGTTCGAGCCGCCGCAGGAACGCGGCACCCTTCTGGTACGGCACGCCGGTCATGCCGTCGTCGGGGTTGCGTCCGGCGAGATCGACGTGCAGCACCTGATCCGCGGGCGGCAGTTCCTTCAGTTCCGCGGCGAGCTCCTGCATGCCGAGGTTCACCTCCATCGCGGCGCGGTCCTGGCCATAGACCTGCTCCATGATGCGCGACTCCAGGTAGACGGTGAAGCCCTCGTTGAGCCAGAAGTCGCGCCAGGTCGCGTTGGTGACCAGGTTGCCCGACCAGCTGTGCGCCAGCTCGTGCGCGATCAGCGACACCAGCGAACGGTCGCCGGCGAGCACCGTCGGCGTCGCGAAGGTCAGGCACGGGTTCTCCATGCCGCCGAACGGGAAGCTCGGCGGCAGCACCAGCACGTCGTAGCGGCCCCAGCGGTACGGCCCGAACAGCCGCTCGCACGCCGCCACCATCTTCTCCATGTCGGCGAACTCGCTGGCGGCCAGCTCGATCGTCGACGGCTCGGCCCACACCGCGCAGCGGTCACTGATCGGGCGCGAGGTGAGGTCGCCGCACGCCAGCGCGATCAGATAGCTCGGCACGGGCTTCGTCATCGCGAACGTGTAGCAGCCCTCCGCATCGGGGCCGCGGCGCTCCATCGCGCTCATCACCGGCGTCTGCGCACCGGCGAGTACGCGTGCGTTCCAAGTCACGCGCACGGCCGGTGAGTCCTGCAGCGGGATCCACGAGCGGGTGAGGATCGCCTGGCCCTGCGTGAACATGAATGGCGCCTTGCCGCCGCTCGTCTGATCGGGGCTCAGCCACTGAATCGCATCGCCTTCGTCGCGCGTCGAGTAGCTGATGCACACCTTGGTCGTGTTCGCGGCGAGAGTGACGACGAGCGGTGAGCCGAGGATGTCATCGCGCTTGCCGAATGCGAACGGCAGCTTCTGGCCATCCTGGTCGACCACGGCTTCGATTGTCAGCGCCTGGGTGTCGACGACGAACGGCGCGACGGGATCGAAGCGCTGCAGCGTGTGCGTGACTGCGCCGAGCAACGCGTTCGGAACGCCCCCCGAGATGCTGCGACTGTCAGGCTGCGCCATTCGCACCTGGAGCAGGAGATCGAGATGCGTCGAGCGCACCTGATCGGGACGCGAGAAGCTGTGGGGGTCGGGTCCAGGCACGACGGTGTCCCCGTCGTGAATCGACGAGGTGGGCAAGGGTGACGCGCAGGCGGCGAGCGCGAGGAGGAGCGGAACGCAGCGCATGCGCGGGTTGTAGCGGCACGCCGCGACGCCCGCACGTGCCGCGCCGTGCGGCAACTTGCCACTGCTGCCCGAGCTCGCAATGATCTTCGCCCCGATCATGTCGACCGCCACCAAGATCCAACTCACCCTGCCCGACGGCTCCGTGCGCGAGTACCCGGCCGGAACGACCGGGCTCGCCGTCGCCGAGTCGATCGGCAAGGGCCTCGCCAAGGCCGCGGTGGGCATCGAACTGGACGGCAAGGTGCAGAGCCTGCAGTTGCCGATCCAGCAGTCGGCGAAGATGAAGATCTACACGCGCGACACCAAGGAGGGGCTGGAAGTGCTGCGTCACTCCGCCGCGCACGTGCTCGCCGACGCCGTCAAACGCATCCGGCCGCGCGCCAAGCTGTGGAAGGGGCCGCCGGTCGACGATCCGCGCTACGGCTTCTACTACGACATCGACTTCGGCAACGAGCCGATCACCCAGGACGACCTGCCGAAGCTCGAGCAGTTGATGGCGGAGATCGTCGCCAGCGATGTGCCGTTCGTGCTCGAGAGCATGGACCACGGCGCGGCGCGCGCGCTGATGGTCAAGGAGGGCGAGGACTACAAGGTCGCGACGATCGACAAGCTGCCGGCGACCGAAACGATCACATTCTACCGTTCCGGCGGGTTCGTCGACATGTGCCGCGGCCCGCACGTGCCGAGCACCGGCAAGATCGGCCAGGGCATCGCGGTGCTGGCGCTGGCTGGCGCCTACTTCGGCAACGACGCCGGCAACAAGATGCTGACGCGCGTCTACGGCCACGCGTTCGCCGACAAGAAGGCGATGGACACGCATCGCGCCAACCTCGAGGAGGCGGGCAAGCGCGACCACCGGCGGCTTGGCATCGACCTCGATTTGTTCTCGACGATGGGCGACCTCGGCGCCGGGTTGATCCTGTGGCACCCGAAGGGCGGCTTCGTGCGCCACAAGATGGAGGAGTTCTGGCGCGTCGAGCACCTGCGCGGCGGCTACGACCTCGTCAACTCGCCGCACATCGCCAAGGCCGACCTGTGGCAGACCTCGGGCCACCTCGACTTCTACAAGGACTCGATGTACTCGGGCATCGACATCGACGGCGCCGAGTACCGGCTGAAGCCGATGAACTGCCCGTTCCACGTGCAGATCTTCAAGAGCCGGCGCCGCAGCTACCGCGAGCTGCCGTTCCGCTGGGCCGAGCTCGGCACCGTCTACCGCTACGAGAACCAGGGCTCGCTGCACGGGCTGCTGCGGGTGCGCGGCTTCACCCAGGACGATGCGCACCTGTTCCTGCGCGAGGACCAGGTCGAGGCCGAGATCGAACGCTGCCTGCAGTTCGTGATCAGCATGCTGCGCGCGTTCGGCTTCCACGACTACGCGATGAACCTCAGCACGCGGCCGGCGAAGAGCGTCGGCAGCGACGAGGGCTGGGCGAAGGCGACCGCGGCGTTGCGCAAGGCGCTGGAGAAGGTCGGGCTGCCGTTCCAGGTCGACGAAGGCGGCGGCGCGTTCTACGGGCCGAAGATCGACGTCAAGATCAAGGACATGCTGGGCCGCACCTGGCAGTGCAGCACGATCCAGTGCGACTTCAACCTGCCCGAACGCTTCGACATGACCTACATCGACGCCAGCGGCAACCGCGTGCGGCCGGTCATGGTGCACCGGGCGCTGCTCGGCTCGCTGGAACGCTTCTTCGGCGTGCTGGTCGAGCACCACGCCGGCGCCTTCCCGGTGTGGCTGGCGCCGGTGCAGGCGGTGTTGCTGACGGTCGGCGAACGGCACGCGGAGCGGGCCAGCCAGTTGGCGGCGGAGTTCCGGACGCGCGACCTGCGCTGCGACGTCGACGACAGCGGCGAGAAGATCGGGCAGAAGGTGCGGCACTGGCTGTACCAGGAGAAGGTGCCGTTCGTCGCGGTGGTCGGCGATCAGGAACTGGCGAACGGCACGGTGACGGTGCGCTCGCGCAGCGACGGCGACCTCGGTGCGATGCCGGCAGCAGCGTTCGGCGAGTTGTTGACGAAGCTGGCGGCCGAGCACAAGTAGACCGCCCTCGGCAGCCCGACCGCGGGGGCCCGGCGATGCTCGATGGTCAGCGGGACGGCGCCAGCGCCGCGAACGCACTGGCAACTTGCGCCGCGCTGATGCCGGCGACCGCGACGACCTTGCGCGGACTGCCCTGTCCGCTGACCACGCGCACTGCCCGCACCGGCACGCCGAGCGCGTGTGCCAGCACCGCGACGACCGCCGCGTTCGCCTTGCCGCCTTCCGGCGGGGCGGTGACCGCGATCTTCAACGCGTCGCCGAGCGGGCCGACGAGGCGTTCGCGCGCTGCTCCGGGCACGACCTTGACCGCGAACCAGACCTCGCCGCCGACCTCGCGCAGCGCGATCGGCCCTCCGGTCACGGCAGCACGGCGACGACGAACGCGTGCGGGTGGTCGGCCAACAGCTTCTCGAGATGGCCGGCCGCCGCCAGGTTGCGCCGCTCGGAGAGAGCGCGCAGGCCAGCCGCCAGCCGTTGACCGGCCTGCAACTCGGCGCGCATGCCGCGCGCCCACGGCGCGACGTCCTGTTCGGGCAGCCGCCGCAGCAGCGTTTCGAAACCGCCGGCGGTGAGCGGGTAGCCACCCTGCCCCGTTCCCGACCCGTCGTCGTCGCCACGCAGGCGGCCGAGGAAGGCGCGCGCGGCGCTGCCGTGCGCGGTCAGCGCCTGAAAGCCGAGGAAACACTCGCGGCTGCCGGCCTCGGCGCCGCCGACCTGCTCGGCGAGCGTCTGCCACTGCTCGGGCGAGAACGCCGCGGTCGGGACCGGCGTCTCCTTCAGCGGCTTCTTGGTGGGGTCGGCGACGAACAGCTGGCCGGCGGCGCGATCCCAGCGCATCGCCTGCAGCGTGGCGCCGTTGATCGCGACCTGCAACTGGCCGGCGGCGATCGTGCGTTCGAGTGCGTCGACGAACAGTGCGCCGTGGCTCGCCGCCGCCGCGAAGTCGGCGGCGCGGGCGGCCGCCGGCGAACCTTCGCTGCGGCTGGCGAACTGGCGCGCGGCAGCGCCGGCCGCGGCGAAATCGAGCCGCTCGAGCGGGGGCAACACGCCGTCGGCGGCGGTGAACAGCGCGTGGTACTGCTGCCACACCGCTTCGCCGCGCGCGGTCGCCAGCTGGGTCGCGGTGGTCTGCGCGGTCGCCAGCTGGTTCTGGGCGGCGATCAGCGCGTCCTTCATCGC
>JBASWX010000851.1:0-3016 GCA_049276695.1 Planctomycetota bacterium
CCGCGCAGCAGGCCCGGCAGCACCCGGGCCGCGGTCGCCACCGCTGCCGGCAGCTCGAAGACTTCGAGTCCGCGGTCGGGTGCCAGCACGTAGAGCAGTGCGGCGTCCGCGGTCAGGGTGAACTCGAGCAGCGCCTCGCCGGGCCGCAGCACGCTGCGCACCGCCTCGGCAGTCTGTACGCGACCGGCCAGCGACGCATCGCCGAGCAGGCGTTCTTGTGCCGCGAGCAGTTCGCGTTGGCGGGCCGCGACCTCGTCCGCACGCGCCAGCAGTTCGGCCCGGCGTCCGGCGCGCACGGTGTCGCCGAGCCGGTCCAACCGGGTCAGCTCGTGCAACAGCCGATCGCTGGTCAGGCCCGCGTCGTCGAGGTCAGCGCGCAACCGCCGCAGCGTCTCGGCGGCACCCTGGTCACCCCGTTCGCGGGCTCGCCGTTCCGCGTCGGCGAGCGGATCGATGCCCTGCTGTTCCAGCAGGTCGAGCAGATCGCGGCCGCGGCTGCGTTCGGCAACGGCGAACGCGGCCGCCGGATCGCGGCGCCAGGCAATCGCCTGCAGCCGCTCGAAGCAGCCCAGGCGTTTGGAGTGGTCGAACAGCGCCTGCCGCAGGCCTGGCGCGGTCCGGGTCCGCGCACGCAACCGCTCGATCATATCGATCGCCTCGGCCCAGCGCGCCATCGACTCGTCGCCGCGGCCGAGTGCCATCAGACTGATCCCGAGACTGCTCAGGTTCAGCACCAGCTCGGGGTGATCGCTCCCGCCGTACAGCCGCCGGTTCATGGCCAGTGCCGCTTCGTCGCTGGGCAACGCTTCACCGGCGCGGCCCAGGGTGCGCAGGCACTTGGCGAGGTTGGCCAGCACCTGGGCCACGGCAATGTCGTCGCGCTCTCCCGCCAGGCGCTGGCTCATCGCCAGTGCGGCTTCGTACTGAGGAAGCGCCGCCGCAGCACGGCCGAGGTGCTCGAAGCACAGCGCGACGTTGTTCAGGCTCGTCACCACCTCGGGGTGGTCGCCGTCGCCGAACAGCCGCCGCTTCATCGCCAGCGCCGCCTCCTGCTGCGGCAGCGCCTCGGCACTGCGGCCCTGGGAGTCGAGGCAGGTGGCCAGGTTGTTCAAGGTCGTCGCCACGAAGGGGTGGTCGCGACCGTCGAACAGGCGCCCGGCCATGTCCAACGCGGCCTGGTAACTCGCGATCGCCTCCTCGGTTCGACCGAACGACCGCAGAATCGTCCCCAGGTTGTTCAGGTTCGTTGCCAACGCGACGTGGCCGCGACTGCCGAACAACCGCCGCCGCATCGCCAGTGCCGCCTGGAGGTGCGCCAGCGAGTCGTCACCGCGACCGAGAGCTTCCAGGCACATGCCGAGGTTGTCGAAGATCAGTGCGATGTCGGCGTGGTCGGACTCGCCGATCCGGCGCCGCTGCATCGCCAGCGCGGTTTCGAATCGGGCCAACGCTTCGCCGTAGTGCCCCAGGTCCTTCAGGCACAGGCCGAGGTTGCTGTGAGCGATTGCGACGTCGGCGTCGTTCTTGCCGCCGGCCAGGCGCTCGCGCATCGCCAGCGCCTCCCCGCTCACCCGCAGGGCCTCCTCGCGGCGACCCAGCGCCCGGTGGCACATCGCCAGGTTGCCCAGGTTCGCGGCGACACCGGGACGGTCCTGCTTCCCGAACAGACGATGCTGCATCGCCAGCGCCGCTTCGAACTGCACGCTGGCTTCACCTGGACGGCCGTGCTGCTGCAGCAGGCAGGCGACGCGATTGATGCTGACGGCAAGATCCGGGTCGTCGCGATCCCCGAGCGCCCGCCGCCGCACCGCGAGCGCCAGTTCCACCGCCGGCAGCAGGTGCGCCAACTCGCCGGCGCCGCGGATGCCCTCGGCCAGTTCGTCGAGCCGGTTCGCCAGCAGCAGCCCGGTCGCCTCGGTAGTCGCCAGCGGCTCGAGCTGGCGCAACAGGGCCAGCGCCTCGCCCCATTGGCGCTCTGCCGCCGCCAGACCGGCCTCGGCAAGTCCCTCATCGAACTGCTGGGCGACGGCGAAACCCCCGAGCACCAGCACCGGGAGCACCGTCAACCCGCACCGCGTCGTCTGCATGAGGCGAGTCCCAGACCGACTCTACTGCAAGCGCCGGAACGGAACGACCGTCCGGACACTGGCCAGACCCCGACCCCCGGCGGAGCATGGGGACATGCCCACGCTCCGCCTTCTTCCGCCCGCCGCATTCCTGCTGTTCACCGCCTGCAGCAGTCTCCAGTACGACCTGACCGGCCTGCCGCTCGCGATCAGCGCCATGCCGGCGCCGCCTGGCACCGGCGGCGAACGCTTCGAGTTGCGCGACAGCCTGGTGCTGTGGTGCTACGGCCTGTTCGGCGAGAGCCAGCCCGACGTGCGCACGCTGCTGGCCGACGAGTGCGCCGGCTGCGTCGCGGTCGCCGACTTCCGGGTCGAGGCGTCGGCGTCGCTCCACGCCTGGCTGCTGACCCACCTGACGCTCGGCCTCGTGCGCTACAAGGTGGTCACGATCCGGGGCCAGAAGATCCGCGCGCGCAGCTGAGCGGCTGACTCAGTCCGGCGCGCCGAGCCGCCAGAGCCGCACGCCGCGTTCGTCGAACAACAGCGTGCCGTGGCCGTGCAACCACGTGGCGACCTCCAGGCTGGCGGTGGCGGGCAGCGGATCGAACACGAAGCGCGCGCCGCGGCGCTGCAGGTCGGCGAGCGTCGCGGCGGCGAACTCGTCGCGCGGCAGCACCCAGCCGAAGCACCTGGACTGGTAGAACAGGCGCGGGTCCTCGAAGTTGGTGCGGCGGCCCCAGCCCGGATCGACGCGCGGCTTGTCGGAACGCACCACCACCCGGTCGCCGGGCCCGCACGTGCCGTGCAGCAGTTCCGCCGCCGCCGTGATCGCCGACGCGTTGACGACGTTGCGCACGCCGCGTTCGTCGTGCAACCGCCAGGCGCCGTGCGCCGCGACCGCCAGCAGCAACAGCGCCCACAGCCAGCGCGGGGCCGCCGCCGGCCAGGCG
>JBASWX010000852.1:0-3221 GCA_049276695.1 Planctomycetota bacterium
CGGATGGCGAGGCCGGGCCGTTCGCGACCGCCGCCGCGCAGGCCCTGGCCGGCGAAGTCGGTGGCAGCGTGGTCGGCGCCAGCGGCGACGAACCGGTCGGGTTGCTGCTCGTCGACGGCGGGCGGGCGGCGCTCGCGCCGGGCAAAGTGCGCGCGCTGACCTTCGGCAGTGCGCTCGCGCCGGGACCAGCGCCGGAACCGTGGCGCGGCCCATTCGCCCTCGACTGGGATCGCAGCAACGCGCTGACCGCGGGGCTCGACCTGTCGGAGCTGATGGTGCAGCAGGCGTGGCGGGGCGTGCTGCCGGCGGGGCAGCCATTGCTGTGGGCGAACGAAGCGGGCGGCAACGAGCCGCTCGCGGTGGTGGTGGGCGATGGTCAAGTCGCGTCGGTGCACTTCGCGTTCCGGCTGCAGGACAGCAATCTGCCGCTGCTGCCGGCGTTTCCCCAGCTGCTGCGGCGCGCGTTCGTGCGCAGCTACGGCAGCGGGGCGGCGGCGACCGTACTGACGCCGCCCGCGCCGCTGGCGGAGGTAGACCTGCGGGGGCCAGCGGTCGCGGCGGACCGCGCGCTGCCGGCATTCGCGGCAGCGGACGTGGCGCTGTGGCCATGGTGCCTGCTGGCCGGGCTGCTGGCGCTGGCGCTGCGGGCGTGGGTGCGCTGACGACGCGACGACGGGCGCCGAACGAGTCCTTGCGCGCCGGGCCGCCGATCCCTACCTTGTTCGCCCCTGACAGCGAATGTACGCCCCGGACCACCCGGCGGCTGACCTCTTCGCCCCTGACGCGCGCCACGGCTCTGTTCGCATGCCGCGGCCCGCCGCGAGAACCCAAGATGACTGGCACCAGAACCCTCGGCATCCTCGGCAAGAAGCTCGGGATGACCCAGATCTTCCACACCGACGGCAACTGCGTCCCGGTGACCATCGTGCAGGCCGGGCCGTGCAAGGTCCTGGCGGTCAAGATGGCGACCGCCGCCGAACATCCCGAAGGCCACCGGCAGGCGTCGATCAACAACGGCAAGAAGCGCGGCCGCCACGCGCGGCCCCGCGCCGCCGACGGCTACTACGCGGTGCAGCTCGGCTTCGACGACAAGCCGGCGCGCGTCACGCCCGCACCCGAACTCGGCCACGTCAAGAAGGCCGGCCTCGACCACGGCATGCGCTTCGTCCAGGAGTTCCGGCTCGCGCAGGCGCCGACGCAGAAGCCCGGCGAGCTGGTGACCGCGGCGGTGCTCGACGGCGTCAAGTTCGTCGACGTCACCGGCATCACCAAGGGTCGCGGCTGGGCCGGCACGATCAAGCGCCACGGATTCAGCCGGCAGCCCACGTCGCACGGCAACTCGCTGAACCACCGCACCGGCGGCGGCCTCGGTCGCCAGCACTCGATCAGCAGCGGCGTGCCGCGCGGCAAGCGCATGGCCGGCCACTACGGCGTCGAGCAGGTCACGATGCAGCGGCTCGAGGTCATCAAGATCGACAAGGACCGCAACCTGGTGTTCGTCAAGGGGGCGGTGCCGGGCCACGTGAATGGCTACCTGACGATCAAGAAGACCGTCAAGAACGAGCGCCAGGTCGAGTTCAAGCCGGGCCTCGTGGTGCGCGCCGCGGCGCAGAAGGCGATGGCCAAGGCCAAGAAGTGAAACGCGTGCGCTGACCGACCCGATCCACCAACCCAATCGAGAATCTCCCATGGCACGTTCCCGTCGCAAGAACGGTGGTCCGCGCAGCGGCACCTTCAAGAAGAAGAAGCTCGGCAAGGGCTACACCGCGAACCGGGCGCAGCCGATCGGCAGCCGGCCGGTGCTGCGCATCACCGAGCCCGCCGCGGCGAAGGCCTGAGCCGGCCGCGGCAACGCGGAACCCGTGCGCGAACGCTGCGACGTCGCGGTGGTTGGCGCCGGCGCCGCCGGGCTGATGGCGGCGATCGTCGCGGCTGGTCGCGGCCGGTCGACGTTGCTGCTCGAGAAGAACCAGCGGCCGGGGCTGAAGATCCTGATCAGCGGCGGCGGCCGCTGCAACCTCACGACGACCCGCACGGGCGCTGACCTCGAGGCCCAGTATGGGGTGCGCCGCGGCCGCTTCCTGCGCCACGCGCTGCGCGAGTTTCCACCTGCGGCGCTGCGGGCGTTCGTCGAAGCGGCCGGCGTGCCGCTGCAGGAAGAGGACCTCGAGAAGCTGTTCCCGGTCTCGCAGCGGGCGCGCGACGTGGTCGACGCGCTGCTGGGACTGTGCGGGCGGGCCGGCGTCGGGTTGCGCGCCGGATCGCCGGTGACCGGGCTGACGCGGTCGGGCGGCGGCTTCGTGGTGGCGACACCGCACGGCGAGATCGCGGCCGACCGCGTCGTGTTGGCGACCGGCGGCCTCAGCTACGCGAAGACCGGGACCACCGGCGACGGCTACCGCTTCTGCCGCGAGCTCGGGCACACGGTGACGGCGACCTTCCCGGCGCTGGCGCCGCTCGCGGTCGAAGCCGGCTGGGTGCGCGAACTGCAAGGCATCGTCGTGCACGGCGTCGACCTGGCGTCGCTCGACGCGGCGGGCCGCGTCGTGACCGTGAGGCAACGGCCGATCCTGTTCACTCACAAGGGACTGTCCGGCCCAGCACCGATGGACCTCGCCGGCGACGTCGAGGAGGCCGCGGGCGGCGGGTTGGTGCGCTTCGACTTCGCGCCCGGCGAACGGGAAAACGAACTCGCGGCGGCGTGGTTGGCTGCGGCGAAGGCGAACGGCGCGCGGTCGGTCGAATCGCTGTTGCCGACGACATTGCCCGAACGGTTGCGTGCTTCGCTCTGTGCGTTGGCCGGCGGCAACCCGACGCTGGCCAACTGGCCGCGCGAACATCGCCGGGCGTTGCTGGCGGTGGTGAAGGGCCTGCGGCTGCCGGTCGCGCACAGCCTCGGCTACGAGCACGCCGAGGTCACTAGAGGCGGCGTCGAGCTCGCCGAGGTCGATCCGCGCACGATGCAGAGCCGGCGCGTGCCGGGCCTGTTCGTGTGTGGCGAACTGCTCGACGTCGACGGCCCGATCGGCGGCTTCAACTTCCAGGCGGCGTTCGCGACCGGCCGGCTCGCCGGCCTGTCGGCGTAGAGGCGCGCATGCTCGGCGACACCATCGTGGCCCTGGCGTCGGCCCCCGGGCCCAGCGAGCGGGCGGTGATCAAGATCAGCGGGCCGCGCGCGCGCGCGGTCGCGGCGACAGTGTTCGCGCCGGCGGTCCCGGCGG
>JBASWX010000853.1:0-4084 GCA_049276695.1 Planctomycetota bacterium
CCCCTCCGCCACCAACGTGTCCTCGCCGCGGCGCCAGGCCTCGCCCAGCGCGACGCGCGCGCTGTCGGCGTCCGTCGCATCGGGAGCGATGACCGCCGCAACCGCGAGGTCCTCGCGCACGAAGCGCCACGTGCGCTGCCAGCTGGCAGGCACCTCGTCGCTGAGTTCCCTGGCCGAACGCAGCGCCGCCGCGTGGTCGCCGGCGGCGAGACGCCACAGCACCTGTTCGTACGGCCAGTCGCTGCGACTGCCGAAGACCGCGATTCCGACCGCCGCCACGACGAGTGCCGCGATCGAGCGCCGCAGCCACCGGCTGGTCGCCTCGAACCCGGTGCGGAAGGCCGGCTCGCCCTCGTAGCGCCGCATCACCTGCCAGCGCCGCGGTTCGTCGGGGTGCAGCGTGAACAGCCGCCCGAACCAACCGTGCTCGACCGGCATCGCCAGCCGCGACACCACCATCAGCGCGCGCGAACACGGCGCCGCCCCCAGCGCCGCAACCGATGCCGCATCGGCTTCGTGTTCGAAGCGATGGGCCAGCGTGCGCACGACCAACCACGCCAACACCACGCTGCCGACGATCGCCGCAGCGCGAACGACGACGTCCCACGACTCGACGTCGAGCGCGCGCAGCGGTACCAGCAACGCGAGCGGCACGACGACGACCAGCCCGATCAGGATCGCCGGGTGACCGCGTTGCGCGTGACCCACTTCGTGGGCGACGACGCCATCGAGCGCATCGGCGTCGAGTTCGTGCAGCAGACCGTCGGTCAGGCACAGGCAGCGGCCGAATGGCAGCGGTCCGACCAGCATGGCGTTGAGTGCGCGCATCCCGGTCGGCAGTACGAACAGCCGGTCGGGCGGGAAGCCGAGCGCCCGCGCAGTCGCGCGCAGCCGTGTCGCGATCGGCTCGGGCAGCTTGCGCACCGCGAACGCGAAGCGGAACCAGAACGGCAGCACCACGACGGCGACGGCGAGGAAGCCGAGCGTGCCGAGCAGCACTCCGGGCGCCGTGCAGGCGACGAAGGTGTAGAGCCCACGATCGAGTTGCAGCAGGTCGAGCAGGGCACCGAGCAGCAACAGCGGCATCGCGACCAGCAGCGGCCCGCCGAGCCGCATGCGCGCGAACTCGGCGACGTCGGCGAAGGTCGGCAGCAGCGCCGGCGCGATCGGCAGGCCGGGCGCCACTTCCGCGCGCACGTCGATCGAGCTGCCGGCCAGCGTGCTCCACGGCAACCGCGGCAGTTCGGCGACGAACGCCGGCAGGATCGCGAGCAGCATGCGACCGAGGTGCGAGTCCCACGCCAGCCGATCGAGCCAGTCGCCCCATTGGGTGAGCTGCCAGAACGCGTGCACTGCGATCGGCGTCGCCAACGCCGACAGTCGCAGCAGCGAGCGCGGCGGCACCACGCCGGTGCGGCCGCTGGTGATGCCGGTCCGCGCCGAACGCAGCGCGAGGATCGCGAGCAGTGCCGGCAACGCCAGCACCGGCAGCCCGGTCAGCAACGTCGCGAGCGACGACGCCCCCGGCAGCGACGGCAGCAGTTCGCTGTTGGCCGCCACTACCAGCAGGCCGAGCAGGAGCGGGATCGGCAGCAGCAAGGCTCAGCGTCCTGTCGGCGTCTCGCCCTTGCCGGTCGCCGGCGCCCGCGCGCAGGCCCGCTGCACCAGCTCGGACCAGCGCGGGTGCGGGCGCAGGTTGGCGAGTTCGGGGTCGGTGTCGAACATTGCGCGCGGCAGGCGCAGCGATTCGTCGAGATCGGGGGACGCCAGCAGGTCCGCGCAGGCGGCCAGCGCCGCGATGCCGCGGTCGACGTCGCCGAGCAACGAGTGCACGCACGCCGCCGAGTACCAGGCGATCGGCCGCAGCCTCACCCCCGCACTCTTCGCCAGCGTCTGTGCCGAGCGGTGCGCCGCCGCCGCCTGCTTGTACTCGCGCAGCTGGGTGTGGAAGTCGGCGAGTTCCAGCGTCGTCTGCACGCGGTCTTCGCCGTCGCCTTCGCCGGTCGTGGCCACCAACCTGGCGACGATCGCCTGCGCGTACTGCTTCGTCCCCCACTGCCACAACAGCGCCGCGAGGCCGCGCCGCAGGTTCTCGGGTTCGATGCGTTCGTTGTCGACGATCTGCACGATCGCGTCGACGCGTTCGGTCGCGGGCGGCTTCGCATTGAGGTCGCGCAGCGGCGCCACCAGGTGGATGCGATGGGTGTGCGGGTACCAGTCCGGCGTCGCCAGCAGCCAGCCGAACAGCAGCTCGCCAACCACTGGCTGCAGCGGCAGCAGCCCATCGTACTGACCGACGAACGTGATCCCGGAGGCACGCTGCCGCCGCAGGTACTCGAGCGCCAGATGGGTGAGCAGGCCGTGCACCCCCTTCGACCGCGGAGTTGTCGGCTGCTGCTGCGCCGCCGGCAATTGCGCCGCCAGCCACGCGATGCCGAGCTTCGGTTCCTTCAGCAGGTAGAGCACCGTCGCGTCGAGCTGCTCGCGCGCGGTCTGGTCGGTCGCCAGCCAGCGTTCCCCCGCGGCGGCGACGTCTTCGGGGCGGATCTGCGCCCGCAGCGAAGCTGCGGCGAACGCGCATGCGAGCGCCACGGAACCTGCCGCCGTCCAGGAAGGCATGCGTCGCTTGTACCTCACCCTGACAGCGGCACCAGGGGCTCCCCGCTCGCGGTGGCAACCGCAGACGCCGACGCGAACGCCAGGGCGACGAGTTCGCCGACGAGCCGCGCGCGCGCAGTATCGGTCGCGACTGCCGCGGGCCCGATCAGCGCGGCCACCGCGCGCACTCCGGTACCGCGCAGATCGCGGGCGAGTGCGACCGTGTACTCCTGCAGTGCCGCCTTGCTCGCCGCGAACGCAGCCGATCCAGCCGACATCGCCGTGGGCGACGCGCCGAGGAACACGAGTGTGCCGCGCTGGCGTCGGCGCAGCGCCGGCAGCACCGCGCGCGCCAGCGTCGCGTTCGCGTGCAGGTTCGCGGCCAGCAGCTCGGCAAGGTCGCCGCCCGGTTCACGACCGGCGGCCGCTGCCTGCCAGGCGCCCGCGGCGCCGACGAACGCCGTGATCGGACCGAGCGCATCCTGCGCGCCCTTCACTAAGCCTGCGGCGGCTTCGGCGTCGTCGGTGCCGACGACACCGGCCAGCACGCGGTCCTTACCGAGCCGCTCGACCACGCGCGCAACCTGCCAAGGCTTGCGCACCGCCGCGGCCACGCGCCCACCAGCCGCCAGCACGCATTCGGCGATCGCCGCGCCGAGGCAGCCGGTGGCGCCCCCCAGCAGCAGCACCTCGTTGCGCAGGTCCATTGCCGGCTGGAGGAGCGATCGGCGCGCCGGGTCAGAACGAGACCTTGACCGCCTTGCGTTCCTCGGCGCTCTCGACCTCGAAGAACTCGGCGTGCTTGAAGCTGCCCGCGAACAGCGAGCTCGGGAACTGCTCGATCGCGTTGTTGAGCCGCATCGCCGCGTCGTTGTAGGCCTGACGCGCGAAGCCGACGCGGTTCTCGGTCGAGGTCAGCTCCTCCTGCAGCTTCAGCATGTTCTGGTTGGCCTTCAGGTCCGGATAACCCTCGGCCACCGCCATGAAGCCGCGCATCGTCGTCGCCAACACGCCCTCGGCCTTCGCAATCTCGCCGACGCTGCCGGTCTTGCCGG
Organism: Planctomycetota bacterium; assembly: GCA_049276695.1. GTDB lineage: Bacteria > Planctomycetota > UBA1135 > UBA1135 > UBA2386 > UBA2386. The sequence goes on from JBASWX010000853.1 coordinate 3,654, forward strand.
CGTCGATGCAGGTCTGGCGGGCGCGGATCACCGCTTCGAGGGTGTCGCGCTCGTGCTTCATGTAGCCCTTCGCGGTCTCGACCAGGTTCGGGATCAGGTCGTAACGGCGCTTGAGCTGAACATCGATCTGCGACCACGCGTTCTTGGTCTCGTTGCGCCGGGCGACGAGGCCGTTGTAGAGAACGATGCCGTAGACGACGAGCGCGACGGCGAGGCCGATGGCAATCCAGATGGCGGTCATGAGGAACCTCGTGGACGAATGGCGACGCTATCCGTCGTGATCAGGCGGGCACATCGATTTCGCCGGTGAAGACGGTACGAGCCGGCCCCTCGATGGCAAGGGTCGCCGCCGGGCCGACGACCCGCAGCGTGCCGCCGCGCAGTTCGACAATGGTGGCTTCACCGCGCACGAGCCCGGCGGCGCGCGCGGC
>JBASWX010000854.1:0-9365 GCA_049276695.1 Planctomycetota bacterium
GGGTTGGTTGGCACTACATCGCCGTTGTGCGACCTCAAAAACCGCGGCCTTGCAGCACCACGAGTTGCGCGCGCGTCGATCGCGCTGACCCCGAAAACAGCCGTTTGCCTTTCAAGTTGGGCTAGCGGGTCGAGGACATCTCGCAAGCAGCCCGCCGCGTGGCGTCGGGAGCCCGACGCAGAACTCGCCAGCGACGGCCCATCGCGTGATGGATCGACCACCTAGCGATGGGCTTGCGGGCGCGAAGCCACGCGCAGCACCGCGCTGGCTACGAGCGCCAGCGGTGGGCCAGGCTCACTTCGCTAGCAGCGGTTGCAGCGCGGCCTTCAGCGCCGCCATGTCGGCGGCCAGCGCCTCGACTTGCGCGCGCAGCGCCGCGTTCTCGCCTTGCAGCGCCTGGTTCTTGCTGTCGAGTTCCCGCAGCGCCTCGACCACGAGCGCGGTGGTGCCGTGCTCGGTGATCTTGCGGATGCCGTCGGCATCGGCGGAGACCCACTGCGGCAGCACCTTCTCGACCTCCTGAGCGAGGAACCCGGTGCGCTGACCCTGTGGCGCGCCGTGCGACGCGATCGCGTCGGCGGTGTATTCGAACGTCACCCCGCGCAGCGCCAGCAACGAGTGCAGCGCCTGCGTGCTGTCGATCGGCTGCACGTGCTCCTTCAACCGCTCGTCGGACAGGGTCGTCCAGCTGCCAGTTGCGTTGCGGCAGGTGCCGTCGGCATTGACGACGATCGCCGGCTGCGCTGCGCCGACGCGGATCAGCCCGAAGCTGCCAGCCCCGACGCCGCCGTTGGCAGAACCACCGGACACCAGCACCCACTCCTGGCCCGAGGCGCCGCCATGCTTGAGACGCAGCTGCGGGCCGAACGTGCCACCGTCGGTCTCGGCGACGTAATGAGGTTGGTTGTTGGTCGACGAGCCCGTGCCGTAGATGTGCATGCGATGCACCTGGCTCGGCGGGCTGCCGACGCTGAGTTTGCCGCCGGGCACGTTGATGTCTCCAGTGATCTTGCTGATGAACAAGGCGGAGACTCCGGCCGCGCTGTCAGGCACGGGCAGCATCAGGGGCTCGTCTGCCGCCGCGTCGGCGGCGAGCGCGAAGCGCGTCGGCACGATGGCCGCACCATCGACGATCAGGTGCAGGGCCGCGCCGGCGCGCGCCAACTGGAAGCGCCCCGCAGCATCGGTGGTCGCGCGGTCGTCGAACCGCATCGCGTTCTGGTTCACCTGCCCATTGCCAGGTCGCGCTTCGCCGACGACGACACCGCGCACCGGCCGCCCACGTTCGTCGACCACGATGCCGTGCCGCGCACCTGCCGGCTTCGACGCCGCAGCAAGGGTGACAACACCGCTGGCGGGCGCGACCGCGGCGCGCAGCATGCCACCGCCCTGGAACGCCCACGCTTCGATCGTGTAGCCGCGGTCGAATACGTTCGTGAACTCGAAGCCACCATCGGCACCGGTGACCACGCGCACGCCGCCGAGGTGGGCTTCGATCGAGGCCTCCCCGGAGCCAGCGCCGAGCCGCGTCGGGTCGGCGAGCGTGACGCTCCAGTCGGGCAACGGCGCGCCGGCCGCGTCGACGATGCGACCGCGGATCGCGACGGCTGGGCGCAGCAGCACGGCCTGCGGAGCCGGGGCGCGGCCGTGGGCCGGGCGCGGATCCGGCAGCAGCACCGGCGTGCAGCCAACCGCGTAGACGAACAGCGGTGTGCCCGGTGCATTCGTGCGCGCTGGCACCAGACGGAATGCGCCTTCGCCATCGGTGTTGGCCACGGCTTCGCCGAACCGCGCCGTGGCGCCGCCCAACGGCGAGCCATCGAGGCCGAACACCGTGCCGAGCACGGGCTGGCATGCAGGCTCGGCATGCAGCTGCACGAGGATGCCGTTGCCCGCGCGCAGCGGCAGCTCGCGATCGTCGGCGAGCAGGCCAGGACGCTGCGTCAGCAAGCGAGCGCCCTGCAGGGCGGGCACTGTGGCGAACGCGAACGTGCCGTCTGCTGCCGAGAACGTCAGCCATTGGCGCGCCACGCCATCGCCCGCGGTCGACGGTGGCGGCACGACGACAACCATGGCGTCGGCGACCGGCGCGCCCGCGGCATCGACCACCGAGCCGTGCAGGGCCAGGCGTTCGGCAACGACGATCGTGGCGGTGCCGTTCGCAGCGGGCCGCGCGGCCTGCACCGTCTCCCAGCGTGCATCGATCGCGACCAGGTTCGGCATCGCCGGGACCAGGCGCATCGTGAACGCGCCATCGGCGCCGCTGGTCGCCGTCGCTGCCGCAGCTTCGGTGGCCGGGCCCACCACGACGCCGACCACGCCGTTGCCATCGAGGTCGACGACGCGACCGCGCACGCAGTCCGTGTCCGTTGCGGCGGTCGCAGCTGCGGCCGCAGCTGCGATGCGCGCATCCAACTCCCGCGAGGCGAGGGGCGCACTGCCGACGGCGTGCGCCGCCGTGGCTTCCCGTTCGCCAGCGGCTGCGACCGCCGCGGACCAAGGCGCGTCGTCTTCCGCGCCGAGCCCGCTCAGGGCCATCACGGCGATGGGCACGAACACCAGGAACACCACCACGAGCCAGCCAGCACGCAGCGGCCGGTTGCGAGGGTCGATGCGGTGGTTGGAACTGCGCTTCACACCGGCATTGCGCCAGATGGCGCTGCCGAGGCCAGGGATTTTCCGCGCTGCGCCACTACGTGACGGCGGGCCCGGCCGATGCACACCGCGGACGCGCCGACCGACGACTCACAGAGGGCGCCGCTCACCGGTAGCCGGCGCGGGCGTCATACACCAGCACCGCGCCACGATCGTCCATCACCGCCAACTGGCGCCCGTCCGGCGAGAAGGCGAGCCACGCCGCCCGCGAGGCATCGGGCAGCCGACCGGCGAGGGCGCCGGACTCGGGATCCCACAGGCACACGCCACCCTGCGCAGCGGCACCAAGGCGCTGATCGCCCACCTGCCAGCTGACGTCCACCGGATTGCCTTCGAGGCCGAGCAGTTCCTGGTGCAGGCGCAGGGTGCGCGCCTCGCGGACTTCGACCGCAAACCGCGGGTCGTGGACTGCGACCGCGATCCAGCGGCCGTCATGGCTCCATTGCATGGCCTGCGCGCCCGGCACTTCGCAGGCGACCAGCTCTGCGTCGTTGGCCGTGTCCAGCACGGCCACGCGGCTCCCACCGGCGATGGCTGCGAGGTCCCCGGTGCGTGCGAAGTCGATGACTTCGGCCGCTCCCCTCGGCCCGGTCATGGTCTTCGGGGTCTGTCCTGGAGTCCACAACCACAACCTGCCTCTGCAGCTCACCAACAGGGCTGCGCTGTCGCTGCGCCATGACAGCCGCACCGACTCCTTCTTCTCGTCGAGGTCGTTGGCGAACGTCGCCCGCTGCTCGCTGCCGTCGGCGTTGATCACGACCACCTCGGGATTCTGCCAGTGCGCGCGCCGCTGGCCGTCGGGCGACCAACGCAGCGACCACGTGTTGCCCTTGGTCTTCGTCACCTCGCCCGATTCGGCATCGACGACGTGCGTCGCGGTGCGCAGCGACAGCGCGAGCCGCTGACCGTCTGGATGCCATTGCACGCCGCCGTAGAACTGCGCCTGCCCCTGGTGTGGCTGGACGTGGCGGAGCAGGTGCGGCGCCGAGCAGTCGAGCAGCGCGATGCTGGTCGTCCGGCGCGCGATGGCGAGCCAGCGACCATCGGGGCTCCAGTCGATCGACAGTCCATCGGCACCCTGATGGTGGTTCAGCGCGGTGCGCTGCAGCGTCCACGTCACCGCATCGTGGACATGCACGGAACCATCGCCGCAGATCATCGCCAGCGACCGGTCGTCGGGGCTCCATGCAAACGCGATCACGTCCCTCGGCTCGTCGTGGATCGTGCGCAGCGTGCCCGCGCTGTCGAACACCGCGGGGCGGCCGCGCAGGGCGATCGCGACCTGCGTGCCGGCGCGGTTCCATTCCATGGCGTCCGCACGGCCCTGCAGGGAGTAGCGATGGCGGACGGTGAAGTCGTCGGCGTGGGCGATGCCACGGCCGATCGCGAGCAGGTCGCCGTCGGGCTGGAACCGTGGCATGGTGCCGCCGCCAGCGTCCTCGATGCGGACGGTTGCCCGCTGCCCCGTGCGGTCGACGATGCACGCGGGCCCCTTGTATGTGAACACCGCGAGGCGCCGGTTGTCGTGATGCCACGCCACCGCGCGCTGCATGAGGTCGGGCTCGGCGAAGTGGAAGATGCGCTGCAGGCCGCCGTCGGCGGCGACCGAGGTGACCACCATGGCGCCGTTCGAGGCTGCGATCATGGTGCCATCGGGACTCCAGCGCGCAGCGTAGACGTGTCCACCAAAGCCGAGATCGGCGACGCGCTGGCGGGTGTTGGTGTCGACGACGTGGGTGAAGCCGCTGCCGCTGACCAGGAGCCAGGGCCGCGTCGGATGCCAGTGCACGTTGTAGGCCTGGTTCGGCGTCGGCAGCGGCGGGGCGGCGTCCTTGTGCAACGAGTTGAGCAGGAACCACTCGAAGCCGCGCAGGTCGCGTTCGCCCTCGGTCGGCAACCACGTCCGCAAGGCGGCTTCGGTCCGCAGGCGGGCCGACGGTGAGCGCATCGTCGCGATCAGGCCGTTGAGCTCGAGGCAGTAGTTCTGCTGGCGCAGTTCGGCGCCGCGCGCGGTCAGGGCGACGCGGGCGGCGTGTTCGTCGGCGGCCAGGACTGCATTCTGCACGGCCAGGCCGCTGGTGACGATGGTCGCCGCGAGCAGGACGACGAACGCCGTCGCGGTGGCGATGACGAGCCGCCGATGCCGGCGCACGAACCTTTGGATGCGGTAGCGCGTGGTCGGCGGGCGGGCGTGGATCGGCTGCTGGCCGACGCAGCGACGCAGGTCGGCGGCGAAGGCGGCAGCACTCGGGTAGCGCTGGTCGGCGTCCTTGCTCATCGCCACGGCGACGATCGTCGCGAGGTCGACGTCGATGTCCTTGCGCACGCTGCGCAGCGACGGCGGTTCTTCGTCGTGGATGGCGCGCAAGGCGTCGGCGAGCGGCAGTTCGTGGACTCGCAGCGGCAGGCGGCCGGCGAGCACCTCGAACGCGATGACGCCGAGGGCGTAGACGTCGGTGGCCACGCCAACTTCGCCGCCGCGCACCTGCTCCGGACTCATGTAGGGCAGGGTGCCGACGACCATGCCGGTGCGCGTGCGCAACGAGGTCGCCGTGGTGTCGGCACCGATCGAACGGGCGATGCCGAAGTCGAGCACCTTGGGCAACAGCCCGGTGTCGACGCGGGTGACCAGGATGTTGGCCGGCTTCAGATCGCGGTGCACGACGCCTTGTTCGTGGGCGTGGTGCACGGCGTCGGCGATGCGCGCCAGCAGTTCGCACAGCACGGGCAGCGAGTCGATGCCGCGCGCGGCGACGTCGAGGGTCTGGCCGCGCACGAGTTCCATCGCGAAGAACGCGACCTGGCCAAACGACGTCGGATGCGTGCCGGCGTCGAACACCTGCGCGATGCCCGGATGCTGCAGGCGCGCCAGCAGGTCGACTTCGCGGCGGAAGCGGCGGTGCGCGTCGCCGTCGAGGTCGGTGGCGGCGAGCACCTTGAGGGCCACTTCGCGGCGCGGGTTCGCTTGTTCGGCGCGGTAGACGACCCCCATCGCACCGGTGCCGAGGCGATCGAGAATGCGATAGGGCCCGAGCTGCTGCAGCGCCGGGCCTTGGTGCGGCAGGCACTGTTCGCCTTCGTCGTGCAGGTAGGCAGGTGCCTGGTCGTGTCCTTGCAGGAGAGCGGACACTGCTTCGCGCAGGTCGGGGTCGTCACACTCACGCAGCAAGAACGCCGGTCGTTCGGCCGCCGCGAGCGGCAACGCGGCGAGGAACAGTTGCTGCAGGCGAGGGTCGCTGGCGAAGCGATCGAGTGGAGGCGGCATCCGACGAGGGCCGGCATCCTAGCGGCCCGCGGTGCTCGGTGCGGCGGGGGATGGCGTGTCGGCATGTCGAGGCGATGCCATCGCCGCTTCCCACGGTTGCGCACCGATGGTCCAATGTCGGCGATGCGCGCAGGCCCGACCATGCTCGCGGTGCTGGCTGTCGCGGCTCCCGGTGCCTCGGCGTTGCCGGCGCAACGGCTGCTCGCCGACACGACGCCCGGCACTGCGCCGACATCCTCGAGCCCGACCCTGTTCGTCAGCGACGGTGTGCGTGCGTTCTTCCGCGCCAGCACGCCGGCGGCGGGCAGCGAGTTGTGGGTGACCGACGGCACGTCGGGCGGAACCCGGCTGGTCGCGGATCTCCAACCCGCCGATCTGGGCTCGGTGCCGTACCCCGCGGTGACCGTGAACGGCCGGCTGTTGTTCACCGCGACGACGGCGGGCCTTGGCCTCGAACCCTGGAGCACCGACGGCACTGCCGCCGGCACGTTCCTGTTGGCCGACCTCGATCCATCGAACCTCGCGGTCGACATCACCGGGTTCGGCGCCACCAACGGCCGCGCGATCTTCCGCCACAGCACCGGCGCCCGCCTGTTCGCCGCGGACCTGGCGGTGCCGGGTGCGACGCTGCTGATGCAGGGCGCCACCGACCACAGCGGGATCACCCACCTCGGGCTCGTCTGGTTCACGGCCGGCAGCCAGCTCTGGGTCACCGATGGCACGCCGGCCGGAACGCTCGCGATCGCGTCGGGCCCGCTGCACGGCCAGCAGCCGGGCGCGACCCACATGTTCTGGTTCGTGCCGATGGGTGGCGCGTACACCGCGTGGCGATCGGACGGCACGGTCGCGGGCACCGTCCCGATCGGCACGGCGCCGGTGCCACTGCTGGCATGCGTGGCGCGCGCCGGGCAGGGCATCGTCTTCGTGGGCAGCGGTTCCCTGTGGTACTGCGATGCCATCACGCCACCGGCCGTGCTCGCACCGATGCCGCCCAACCACGTGCTCGCGTCGTCCGGTGTGTTCGGCACGCTCGGCAATCGCGCGCTGATTCAGGTGCAGAGCACGGTCACGTTCGCGCACGCCTTGCTGAGCACCGATGGCACCGCGGCGGGAACGCACCTGCTGACGCTCCCCGGCGCCGAGCAGCCCGTCTACTTCGCCGCCGTCGGCGCGCTCGGCTACTTCACCCGCGCCGGTGGCCCGGGTTCCTTGTGGCGAACCGATGGCACGCCGGGCCTGCTGCAGCAGGTGACCACGCTGCCGAGCCATGCGCCCGGCCTGGCGACCTGCAATGGCCGGATCCTGCTGCCGCTGTCGACTCCGGCGATCGGCCAGGAACTGTTCGCGTTCGATCCCGCCGGTGGCCTCGGCCTGCTGCGCAACATCGCCGGCGACGAACGTGGCATCAGCGCGTGGCCGACGGCTGCGGTCGGCGATCGGATGTTCTTCTTCGCGACGCCGCCGGCCCCGCTGCACGTGTGGGTCAGCGACGGGACACCTGCGGGCACCTTCGACGTGAGCGCTGCGGGCCCAGGAGCAACCAGCTGGCCACCGCCGGAGATCGCCGCCTACGAAGGGCGCGCCATCTTCCGCACCAGCGGTGCGGGCACCGGCTTGCAGGCCACTGCGGGCACCGCGGCGGCGACGCAACCGTTTGCGCCGTTCCTCGGCAGTTCGGAACCCAGACAAGTGCGCGCGATCGACGGGCTGCTGTGGTGGTTGGATGGGCAACAGCGCCGCGTTCATGCTTCGGACGGCACCATCGCCGGCAGCCGGTTCCTGCAGCTGACGGGCGCGCCCTGGAACTACGAATGGCACGACGGACTGCTGTTCGTGGCTGGTGATCCGACGGGCATCGTCCGCAGTGACTTCACCGCGGCCGGCACCTGGCTGATCGATCCGGCACCCAATGTCGCACAGGAGTTGCTGGGACGTGTCGGCTCGCGCGTCGTCTATCTGACCGCGGGAACGAGTCTGCGCAGTTCGGACGGCTCGCCTGGCGGCGTGCAGCAACTGCTGCAGTTGTCGAACTACTACCTGCGGGTCACGGAGTGGGATGGCCGCCTGTGGCTGCGCGAACTCGGCGGCAATCCGAGCCGGTTGTTCCGGACGGATGGCACACCCGCTGGCTCGGCGCTCGCCGACCTGTTACCCCCTCCCAATGCCGTGCTCGGCGATCTGCAGCCGGCGCACGACGGCATGTACTTCGTCGGAGCCGACGCTGCCGAAGGTGCCGAGTTGTGGCGTTGCACCGGCCAGCCCGGCGGCACGGCGCGCGCCGTGTCGTTGTTTCCGGGGCCTGGCAGCGGCGTGCGCGCCATCTGGCCGTTGGGCACCGGCCATCGCCTGATGTTGGCCGGCGGCGATGCGTCGACCGGATGCGAACTGTTCGTCAGCGACGGCACGCCTGCCGGCACCACGCTGGTCGCGGACCTCGTGCCCGGCCCCGGCAGCTCCAACCCGGAGTTCCTGGGAATCGCCGGCCGCCACCTGTTCCTGCTCGCCAACCACCCGGTCGCCGGCCGCGAACCGTGGGTCGTCGACCTTGCCACGCTGGGTGTCGCGAACGTGCAGGCGTTGTGGGGCGGCGGTGGCGGCACGGCGGGTCGTCCGCGGCTGGCGACTTCGGCGCCGCCCCGAGTCGGCGAGGCAGGGTTCGGCTTCCAGGTGACGAACGTGCCGCCGTTCAGCCCGGTGGTGTTGGCGAAGAGCACCACGAACGCACCGGCGCCGATGGCGGGCTGCACCGTGTTCCCTGGCGGCGCCTTCGTTTCGCTGCTCGCCGTGGCTGGGACAACGGGGGCTGCGGCGTTCGCGATCCCGGTGCCGGCCGCTCCGTCGCTGATCGGGTTCACGTTCGTCGCCCAGGCCGGCGCCCTCGACGCGCTGGGAGTGTGTGCCGGCTTCGCGGTCACCGACGCGCTGGCGATCCAGATCGGTGCTTGAGCGCGCACCGGTCACCCGGCTGGCCGGCCGCGGGACAGGCCGCACTTCGCATCACCCCCCGGTCGCCGCAGTCCTGGTAGGCTTCCGGGTCCCCCACCAGGAGTCTCCCATGAAGGTCCAGGACGTGATGACCAGGTCGCCTTCGACCTGTCTTCTGCAGGACAACCTCGACGCCGCCGCACAGAAGCTCTGGGAACGCGACTGCGGCTGCCTGCCGGTGGTCGACCCCGACGGCCGGCCGCTGGCGATGCTCACCGACCGCGATGTGTGCATGGCGGCGTGGACGACCGGCAAGCCGCTGCACGAACTGCAGGTCGGCGCCGCGATGTCGAAGCAGCTGGTCTCGTGCCGCGCCGCCGAGGAACTCGGCGCCGCCGCCGCGCGCATGAGCAAGCACGGCGTGCGCCGGTTGCCGGTGCTCGACAACAACGGCGTGCTCGCCGGCATCGTGTCGCTGAACGACCTCGCGCTGGCCAGCGCCAAGGAGCCGCCCCCGCGC
>JBASWX010000855.1:0-5561 GCA_049276695.1 Planctomycetota bacterium
GCGCCGACGTGCCGCAAGCGCCGCCGCCGCCGCGCGCGCCGCGCGCGGTCGACACGCAAGCACTCGCGGAGGCCGACGTCGTCGCCGCGATCCTCGCCGAGTGCCACGCCCCGCTGCGCGGCCAGATGGACCGCATCGCGGCATCGATCACGCTGGCCGATGGCGGCGACGTGCGGGCGTTCGCCGAGCTGCCGAACCGCCTGCACCTGCAGAGCCAGGATGCCCGCTTCCTGCTGCTCGGCGACGACCTGCACCGCCTCGATGGCGCCGGCACGGTGAACGCCGCGGATCGGGCGCGGGCCGCGGCACTGCGTCTGGTGCTCGACGCCGCCGCGTTCGGCCCGCTGCACCGGGCCACGTCGTGCCGCCGGCTCGGCCCTGCCACCTTCGAGCTGACGACGCGCCCCGCGAACACGCGCATCACCTGCACGCTGCGCCCCGGCACGCTGCTGCCCGCCGCGTTCGCGTTCCCGACCGGCACCGTGACGATCGTCGCGTGCGTGCCGACGCGCACGACCTGGATCGCGCAGGAACTCGAAGCCGCGCCGCTCGGCCGCTGCCGCGTCACGCTCGAGCAGGCGGGGCTCGGCTGGAAGGACGACCTGTTCGTGCCGCCGCCAGCCGCCGCCGCGGCGGCGAGTCCACCGGACAATGCGCTGCGCATCGTCGCCCCCGGCCACGAAACGCGCAGTCAGTCGGCGGCGCCGGTCGTGGTCGACGGCAAGCCGCAGCACTGGGCGATCGTGCGCGATCCCGGTGACTGGCCCGCCCGCGCCGCCGCCTACCGGCCGCTCGCCGAAGAGATCGCCCGGCAAGGCCAGCAGCTCTACGGCTTCCCGCTGCTGTTCACCGAGAACGGCGCCGCGTGGCTTGCGGCACCGTTCCGGCAACGCCCCGACGGCCCGGCGTTCGCAGCGCCGAAGTCGTGGACCGTGCGCGCAGTGCCGGCAATGCGCTGGCTCGAAGTGCACCCGGTCGGCGGCGATGTCACCGCGAAGGCGGCCGCCGGCGAACGGCTGCTGCGCGACGCGCTGGCGGCGCAGGGACTCGTCGCCGACGGGCCGGTCCTGACGCAGCCGTTCTTCCATCTCGAGGAAGGTGAACCGTCGGCGGCGAAGCTGGCCGACCCGAAGGCGAAGGTGCGCGTCGTGGTGCGGCTCAAGTAGCGGCGACGGCGGTCACTTCGCCATCGGCTTCCCGCCACGCAGCCACGCAAGCGAGTTCAACTTGCCCGACCCCGCCGGGTGCTGGACCAGGTAGGGCTGCCTCGACCCCTGCCCGCTCTCGTCCACAAGCAGTCTGGCGCCCGACTTCGGGGTGGCGGGACCGCGGGAACACATGACTGCACTGGTTGCGGCCGGTCCGTCCATCAAACAACCATCAAACAATCATGGACGCCGCAACCAACTGCGCCAAGCGGAGTACCGACGAGCCGGTCGCCGGCGACCGAGGTTCCGAGGTCGATCCATCAAACAACCATCAAGCAACCGGGGCACCGCTCGCCAAGGACGGCCATGCGTGTCCGGCCCGTTCGTCGCCAGCGGCCCATCAACCGACCTCCTCGGTCCCCGGGGCTGCCCAAAACGGCAGGTAAGTACGGCTGCGGCTGCCCCCGCCGGGATCGGCGATCACGATGCGGCCTGACTCGGTTGCTTCGGCGAGCAGCCGCGATGCGGTGGCAGCGTTGGCAGCGTCGATTCCGAAGCGCTCGCGGAGCGAGGTGTTGGTAGTCGGGCGCCGCATCACGTACCGCAGGCAGGCGTGCAGGTAGCAGGCCCGTACCCGATCCGCCTTGGTCATGTCGTTCAGCGGCTTGTGCGCAAACAGCACGGTCCGGGTGAAGCCGTCGGGGCGTTCGAACAACGGCGCCGGGAGTTGAAACAACTCGACCTGCTCGAGCACCTTGTCGATCCCGCTGCCGCGTTCCTCGCAAACTTGGAAGCGGCGCATCAGCGACGCAACGGTCTCGTTGCGCGACCGCGGTGGCGAGTCGACGAAGCGCTGGGTGTCGACGAGCGGCTCGCCCGGGTTGGTGATCTCGATGCGGTCGCTGAAGATCTCGACCATTGGCCCGGCGCCGGTCACGGCGAAGTCCTGGTGGATCAGCGCGTTCGCGACCAGCTCGCGCACGGCGAGCTCGGGGAACATGGGCACGCGCTTGCGCAGGGCCTGCTCGATGACCTCGTTCGCGGGCAAGAGGCCGTCGAGGAAGGCGAGCAGGCCGGCGAACCCGCTCGCGTAGCCCTTGCTTCCGATCTGCTCGCGCAAGGTCTCGGTGCGACCCATGCCCGCGTACTGGACCACGCGCACGGCCTTGCGGCGCAAGCGCGGAAACGGCTCGAGCTCCTTGGCGAGCAGGATCGCGCCGACGTTCATGATGTTCCAGCCGCCAGCCTCGCAGCGTTGGATCAGGCAATCGCCGACGAGTGCAGCCAGGATCGCGTCGCGGTTCGTGGGCAGGGGCTGCTCGAGCAGATCGAAGTACGCCGGATAGTCGAGCAGCCGCAGGACGTCATCCTCGGCGACGCGTTCGGCGGCGACGCCGTCCTCGAATGCGACGTGGTCGAACACGCGCCAGAGCGCACGTTCCTTCTCCGGGAAGTCCTTGAGCTTCTTCTTGTAGCTGCCGACCCGGACGAACTCCTGGCCCTGGAAGCGTACTGGCTGGCGCGCGGCGCGGGGGATTTCGAGCAAGACGATGCGTGCTGCGTCGAGGTCGACGGCGAAGAAGCGGACGTCGGTGCGCGGGTCGAGCAGACGCGCGAGCCAGTTCTCGAGTTCCTCGTTGCCGACGCGAGCGGTGCGCGGGTCGAACGTGGTGCCGGCGAGGGTGTGGTCGGTGTCGCGGACGCCCCAGACGACGTAGGCGAAGGCCTTGCCGACGAGCGCGGCGGTGTTCGCGAGCGCGGAGATGTACTCGCCGACGGCCTGGGGCTCAGCGTCGTTGAGCTTGAACTCGACCCACTCCGTCTCGCGCGGCAATGCGCACAGCTCGCGCAGCAGGCTCGCGAGGTAGGCGGCAGAGCGGTCGTGGTTCACGCCTCGGACTCCTCGGGATCACACCGCCGTACCTGCGCGCACGTACAGGTCGCGGAACACGTCGTCGCCGCCGACCCGGATGAAGCTCGTGATCCAGAAGAGCTGTGTTGAATCCATGACGTTCGCGAGGCGACAAGATGCGTTCTTCCGACTGCCGGGCCGGGCAGCACCTCGTGGAGGCAGCCGCGCGGCGAAGGCGGAGGCGCAACAGTAGTCGCCTGCCCGAGAGGTTCCAGCGCCCCTACCGTGTTGGACGACCGAACCGCGATGGCACCCGCGATCGCGGCGCCTATCCTCGCCGCGATGCAGTTGCCGCCGCCGTCCGCGTTCGCGAAGCACTGGGATCTCGATCCGGCGATCGTGTTCCTGAACCACGGCAGCTTCGGCGCGTGTCCGCGCGTGGTGCTGCAAGCCCAGCACGAACTGCGGGCCCGGCTCGAGGCAGAGCCGGTGTTGTTCCTCGGCCGCGAACTGGAACGGCGGCTCGACGGAGCGCGGGCCGGGCTCGCCAGCTTCGTCGGCTGCGATGCCGACGACCTCGCGTTCGTCAACAACGCGACGACCGGCGTCAACACCGTGCTGCGTTCGCTCGCGTTCGCGCCCGGCGACGAGCTGCTGACCACCGACCACGAGTACAACGCCTGCCGCAACGTGCTCGACTTCGTCGCCGGCCGCGCTGGCGCGCGCGTCGTCACCGCGACGGTTCCGTTCCCGGTGGCGTCACCGCAGCAGGTTGTCGATGCCGTGCTAGCTCGCGTCACGAAGCAGACGAAGCTGTGCCTACTCGACCACGTGACCAGCCCCACCGGGCTCGTTCTGCCGGTCGGCCCGATCGTCGCGGCGCTGCGCGAACGTGGCATCGACACGCTGATCGACGGGGCGCACGCACCGGGCATGGTGCCGTTGGCACTCGGCGAGCTCGGCGTCGCGTACTACACCGGCAACTGCCACAAGTGGCTGTGCACGCCGAAGGGCTCGGCGCTGCTGTACGTGCGGCGCGACCGCCAGGCCGGCATCCGGCCGCTGGCGATCAGCCACGGCGCCAACAGCAACCGCACCGACCGCTCGCGCTTCCGGCTGGAATTCGACTTCACCGGCACCGACGACCCGACGCCGTTCCTGTGCGTACCGGAAGCGCTGCGCTGCCTCGGCGCCCTGCTGCCGGGCGGCATCCCGGCGCTGCAGGCCCACAACCACGACCTGGCGCTGCGCGGCCGCGAACTGCTGTGCCGGACCCTGCGCAACGAACCGCCAGCACCACCGGCGATGCTCGGTTCGCTGGCGTCGGTCATCCTGCCGGACAGTGCGGCGCCGGTGACTGCGGCCGGCCTCGACCCGCTGCAGGTGCGGCTGTTCGAACGCCACGCGATCGAGGTGCCGGTGATGCGCTGGCCACACCCGCAGGTGCGCCTGCTGCGCATCTCGCCGCAGATCTACAACTCGATGGCTCAGTACGAGTACCTGGCGCAGGCCCTCGCCGCAGAACTGCACGCCGATCGCGCGACGTGACCGGGCCTCAAACGGTCGTTTGAAACAACCGTTCACCGAAGGTAGCTTGGGCGCCCCTCGCATGCCGGCGCCCGACACCAAGACCACGATCCTCGACGCCGCCGAATCGCTGTTCGCCGAACATGGCTTCGCGGCGACCTCACTGCGCGAACTGACGGCGCGGGCCGGCGCCAACCTCGCCGCGGTCAACTACCACTTCGGCAGCAAGGACGACCTCGCGGTCGCGGTGCTGACCCGGCGCATCGGGCCGGTCAACGCCGAACGGCGCGCGCGCCTCGACGCACTGGGGCAGCGAGCCACCGTCGAAGCCATCGTGCGCGCGTTCCTCGAACCGGTGCTGCGCCTCGCCAACGGACCCGCCGACCGGGGAACGGCGCCAGGCGGCGGCTTCTGCCGGCTGTTCGGCCGCCTGATGGTCGAGCAGCCGCCGTTCCTGCGCCCGTTCGTGGCCGCGCAATTCCGCGACCTGGGCCACCGTTTCGCTGCGATGTTGCAGCAGGCGCTGCCCGGCGAGCAGCCGGCGACGTTGTGGTGGCGGCTGCACTTCCTGGTCGGAGCCATGGCGCACACGCTGCAGAACGCCGCGACGCTGACGCACCTGACCGGCGGCCTGTGCCGGCACGACGACGTCGAAGAAGTGATCGAGCAGCTGGTGCGGTTCGGCGTCGGCGGCTTCACCGGGGCGTCGACGCGGCCTCGCCGCCGCAGCCGCCCGACCAACCGCCGGAAGGTGCGCCGATGAGAACGACGACCTGTCTGTTCGTGGTGACGCTCACCGCCTGCGCCGCTGCACCCCCACCAGCGACGCCGGCCGCGGAGCTCGACCTCGAGGTGCCGGCGGCGTTCGTGAACGCAGGCGCAGCACCGGGTGCTGCGATCCCGGACGACTTCTGGTCGGGCTTCGGCGATGCCCGGCTCGACGAACTGGTGCGCCGCGGCTGCGAACACAACCGCGACCTGCGCGCCGCACAAGCACGGCTCGAAGCGGCGGCGGCCGCGGCGACGATCGCGGG
>JBASWX010000856.1:0-1631 GCA_049276695.1 Planctomycetota bacterium
GTGGTGCTGTCGGTGCTGGCGCGCGCCGGTGCGCACGGCGACGAGGCACGGGCCGAACGCGCGTTCGCCGCCGGTGCCGGTGCGATCGCCAGCCCACCGGACCTGCGCCTGTTCCCGCGCGAACGCGGCACGGTCGCCGCGCTGGAAGCCGCCGTCGACGAACTGGCGAGCGTGTCGCCGCTCGGCAAGCGCAACCTGGTCGCCGCGTGCGGCCTGGCCGCCGCGGACGACGGCGTGCTCGATGCCGAGGAGGGCGACTTGCTGCGCGCGCTGGCGTGCCTGTGGGACTGCCCGGTGCCACTGCCCGCCGACGCCGAGTGACTGCCGGCTCGACTGGCGCACGACGCTCGCGACGGCGCCCGATGGCCAGCCCGGCAACTGCGTAGTAGACTGGCAACATGCCGACGGCCCACATCCCCTACGACGACAGGTTGCTCGTCGCGAGTGGCCGCTCGCCGGCCGAGTTGGAACGGGAGTTCCGCCTGTTGCTCGCGGCGAAACTGTACGAGCTCGGACGCTTGTCGCTCGGACAGGCCGCGGAGATCGCGGGTCGCTCCAAGGCCGAGTTCCTCTTCGACCTGGCGCCGCTCGGCGTCTCGATCCTCAACTACGGCATCGATGACCTGAAGCACGAGATCCATGGGTCGTGAGCGACTGCTCGTCGCCGACGCTGGACCAATCATCACGCTGGCGACGGTCGGACGATTCGGATTGCTGCGAGACCTCGCCAGCGAAGTAGTCGTGCCGCGGACCGTCTTCGAGGAGATCGTCGCCGGAGCACCGAGACCGGGTGCCACCGAGATCCGCGCCGACTGGATCCGCGTCGCCGATGCGCGGCGAGAACTGAGTGACGCGTTCGCGCTGATGGTCGACCGTGGTGAAGCCGAAGCCCTCGCCCTCGCGAAGGAACTGCCCGCATCCGTGCTCGTGGTCGATGACCTGCGCGCGCGGCGACTCGCCCTCGAGCTGGGCCTGCGATTCACCGGCACGCTCGGCATCCTCGACATGGCGAAGCGGTCCGGACTGCTCGGTTCGCTCCGCGTCGAGATGGAGAACCTGCGACGCGCCGGATTCCGCATCGCGGAGCCCATCGCTGCGGAGTTCCTGCGGCGATCCGGCGAGTAGACCGATCGCAGCCGCGCGCAGACCCGTGCCGCAGGCAACCGCTCCTGGGCCAGCGTGACCCTCGCGATTGCACGCCGCCAGCGCCCCGCGATGATCGGCTGTGTGCCGTTCCTCCGCGTTCTCGCCGTCGCCGCCGTGGTGCTCGCCACCGCGCCGGGGCAGGCCGACCTGACACCGTTCCGCAACCTGAACGGCACGTTCCACATCGACCTGCCGGCGGGCTGGCGCCAGGTCGCACCCAACGAAGCGCGCCGCATCGGCGAACTGCCAGGCGCGCCGCGGCGCCTCGGACTCGCGCAGCCGCGCCACTTCTACCCGGTCGGCCCGGTCGAGCAGTGGCTCGCGGGCGACTTCCGCGGCCCGTGGCTGTACATCGTCGAACAGAACGACGAGTGGTACATCGAGGACGACTTCGCGGTGCAGCTGACTGCGATGTGGCAGGCCGAGAGCGAACAGAGCGGTGAACGCCACGCGCTGACCGGCATCGTGCGCGCCGACGTCGGCGC
>JBASWX010000857.1:0-3133 GCA_049276695.1 Planctomycetota bacterium
CGGCAGTTCCACGAAGAAGACGACGTGCCGGTGCTCGGCCTGCGGGAAGGCTGCATGCTGCGCGTCGAAGGCACGCGCATGGAACTGCGCGGCACCACCGGCGCGCGGCTGTTCCGGCGCGCCCAGGCGCCCGCCGAGTTCGTGCCGCCGTGCGACCTGTCGTTCCTGCTCGCCGGGCGCCCAGCCTGAGCCGGTACCGCGCGTTCAGACCCCGGACTCGTCGACCGGCAACGATCGGCCGAGATCGGCCGGCTCGCCAGGCAGGGCCAACGCGGCGAGCCAGAAGCGTGGCAGCGGCAGCGGCACGCGCCCGATCAGCGCGATGACGCGCGCACGCAGCGCCGCGTCCGCACGGGCCAGCGCCCAGAGTTCACGCCAGTCGTCCATCGAACCGCGGTCGAGGATCTGGGCGAGGATCTCGTCGCTGCGCAGGTCGAGCCGCGAACGATTCCACAGCGCGCGCGAACGGGCGAGGCCACCGGTCATCGTGGCCCCTCCATCGCGACCTGCGCCAGCACCTGGGCGAAGTGGCGACCGCGCTGCTCGACGTGTTGCCACTGCGACCACGGCGCCACCAGACCGCGATAGGTCGCGAGATCGACGGTCGCCCGGTCGCCCGGTGCAGCATGGGCCAGACGCTCGACCACCTCGGCCAGGGGCGAGGCGCCGTTCGGTTGCCGGTAGATCGCATCGAACTCGTTCATCGCGGCGCGCACTGCGATGTCACCGAGCCGGTCCAGCAGCACGACCGTGTCGAGGTAGTCGCGCACGGTGTTGCGGGTCGCCAGCAACCAGGCCTTGATCCGCGCCATCTCCGCGAGCGTCGGCACGCGCAGCCCGGCGACCACCTCCGTCTCCAGCGGCCGCGTCCGGCGCAACTGCCGGATGCCGGTCATCACCCCGTCCAGGCGGCCGAGCACCAACACCGGTCGCTGCACGCGTTCCGTCTGCCAGCCCGCCGCCGCTTCGAGCGACGCGAGCACTTCGTCGAAGCGGTCGCGCAGGTCCGCCAGCACGTGGTCGCCGTCCTGGCTGACCCGGTGTCGGGCGTGCAGCGCCGCGGCGGTACCGCCTACGAGTACCGTGCCGGGCAGGAGTTGTTGCAGGTGCCGTTCCGCCGCGAGCAGCCGTTCCCAGGCCGGCAGTCCACCGGGATCCGTGGTCATTGCCCCCGATTGTGCCACGCCAGGGCGTATGCGCCATCGCCGCTGCATCGCACGCGCGGGTCGCCGCCCGCCGGCTCGGGCGGCATGCGGTTCCGATGCCGCGACGAGGCCATGGGATCGGGTCCCGACGACCGGGCACCTTGCCGTGGCGGGCGAACGCTGGTTACTTCACGGTCTCGTCTCTCGTCCCCAGCCGCCGCGCGGCCGCGGCGGCACTCTCCCACCAACCTCGGTCATGCACATGATCCGCCACCTGCCCCGACTCGGAGTCCTGCTCGCCCTCTCCACCGCGCTGCTCGCGCAGAACTGCCCCGAGCGCAACCTCGGCATCGCGCTGGGCAGCGGCGACGACGTGATGTTCCCGATCCAGCCGATCGGCTTCACCTTCCCGTTCGCCGGCGCCACCTACACCGACGTGCACGTCTGCACCAACGGCTTCGTCAACCTGTCGAACGCCGGCCTGCCGGCGCCGGGCGCCGCCGACTACACGGCGACCGCCGCCGAACTGGTTGGCGGCTCGCCGCGCATCTGTGCACTGTGGACCGACCTGTTCATGGTGGCGGCGAGCGGCGGCGCCTGCCACATCAACAGCAGCGCGACCAGGTGCTCGATCACGTGGGATCAGGCGACGAACTACGGCAGCCCGAGCGAGTTCCAGATCCAGATGCAGCTGTTCCCCAACGGCGACATCAAGATCTACTACAGCGCCGGCACGGTGAACGCGTCGACCTTCTCGCAGGCGGCGGCCAACGGCATCGTCGGCGTGTCGCCCGGCCAGGGCGCCGTGCTGCCGACAGCCAGCAACCTGTCGGTGACGGGCGGCACCGCCAGCCCGACGATGTTCGAGTTCTTCGCCGGCGGCACGTTCGACATGCCGGCGCTGAACCTGGACTTCGTGTCGGCCCCGCCGGGCTGGGCCAACCTGCCATCCGCGCTGACCAACTGCGCCGACACGGCGAACTACGGCAGCGGCTGCATCCAGGCCAACGACTCGTTCTACCAGATGATGACGCCGCCCGCGTTCGACATGGCGAACCGGGTGCTGACGATGTTGCGGCAGGCGAACGGCTACCTGGTGATCGACTCGCTGCCCGGTGCGATCGTGCCGACCGGGGCCGGTTCGTACCAGGTCGCGATCGGCGACGACGTCGTGCAGACCGTGCCGTTGACCACCGCGATGCCGGTCGCCGGCGGCGGCACCACATCGGCGCTGACCATCTGCTCGAACGCGCACATCGCGCTGTCGCCGAACAGCAACGGCGCCTCGGTGCTGCCGACGATCCCGACGTTCCTCGGTTGGGCCAACACCGTCGTCGGCGCGATCCACGACTACGACCAGACGGCGCCGGGCAGCGGCCTGATCAAATTCGAGGAAGCCGGCGGCTTCGCCTACGTGACCTGGGACAACGTGATCAGCTGGAACACGGCCGTCGCCGACACGCTGCAGTTCCAGTTCAACATGACGACGGGCGACATCACGATCGTGTTCGGCGCCTACAACCCCGGTGGCAACAACTACCTGATCGGCTACTCGGTCGGCGGCCCGTCGCCCGACCCGGGCACCACCGACGTGTCGACCGCGTTCGCGACGCCGACGCTGATCACCGACGTGCCGGTCGGCCCTGGCCTCGCGCTGACCGGCACCGGCCTGCCGGTGCTCGGGACCAACTTCACCTACGCGATCGCCAACGTGCCGAACGTCGCGCCGATCGCGATCCTGTTCTTCGGCGACACGGCCCTGCCCGGCCTCGACCTGTCGTTCCTCGGCGCGCCCAACTGCCGCGCCTACACCAACGGCAACCTGGCGTCGTTCAGCGTGCCGATCGCGCTGCCGGCCGGCACCGGCACGCAGGCACTCGCGATCCCGCCGGGCCCGTCGCTCGCCGGCATCCAGGTGACCTCGCAGGCCGCGGCGTTCACGCTGGCGAACCCGCTCAACCTGGTGTTCTCGAACGGCACCTCGATCC
>JBASWX010000858.1:0-2938 GCA_049276695.1 Planctomycetota bacterium
GCGCGGGGCCGGTTGGTCGGGGCGGCGCGCGGTGCGCTGTCTGCACGGGGTTGACGTCGACGGCACCGCCGCCGCGCTCGCCGCGCTCGCGGTGTGGGAGGAAGCCGGCGACCGCGCACTGGACCCGCTGGCGATCGCGGCGCAGATCCGCGCCGGCGACGGCCTGGTCGATCTCGTTCCCGGCAGCTTCGACGCGGTGCTGACCAACCCGCCGTGGGAGACCTTGCAGTCGGGCCCGGACGCGGCGGCACGGGTCGCAGCGCTGCGGCCGCGCTTCCGGCATCAGGGCCGCGGCAAGCTGTTCACCTACCGGCTGTTCGTCGAACGTGCGCACGAACTGCTGCGCACTGGTGGCCGCCTCGGCGCGATCGTGCCGGCGAGCCTGTGGTTCGATCGCGACGCCGAGCCGCTGCGGCGGCTGCTGCTCGACGAGTGCGGGTGGGAGTGGTCGTTCGGGATGGAGAACCGCAAACGCCTGTTCCCGATCGACAGCCGCTACCGCTTCGGCATCGTGATCGCGCAGAAGGGCGGCGCGACCACCGCGATGAAGACGGCGTTCGGGCGCGCCGATGCAGGCGAGTGGGCCGCTGCCGAACCGCCGCACGTGATCTACGGTCGCGACGAGCTGCGCGCCGCGAGTCCGCATTCGGGCGCTTTCGTCGAAGTCGAACACCGCACCGACCTGGAACTGCTGCTGCGCATGCAGCGCGCGGGCACGCCGCTGACCGGCGCTGGCGGCGTGTTCACCTGGCGGCAGGGCGACTTCAACATGACCGCCGACCACGATCAGTTCGTGCCGTGCGAACGCGCCGAGGCCGATGGTTGGCTGCAGGGCGGCGACGCGGTCTGGCGGCGGCCCGGCCACCCGGACCTGCTCCCGCTGTGGCAGGGCGCGATGCAGTACGACCTGCAGCCGAACACCGGCGCACACGTCGGCGGCACCGGGCACCAGACGAAGTGGGCGGCGCCCGTTGATCCGCACCGGCTCGGTCCGGCCTTCCTGGTCGCGGCGGCGCCGTGGCGCGCGGCGGCGCTGCGGCGGTGCCGCACCCGCATCGCGTTGCGCGCGCTGTCGAACGCGACCAACGAACGTACCGCGATCGCGTGCCTCTTGCCCGACGTGCCGTGCGGCAACTCGCTCGGCGTGCTCGAGCCGCGGCTGCACACGTCGTCGCCGCTGCGCCTGCTTGCGTTCGGTGCCGCGGTGCTCGGCTCGCTGTCGTTCGACTGGTCGCTGCGGCTGCGCCTCGGCGGCACCAACCTGAACGGCTTCGTGCTCGCCGACTGCGTGCTGCCGCGCGCCGACGACGCGGTGGTCGCGGAACTGGCCACGCTTGCGCTGCGGTTGTGCGGGACGCTATCGGCGCACGACTCGTTGTGGACGATGGCGCGTGCGGAGGGCTGGGCTGCCGATGCGAGGCCCGCGACCGCGCCGCAGGAACGGCGCGCGCTCGCCACGCGCATCGACGTGCTGGTTGGGCGCGCGTTCGCTCTCGAACGCGACGACGTGGCGTGGATCACGCGCGGCTGCGGCTCCGACGAAGCTGGTGTCGCGTTCCCAAAGGGCTTCTTCCGCATCGAGCGCGACCTGGCGCCGGCGGAACGGCGGCCGGCGCGTTGGCGCGCCCTGGCCGGCTCAGGGGATTGACGACGTTCGCCGCCCTGCGCCGTATCGTCACCCGCATGTGGCTCATCGGCGTGGTCGGCGCGGCCGCGATCGTCGCGGTGGCGGTGGCGGTGGTGCGCAGTGCCTGGCCCCGGGTGGCCGCCGACGAACCACGCCCAAGGGCGAACGCTGGGCTGCTGGCCGCGGCGGCGTTGGCCCTCGCTGGAGCGGTCGCCCTCGCGCTGTGGGCCGCGTTCGTCGACTTCCACGAACGCACCTACCAGGTCGCGTGGTTGGTAGTCGGTCCCGGTTGCCTCGCCCTCGCCGGGGTCGCCTACGCGCTGTTCACGCTGGCGCTGCCGCGGCCCCACCGTGGTCGGGGAGCCGAGGTCTTCGCCTGGATTGCCGTGGTGATCGCGTTCGGCATCGGGACTTGCTATGCGTCGATCTGGCGATAGCTGTCGATGGAGGCGCTGCCATTCCTGTTGTTCCTGCTCGCTCTCCCGGGCGTGGTGCTGTGGGTGACGGTGCTGGTCCTCCGCGATCTCGTGCGCACGCTGCGGACCGCCGAGCGCCCGTGCCCGCAGCGACCCGGCTTCCTCGTCGCGGCCCTCGTCGTGCTGCTTGCCGACCTCGCGGCGATCGCGGCGGTTTGTTTCTGGCCGCGACCGGCCGGCGATCTGGGCACGCCCGGTCTCGTGCTCGTCACCTGGGTCGGTCTGTGTGCGGTCGCGGCACTCGGCAAGGCGCTCCACCTGTTTGCGACACCGCGCGCCACCCGCACGCCGGAAGCTGTGGACTGGCCGTGGATCCTGCTCGCGATGTTCTTCGCGGTCGGCTCGTGCTACGGCATCCTGGCCGCCGGGCAGATGTGACGTCGCCGCCACCAGGTGGTCCCGGCCAGCGCGAACAGGGCGAGCGCCAGGAACTGGTGCCACGACAGGCCGAGCGCGACTGGCGGGTGCTGGCGGCGGAACTCGAGTACGAAGCGCACAGCTGCGTAGCAGGCGAGATAGGCGCCGAGGCGCTGCGCCGGCCAGACGTTCTTCTTCGCCAGCACCGCGAGCACGACAACGGCGACGAAGTGGAACGCGGCTTCGAGCAGTTGCACCGGGAAGCGCGGCACGCCGGCGGCATCGGTGGTGGCAAGCCAGCCGTCGGCGCACGGCGCACCGGCACAGCAACCCGCGAACCAGCAGCCGATGCGCCCGCAGGCGAGCGCCATGGCCAGTGGCAGTGCGAAGTCGCCGCCGGTCGCGAGGCGGACGCCGGCGCGCCACTTCCACGCTTCGACTGCGAGCCAGCCGCCGAGCAGACCGCCGAGCACCGTGC
>JBASWX010000859.1:0-9842 GCA_049276695.1 Planctomycetota bacterium
GGCACTGCCGCTGCCGGCCCCCACGCGCGCGGCACGCACTGCCAGCATCGCCGTGGTCGGCGGCGGCCTCGCCGGGCTGACCTGCGCGTTGCGCCTGCGACAACGCGGCCTGTTCGCCACCGTGTTCGAGGCGAACAGCCGCTTCGGCGGCCGCTGCTGGACGCGTCGGGGCGACTTCGCCGGCGGCCAGCTCGCCGAACACGGCGGCGAACTGATCGACCAGTCGCACCACGCGATCCGCCACCTGGCGCAGCAGTTCCAGTTGCCGCTGGTCAACGTGCTGGCGGCCGAGGCGAACGGCACCGAGCCGTGCTACCGCTTCGCCGGCACCGACTACGACCCGCGCGACGCGGCGCGCGACCTGCGCGATCTGTGGCAGGACCTGCACCGCGACCTGTCGCAGGCCGGCTACCCGACCACGTACCTGCAGTCGAGTCCGCGCGGCCGCCAGCTCGACGCAATGTCGATCGACCAGTGGATCGCCGCGACGGTGCCCGGCGGCCTCGGCTCGCGGCTCGGCAAGCTGCTGGCGACCGCCTACACGATCGAGTACGGCGCCGAGACCCACGAGCAGAGCGCGTTGAACCTGCTGTACCTGCTCGGCTACTCCGGCCCCGGCCACCTGCGCGTGTTCGGACCGAGCAACGAGAAGTACAAGATCGTCGGCGGCAACGACCTGCTGGTCGGCGCACTGGCTGCCGAACTGGTCGGACAACTGCTGCCGCAGCACCGGCTGCTGGCCGTGCAGAAGCTGCCGTCGGGGCGGATCCGGCTGACCTTCGCGACACCCGGCCCCACCTGGACCGGCGACTTCGACCACGTCGTGTTCGCGCTGCCGTTCGCGGTGCTCGGCACCGATGTCGACCTGACCGCGGCCGACTGGAGCGCGCGCAAGCGGCTGGCGATCGACCAGCTCGGGCGCGGCGCCAACAGCAAGCTGAACGTGCAGTTCGCCACGCGCCACTGGCGACCGCTGGGCTGCAACGGCGAGACCTACGCCGACCTCGGCTACCAGGCGACCTGGGAAGTGACGCGCGGCCAGCCCGGCGCGCGCGGCATCCTGGTCGACTACACCGGCGGCAACCTCGCGCGCTCGTTCGGCGGCGCCAATCCGCTGGTCAAAGCGCCGCAGTTCGCCGCCCAGATCGAGCCGGTGCTGCCGGGCAGCATCGCCGGCTGGAACGGCATCGCGTCGCTCGACACCTGGCACGACAACCAACTCAGCCGCTGCAGCTACTCGTTCTGGAAGGTCGGCCAGTACCAGCTGTTCGCCGGCGTCGAGGGCGAGCCCGAGGCCAACGCCTGGTTCTGCGGCGAGCACACCTCGCAGGACGCGCAGGGCTATCTCGAAGGCGCAGTCGAGACCGGCGAACGCGCGGCCGACCAGGTCGGCGACGCCCTCGGCCACTGAGCCCGCGGCCGCGGGCGATCAACGCTGGGCGGCCTTGCCGAGTGCGACCAGCCATGCGCGCACCTCGGCCTCGGTGAGCCGGGCGCGGTACAGCGGCTGCACCAGTTCCGCAATCGCGTTGTCCTTGCGGCTGGCGTCGCGCCACGCACTGGTCAGCAACAGCTCGGTCAGCAACCGCTCGAGTTCCTGCAGCAGGCGCAAGTCGGCGCCGGCCGCGGCCGGCCGCGGCAGTGCGTCGGGACCAGCCGCACCCCAGCGCGCGAACAGTTCGGCGGCGTAGACGCACACCGCCTGCGCCAGGTTCAGCGACGACTGCGCCTTCGCCACCGGGATCGTCGACGCAGCGTGGCAGTGCAGCAGTTCGGCCTGGGTCAGCCCGTGAAGTTCGCAGCCGAACAACAGCGTCGGCGGTCCGCGTTGCCCCGCCGCCTCGGCGACCTCGCGCGGCGTCAGCACCTGCATGCCGGGCTGCGGCCGGTTGGTGGTGCCCACGACCCAGCGCGCCTCGGCGATCACCGCCGCCAGGTCGTCGGCGCGGGCGGCCCCGTCGAGCACGTCGTGCGCGTGCACCGCCATCTGGTAGGCGTCGACCAGCGAGCCGACCTGCGAGTCGACCAGCGTCAGTCGCGACAACCCGAAGTTCTTCAGCGCGCGCGCGACCGCCCCGAGGTTGCCGGCCTTCTGCGGCCGGACCAGCACCACGTGCACGTCCGCGAGCACGTCATCCCGCGCGCAAGAGGCGCAGGAAGCGGATCGCCACGACCAGCAACCAGGCGCCGAGCACGCCGCCGAACACCGGCAGCACGAAGCGGCTCTGCACCACCCAGTCCGGCGTCGACTCGCCGACGTAGCGGTGCCAGCCATGGGTGGCGCCGGCGGCGAACAGCCAGCCCACCAGCACCGCCAGCACCCACGCGATCCAGCGCACGCACTGCCGTTGCACACCGCTGTCGAGGCGCGCCAGCGCCGACGACCCGCCGGCCTCGCCGATCAGCCAGCTCGCGGTGCCGAGCAGCACCAGCGTGTCGATGCCGATCGTGGTGCCCATCGCGTGCGCGACGATCGCCTGGGTGCCGTGGATCACGGCGTTCCAGTTCGGCACCGAGATCACGATCGAGACCAGCAGCATCGCGCCGGTCCACCACTTCGACGCGGCGAACCAGCCGGCCCGACCGCAGAACTGCTTTGGCCTGCCCTCCCTCACCGCCCGGCCCAGGTCAAGCATGACCTTCCACAGGATCACCACCTCGGCCATCGACACGACGAACGCGATCCACTTCACCGCGGGCGTCTGTGGCAGGTGGTAGGTGTGGTGCGCGTAGTTGGTGAACGAGTTGAGGCAGCCGACGCCGAACAACCAGAACGCGATCGGCGACTGCCCGTAGCGCTTGTCCCCCGTCAGCTTCTCGCCGACGTAGGCGAGCGAGCCGTACATCAGGAAGTTGAACGAGCCGACCAGCGTGCCGCACGACTTCCACTGCAGCTGCAGGTCGCGCACCGGGTTCTCGAACACCGACGGCAGCAGCCACACGTGGCCCTCGACGAAGGTGTAGGCGAAGTACAGGGTGCCGACCGTCCAGAACCACAGCCAGATCGGCTGCGCCCAGAAGCCGTGCCGCAGCCGCTTGAGGAACGTCCACGCGAACGCCAGCCAGCCGGCCAGCAGCACCGCGCTGAACACCGGGTGGAAGTCGAGGTACTCGCGTCCCGACACGATGCCCGCCGCGAGCGTGCCGAAGATGCCGAGCCCCGCGGCGAGCCAGCACGCGGTGTGGAACCAGAAACGCCGGCGGTCGCCGCGGTCGAGGCCGCCGTGGTGCGTCGACAGGAAGTGGTACATCACCGCCAGCGAGCCGCCGTAGATCCACAGCGTCGCGAAGGTGGTGTGCAGCGGCCGCATCCGGGTCAGCGTCACCGACTGCGTGTTCAGCCACTGCGACACACCCGGCAGATAGTGCAGCGCCGCCAAGGCGCCGCCGCCGACCGCGACCACGATGCAGGTCAGCGCCATGCGCAATTGGATCACCACCGTGCGGTCGACCTGCTGTCCGGCCAGCGGTTGCACCTGCGGTGCCGGCACCGGCGCGCTCCCGACCGCGCGAGCATCAACGGTCTGGGTCATCGGTACTCCCACCACGGCAGGCCCTGCTCGGCGTCGTCGCCGGGCACCCGCGCGCGGATCGCGGCCCGTTCGCCGTGCAGCCAGTGCAACCACGCGACCAGGTCACCGACCGTAGCGTCGCCGAGGGCCGGCCACGGCAGCATGCCCTTTGCGGGCCGGCCTTCGACGATCGTGCGGCGGATCGCCGCGTCGTCGAGCCGCGCCACCACCGTGCTCAGGTCGGGCGCGGTCTGCAGGCCGAGCGGCGTGCTCTGCAGCGGCACGTGGCAGGTCGTGCAGTTGGCGCGGAACGCGGCGAGCCCGCGCCGCACCGGTTCCGGCGGCACCTTCGCCTGCGCGTGCGCGTCGATCGCCGCCCACACCACGTCCGGCAGCAGCGGCACCGAACGCCGCGCCACGCCGACGCCGGTCTTGTTCAGTTCGTGCAGGTACGCCTCGATCGCACTGATCTGGTCCTGATCGAGATGGAACGCCGGCATCTGGCCAATGCCATTGATCAGCACCTCGTCCAGCCGCACGCGGGTCAGCCGCGGCGCCGCGTTGGTGAGGTCCGGGCCGAGGAAGCCGCCGAAGCCGTAGATCTGGTGGCAGACGCCGCAGTTGAACTGGTGCCACAACCGGCGCCCCTGCACGCCCTCTTCACTGAGCACCATGGCGGCCGGCGCCGCGGTGCCGTCGAAATAGACGAGCGCGCTCTGGCCCACGAACGACGCCAGCAGCGAGGTCATCAGGAGCTTGCGCAGGCCGACTTGCACGGGCAGTCAGGCTACCCGTAGGGCCGGGGCGGGCTCCACTGCCGAGTGCCGACTTGCGGCTGCCTCAGCCGTCGCGCGGCGCGTCCTTGCTGCCGACGATCGTCAGGTTCATGCCGATCTGCACCGAGACCGCCTTGCCGTCGACGGTTACGACTGTCTTGCCGTTCAGGTACCAGCCGAACGACCCGGTCGAGAACGCCTTGACCTCGGCCAGCATCTCCTGACCGTGGATCGACACCTTCAGCGGTTCGGCCTTGGCCAGGAACTGCGACTGCGACAGCGGACACGCGGACTTCGCCATGGCCGTGATGGTCCTCGGCACGGTGTGGAACGCAAGGACGCGCCGATCAGCCCAGGTACTTGCCGATCAGCAGCTGCAGCCGCCGGCGCGCGTCGGCGGAGATCGCGTCCTGGTGCGTGATCACCGCGTGCTGCATGCCCCCGGCGGCGCTGATCGGCGGACTGCCGGCCACCAGCTTCGCCAGTTCGACGACGACGCGCCGCGCCAGGTCGACGTTCTGGCGCAGCACCGCCAGCACCGCGCTGACGTCGACGTCGGCCTCGGTTTCGTGCCAGCAGTCGTAGTCGGTGACCAGCGCAATCGTCGTGTAGGCGATCTCGGCCTCGCGCGCGAGCTTGGCCTCCTGCAGGTTGGTCATGCCGATCACGTCCACGCCCCAGCTGCGGTACAGCTTCGACTCGGCGCGCGTGCTGAACAGCGGCCCTTCCATGCACAGGTAGGTGCCGCCGTCGTGCGCCGTCGCCCCGGCATTGCGGGCCGCCTGCAGCGCGAGCTGGCGCAGCGGTTCCCACACCGGGTCGGCGAAGTGCGCGTGCGCCACGCAGCCGTCGCCGAAGAACGTCGACTCCTGCGTGCGGCCGCGCGTGCGGTCGACGAACTGGTCGACCAGCACCAGGTGCCCTGGCTTCAGCGCCTCCTGCATCGAGCCGACCGCCGAGATGCCGACGACCGCGGCCATGCCGAGCTGCTTCATCGCGTGGATGTTGGCGCGGAACGGCAGCTCGTGCGGTGCGAGGCGATGGCCGCGGCCGTGCCGCGGCAGGAACGCCATCTTGACGCCGTGCAGCGTGCCGGTGATCAGCGCATCGCTCGGCGGTCCGAACGGCGTGTCGACGGTGATCTCGGCGCGTTGCTCGAGCCCTGGCAGGTCGTAGATGCCCGAGCCGCCGATGATGCCCAGCGCCTTGTCGCTCATGCTTCGTCCTCGTCGTGGTCGTGCTCGTGCCCGCGCGCCGACCCGGCGTACGGGCGATCGCGGCGATCGTCGCGGCGGTCGTCGCGCCGTTCGTCGCGCTCGTCACGGTCGCGGTACGCGTACCAGCCCGGCGCCGCCAGCCGCTTGATCAACATCGTCGCGTAGGCGCCGCGCGGCAGGCTGAACTGCAGCGTCGCCTTGACCTTGCCGGTGTTCATCTCGTCGGGCTCCAGGCGCACGTCGCCGACGTCGGTCGGCTTCACCAGCGCCGCGCGCGGCTCCTCCTTCCACAGCATGCCGGGCACCTGGTGCTCGGCGAAGTCGGCGCGGCGCAGGCCGGCACCGCGCAGTTCCTCGATCATCGCGGCGCGGAACGGCGCACTGCCGCCGTCGCCTTCCGGCCCGAACAGCGGCGTGCTCATCGCCAGCAGCTTCTGCTCGCGTTCGGGCGCCAGGTACTTCCACGCCAGCAGGTCACCGGCGAGCGTCGACAGTCGCAGCCGCTGCGCCGACTCGACGCCGCCCCACAGCAGCTGGCTCAGCGCCCGGTTCCACAGGAACGACTGGTACGCGAACGCATGGATCACGCGCAGCCGCAGCGGTACGAACTGCAGCGCGCCGCGGAAGTCGTCGGGGTTGGCGACCAGGTGCGCGAACAGCGGCTCGTAGGCGGGGCCGCGGGCGATGCGCGCGCAGGTCTCCCAGTCGCGCCAGCGCAGCTGCAGCGTGCGCTTCAGCTTGACGTCGCCGGTGATCGCGACCGGCGACGGCTCGGCGACGAACTGCTGCAGCGCGCGCTCGAAGTCGCCGAGCAGCACGCTGAGCATCGGGAAGCCCTGGCCGTGGCGCAGGCAGCCGAAACGCTGGTCGTCGAAGTAGTTCGGGAACCCGGTCTTGACCAGCGACGGCACGCTGCGGCGCAGCCACGCGGCGCGCGCGGGCTGCAGGTCGCGCGCCACCACCGTGAACGCGTTGCCGCTGCTCATCCGGCTGTTGAGTGCGCGGTCGGTGGTGCCGACCGGCTGCAGCCGCAGGTCGTTCCGCCGCAGTTCGACGGCGCGGCGCTCGATCGTGACGAACTGCTCGGTGACCGCCTGGCGGTCCTTCAGTCCCGCGTAGGCGATCGCGGAACGGTCGACGTCGGCTTCGCGTGCGACCAGCGACAGCGCCTCCGGTGTCGACAGCTTCTCCTTGTGCAGCAGGTGCACGACGAAGTCGCCGCCGGGCACGTCGTCCCACTGCAGCAGTTCCTTGACCCGGAAGTCCTCGGGAATCGTCTTCAGGCGCACGGCGGACTCCGCGGTGGGTCGTGGGTCAGGAGCGCCCGCAGTGCGGGCGCAAGGTCGGTCGGCAGCGGCGAGTCGACCTGCACCGGCACGCCGTCGACATCCTGGAACGCAATGCACTCGGCGTGCAGGAACATGCGCGCGGCCAGCGGCCGCTCGGCGGTGCCGGTCTGCTTGTAGCCCGGCTTGAGCCGCGACAACCACAGCGGCTCGCCGCCGTAGTCGGCGTCGCCGACGATCGGGTGCCCGATCGCCTGCAGGTGCACGCGCAGCTGGTGACCGCGGCCCGTGGTCGGCCGCAGTTCGAGCAGCGTGTGGCGACCGAAGCGCTGGCGGATCCGGACCGCCGTGTGGGCGGCGCGGAAGCCGCGGCGCTCGGACTCGGCGGCGACGACCTTGCCGGGGCGTTGCTTGTCGGGACCGAGCCAGCGGTCGATCGTGAACTCGGCGTTGGCGATCGCGCCGTGCGCCAGCGCCACGTAGGTCTTCGCGACGCCACCGTCCGCGAACGCCCGGTCGAAGTGACGCGCCGCGGCGAGCCCCTTCGCCAGGATCAGGCAGCCCGAGGTGTCGCGATCGAGGCGGTGCACGATGCGCAAGTCGTCGCCCGGGCGCAGGCCTGGCAGCAGGCCATGGATCCCCGCTTCGCCGGCCCGGTCGGGCACGGTGGGCACCCCCGCGGGCTTGTCGATGACCAGCGCGTGGGGGCTTTCGAACAGCACCGCCGGCAGTTCGCGGGTGCCTGGTTGCACCGGGCGCGGCGCCGGCAACGGCGCCAGCAGTTCCACGACGTCGCCCGGGCGCAGATCCAGGTCGGCGCTGGCGACCTCGCCGTTCACCCGCACCGCACCCGCGGCGACGTGCTGCCGGAGGTCGACGCGGTGGACCGCCGGCGCGATCCGCGCCAGGAAGGCCACGAGGCGGACGCCGCCGCGCGAGCCTTCGACCACCAGAGCTGCAGGAGAGCGGGCCAACAAGGGGCGAGCACGATACGGAGCCGCCCGACCCAGGCAACCCCCGCTCCCAACCCTCGCACCGCCATCGACTTCCCTGGCTGGTGGCGACGCGACCGGCCGAGGGCGGTGACTTGCGTGGACCCACCCGCCAGGCACACAAGCGCCCGGTCGCCGCGCGGCTCCCGGACACCACCGGCAGGGGCAGGCCCACGCAAGTCATCAGTTCCACCACCCGCGCGTGATTCCGCCGGCGATTCGTCCCGGCCGATCCCACCCGCGGGACTGCCGTCCCGCTGCCGGCGCCAGGCGACCCGGAATCGCGCACATTCGGGCCACTTCTGGGGCACTTACGCTCACGCGGGAACGTGTTCCGTGCCGGCACGGTGCTTGCTCGACAGCGCAGTCGCAGGAACCGGCAGTTGGTTCGCCGCGCCCGAGTGGGCTGGCTCCTGCGTCGAATTGGAACGGGCGCGAGCGACGGTCAGAACGATGCGATGAGGCGGTTCAGCGACAGGGATCCGTTGGGAGACACCACGCGCGCGGGGTGCGGTTGGCGAGACTGCCCCCGCTGCGCGTTCGTTCGTGCGCCAGCAGGGGGTACCGTGGTTGGCGAGACTGCGGTGCCTTGGAGCGAGGTGTGAGCATGAAGTGTGAACGCTAGCGAGCTGGCGCAAGTCAGGACCGGGGTGCGAGCCCCATTCCGCCGCCCGGCATGCGAGTGCCGGGCGGTGTTTTTTTGGCCGCCCGCTGCTCGCGTCAGCGCGCAGCGATCCCGGCCGCCGGCTGCCCGGCGCGCACACACGCGATCAGTTCGTCGACGATCGCCGGCAGCGGCGTCGCCGGCGCCCGGCCGATCGCCGCACGCAGGCGCACGAGCGAGGGCACCCGGCGCATCGGATCGACGAAGCCGCGCGGGAACACCTCGGCGAACGGCACGCGCACGATCGGTGAGTTGCTGCCGGCGCGCTCCCGCACCAGTTCGGCCAACGCGAGCACCGACGTCTCGGCATCGCTGCCGACGTTGAACACGCGGCCAACCGCCGCCGGCACCGACGCCAGATCGATCAAGGCAGCCACCACGTCGCCGACGTGCGCGAAGCACCGGGTCTGGGCGCCATCGCCGTAGACGGTGATCGCCTCGCCGCGCACCGCCTGCCGCACGAAGCGCGGCAGCACCATGCCGGCCTCGCCGGACTGCCGCGGCCCGACGGTGTTGAACAGGCGCGCCACGACGACCGGCAGCGAACTCTGGTGCGCATGCCCGAACGCCAGCCACTCCCCCATCGCCTTGGCGCAGGCGTAGCCGCCGCGCAGGCCCTCGGTGGTGCCCGGGCGCACCGGGTCCTCTTCGCAGAACGGCACCCGACCGTCGCCGTAGACCTCGCTGCTCGACGTGAACAGCACGGGAACGCCCGCGGCGGCGGCGGCGGTGAGCACCTGTTCGGTGGCGTGCAGGTTGCGCTGCATCACCGCGAGCGGTTCGGCGGCGAGCTTCTGGACGCCGACGACGCCGGCGAGATGGAACACCGCATCGGCCGAGCCCACCGCCGGCGCGGCAACCTGCGGGTCCGCGACCGAGCCGACCGTGACGCGCAGCGCCGGGTGCGCTGCGATCGCCGCCAGGTTGTCGAGGCGCCCGGTCGACAGGTCGTCGACCACGTGCACGGCGTGCCCGCGCAGCAACAGCGCCTCGGCCAGGTGCGAGCCGACGAAGCCGGCGCCGCCAGTCACCACGACCGTCGCCCCGGGGGGCAGGATCGGGCGCCGCCGGTCAGCGGCGGGGGCGCGCAGCGGCGAACTCGACGGGCGGAGCATCGGCGGGCGAAGCGTCGGTGCGAGGTCGCCACGTGTCCACGAGGCACCACGCATTCCTGGGTCCAGCCGCCTTCGACCCGGTCCGCGGGCCGTCTATTCCCGCGGCGTGTCCTTGCCCTTCTTCTCGGTGGCTTCCGGCTCCTTGCCCTTGCGCAGTTCCTGCAGCTGCCGCCGCAGTTCGGCCAGCTCGGCGCGCAGCGCCTCGAGTTCGGCCTCGATGTCGCCGTCGCCGCCAGCAGGCCGGCGGGTGCTCCGCGGCGCCGGCGGCGGTGCATCGGAC